>JAUIIK010000106.1 GCA_030431755.1 Chloroflexia bacterium
CGGGGTCGGTGTCGCGGAAAACCGATTACCTGGTGGCCGGGCCGGGCGCCGGATCCAAGGCCAGGAAAGCCGCCGAACTCGGCATCGAGACGCTGGACGAAAACGGCTGGCTGGCGCTGATTGGCGTTGGACTGGCGCTTGCCGTCGTTGTCACGCTCTTTAGCCCATTTGCGTCGGGGAGTCCCGATGGGCTGGAGCGTGTGGCCGAGGACAATGGCTTCATCGAGGACGCCGAGGACTCGTCCTACGACATCATCCCGGATTATGCGGTTCCCGGCGTCGAGAACGAAGGTGTTGCCACCGTGCTGGCCGGTATCATCGGCGTCGCCATTGTGGCGGGCGTCGGATTCGTTATCGGCTACGGACCGCGCTATCTGCGGCGCGGACGCGACGACGGCGGCGACTCCGATAGAACGCTTGCTTCCCCGGGGGCCGGCCATTGAGCTTGCCGGCATGGCTCACTGCCGAGCGGTACCAGGCACGAGATAGCTTCCTCCATCGGCGTGATGCCCGGATCAAGCTCGTTGTCACGGTCAGCGCGGCCTTCGCCGTGACGCTGACGCCCGAGGGCAACTGGCTTGCGTTCGGGGCATTCGCACTCGTCGTCGGCGCCTTCATGGTCCTGAGCCGTTTACCGGTCGGGTTCTACCTCCGGCGCGCCGGGTTGGCGTTGCCGTTCGTCGCGGCGGCGGTTCCGCTCATCTTCACCCGGCCGGGCGAGACGCTCTTCACGCTCCCGCTGTTTGGCTGGACCGCATCGACCGCTGGCCTTGTCGCGGTCGCGAGCATCGTTCTGAAGGCCATGCTGGCTGTCTTAATGGCAACGACGCTGGTTGGCACGACGCCGCCGCAGGCGCTGTTGCGCGCCCTCGAACGCCTCCGAGTGCCACGCTTGCTCTCGTCGACGATCATGTTGATGTACCGCTACCTCTTCGTGATCGCCGAGGAAGGCCAGCGTATGCTGCGCGCTCGAGAGAGCCGGAGCGCGTCGCGTGTCAACCTGCATGCCGGCCGGTCGGTGGGGTGGCGCGCCGGTGTGCTGGGGCGCATGGTGGGGACGCTCTTCCTGCGGAGCTACGAGCGCAGCGAACGCGTCTACGTCGCAATGGCTGCCCGTGGCTATGACGGGACGATTCGGACGGTGCGCGCCGAACATTCACCTGACACATTCGATTGGCTCATGCTGCTTGGCAGTCTCAGTGCCTTTGCTGGAATCGTGGTCTATGTCCTCGTCTGAGCTGGCGACGTTTCAACCGTCCGTCCCGACAGCCACCGGCAGCGCCCGGGTCAGCGCTATTGAGATTGCGGGGCTCCACTACAACTATCCCGACGGCACGGCCGCCCTCGATGGCATTGAGCTTCGCGTCGAGGCGGGCGAGCGCGTGGCGTTGATGGGTTTGAATGGCGCGGGCAAGTCGACGCTACTGATGCACCTCAACGGGATTCTGCGCGGGACGGGGCAGATCCGCATCCTCGGCCACGAGCTGACGGACGCGACGGTCGGTGAGATCAGGGCACAGGTCGGCTTCGTCTTCCAGAACCCCGATGACCAGCTTTTCTCGCCGTCCGTCTGGGACGATGTCGCTTACGGCCCACTCTACATGGGCCTGGACCGGGATGAGATTGAGCGGCGTGTCGACCGGGCTTTGGCGGCGGTCGGTATGCGCGATGTCGCCGACAAACTGCCGCACCACCTCAGCCTCGGCCAGCGCAAACGCGTGTCGCTGGCGACCGTCCTGTCGATGGAGCCGTCGATCCTCGTCCTCGATGAGCCGACGGCAGGTCTCGACCCGGCGGCCCGGCGACAGTTGATCGAGCTCCTGGATTCCCTGCCGCAAACGCTGTTGTTTGCAACGCACGACATGCGCTTTGCCCGCGACTCGGCGACGCGGGCGCTCATCATGCAAGCGGGCAGGATCGTGGCGGACGGCCCGGTGGCTGAGCTACTCGCGGACGGGCCAACGCTGGAGCGCTACGGGCTCGAGCTGCCCTAGTGTTCTGTGACACATGATTTGATCGACATACTGCGGCTTCCCGGATGACTCAACAAGCATCGAGCTTGTCATTTCGACCAGCGAGAGAAATCTCAGTCTGACGTTGCTCTGGCGCAAAACTGAGATTTCTCGCTCCTCTCGAAATGACAGTTTCGTTACGGTTGAGTTGCCTGGTGAGGTTGGATAACCCCTTCACTTCATGAGTAACAGAGCACTAGTTCGAGCCAACGCCGTCGCGAATGGTCTCTTCAAGCTTTGTCACTGTGTCGGAGAGGGTGTGCAGGCCTGCGATACGCGTGAGGTCTTCGTCACTGCTGGCCCAACCATTTGGAATTCCTGCGCCGCCAACGATGATCCTGGGCTGGAAGGCAAGCGCCCGCGCGGCGCGGATCTCGGCGATCGTCATTTCAAGATTGCCGAGCCAACGGCCCTGGACAACGCTCAAGAGCACGGCGTCGGGCCGGCGGGCCTGGATACGCTCGATCAGGAAGGCGGGCGACACGCTCGCGCCGAGGTAGTAGACGGTGCAACCATGGCGGCGGAGCAGCGCCGAGATCATTGCCAGGCCCAGCTCATGATCCTCGCCCTCGACGCAGGCGGCGACAACGATCGGACCGCGCGGCTGGCCCGGCTGCACGTTGCGCGGGCTGAGCTGGGCGATGACGTCGCGCATGAAGGCCGAGATCTCTTTTTCCTGGCCGACGGTGAGCTCACCACGTTCCCAGCGGTCGCCGGTCTCTTCAAGCACCGGCCGAATTACGCTGTCGAAGAGCGCTTCAAGCGAGACGCCTGCTTCGTCGGCGTCGAGAATGATCTTGCTTGCATCGCGCCGCCGGCCGGCGATGAGGTGCGCTAGCACGGAGTCGGCGAGGTTGGAGAGGTCGGGCAACCGGTCGGCCGCGTCGAGTCGCAGGCGGATGTCGTCGAGCGAGAGCCGCTGTCGCTGCCAGGTTTTGATGCGGCGCACCCGTTCGACCTGGTCGTCGGGAAAGAGCCGATGACCGCCGGCGGTTCTGGCGGGGGAGATCAGCCCTTCGCGTTCGAGAAAGCGCAGGCTAGAATGGGTGACATCAGGGAACTCAGCCGAGAGCTGTGCGACGACCTGGCCAATCGTATGTGGTCCTGAGTTCTTCTCGTCGGCAGCCATCGAAACTCCTGCACGGGCAAACGCTGTAATTCAAGCTGTAGTATAGGTTACGGCATTGATTGATACCACCGGTAGCAAGAGAGTTGCCAGACGAGCCACGCGGACGCGTGTCAATGATTGAGCATGTGCGCTTCCGCAGCATCGTCGGCGTGCCGCGGGAGTTCGCCTGGGAGGTATTCCTGCGACCTGGCATGTTCGAACGTCTCACGCCGCCCTGGCAGCAAGTCGAGACGGTGCGCGTCATTGGTTCAGTCAGACCAGGCGACGTGCGTGAGATGCAACTCCAGTTTGGTCCGGTGAGCGTGCGTTGGGTCGCCGTGCACGAGGAATTCGACGAGGGCCGGCTGTTCTCCGACCGCCAGGCGAAGGGGCCCTTCAAGCACTGGCGGCAACACCATCTCTTCCGCGACGCCGGTCCGGACCGCTGCGAGCTTGTGGACGAGCTCGACTTCGAGCTGCCGGCGGCAGGCGTCTCGCACCGGTTGGGGCTGGGCATCGCCCGTGCCGAACTGCGCCGCATGTTTCGCTACCGGCACTTCACGGCCTTTCACGACCTGACGGAAATCTACAACTCGCCGTCGAGCCAGCGGCGCGTGAGCGTGACCGGCGAGCCAACCGACATCGTGCGACAGCTACGCGCTGTCCTGAGCATCGGCGGAAGTTTGGTCGTCGATGGCGATTCGGATGCACGTGTGGAGGCAGACGTCGCCGTGCGCGTGCAGCAGCCGGCTGTCGGTCGGGCGTTGGCGGAGATCGACTTCGAGCGTTCTGGTCAGGCGCGTTTGCGGCAGGTCGAGTCGGCGCTGCTGCTCACGCCGGACTGCGAGCTTGCAAAGCTCGCGCGGGCGCTCCAGTTCTTTGATCTCAGTGGCGAGCTCGGAACTGCGCCGTTCGACTGGACGACGATCGATGACTTCGCATTCGCCGTGCGTCGGGCGATCATCGCAGGCGCGGATGGGGCGGGGCATATCGTCGCGCGCCACGGTCGTCAGGCGACATTGCGTGACATCGCGGGGGATGACGGTGGACCCGCCAAGCGGCTTGGCCAGCCGCCGGAGGCGCTTGGCGCGCTAGCCCGGAAGGCGGTGCAACGCGCCGTGTTAGGAGCCAGTCCGGGTGCGGGTGTCGACCACAGGTCGCGGTATCGTTCGGCCCTTGAGGCCCTTCGAGTTCAGGCCGGGCAGGCATGAGCCTGTGCCAGCCTGCGGCAACCGCTCGACCAGAAGGTTTGCCGTGTCTAACGGATCGTAGGGGCGGAGATGAACTCACCCGTCCTTGATCAAAGCTGCAAGGCAGGAAGACTAGGCCCGGTCTCGCTGCTGTACGCCACCAAGCACTGCTGATTGCTAACATCCCGCTCCGAACCGGGCATCCCGAGGAAGGCTTTGCGCCCGAGGGATCTCCGACCGCCAGCGCCGCGCTCCGTGGAGGACAGCCACAGCCGCTACAGCCCGGTCGTTCACCGTCTCCTGCGCCGGCGGGTGGCACGCGCAGCAAGATCCCTCCTGCGTCGGGATGCCACGGTGGGATGCCAGGATCGGATCGGGATGTGTGTCATGGGAGTCGCTTGGAGGCCAGCGGTTCTTTACGCGATTTCATTACGATTTGTAGCCAGACATTATGCAACCAAGTGGGGTGTAGCGATTGAATTGGGAGAACAATGGCAGAACGTGAGCCGCTGGTGGAACTGATTCAACCGAATGGCATGCATCGGGCGTTGACCTACGACCACGCCGCGCGTACCGGCAATCTGCTATTCGTGGCCGGTCAGGTCGGGCGGGATGCGAGTGGCGCGTTGGTCGGTCCGTTCGACCCTGCGGCGCAGGCACGGCAGGCTTTCGAGAACCTGCGAACTATCCTCGACGCAGCCGGGACCGGCTTCGAGCATGTCGTGAAGGTCACAACCTACTACGTTGACGCAGACGAGATCGAGGCGATCACCGACATCCGGCGCGAGTACTTCGGCGACCACCGGCCGCCGCATACGGGGCTTGTCATAACGAAGCTCGGGTCGCCGGAGGTCCGCTTCGAGGTCGAAGTCGTGGCGGTGATTCCCGAAGCAGACTGATCCGGCAGCGCGGCATACGCTGGCTACGCGAGCTGTTTCGCCATCAAGTCGGCGACTGCGGCGGGCCGGTCAGCGACGGCAACGCCGGCTGCTTCGAGCGCCTCGATCTTGCTCTCGGCGGTTCCAGCGCCGCCGGAGATGATCGCGCCGGCGTGGCCCATGCGCTTGCCGGGCGGCGCGGTGCGTCCGGCGATGAAGGCTGAGACCGGTTTGCTGACATGTTCTGCGATGTAGGCGGCGGCCTCTTCCTCATCCGAGCCGCCGATCTCGCCGAGGAGCACGATGCCTTCGGTCTCGTCGTCGGCCTCGAAGAGCTCCAGCACGTCGATGAACGAAGTGCCGTTGATCGGGTCGCCGCCAATGCCAACGGCCGAGGTCTGACCCAACCCAGCTTCCGTCAGCGCCCAGACGACCTCGTAGGTCAGCGTGCCGGAGCGCGAGACGAGGCCAACCCGGCCGCGCTTGTGGATATATCCGGGCATGATGCCGACCTTGGCTTCGCCGGGGGTAATCAGGCCGGGGCAGTTCGGGCCAATGAGTCGCGCGCATTTCGATTTGACGTGGGCGCGGACCTTGATCATCTCGTTGACCGGGATGTTCTCGGTGATGCAGATGATCAATGGAATCCCGGCATCGGCCGCTTCGAGGACGGCGTCGGGCGCAAAACGCGCCGGAACGTAGATGATCGAAGCATTTGCGCTGGACTCGCGGGCCGCCTCGGAGACGGTGTCGAAGACGGGCACGCCGTGGACAGAACCGCCGCCGCGGCCCGGCGTGACGCCGGCGACGACCTGCGTGCCGTACTCGATCATCTGCCCCGCGTGAAATGTGCCTTCGCGTCCGGTGATGCCCTGGACGAGCAGGCGGGTATCGGAATCGACCAATATGCTCATGCTTGCTCCCTGCTATCCAGTGGGTTAGTGGCCCGATGCTGCCGCGACGGCGGCTTGAGCTGCCTCGGCCATCGATTCGACCGTGCTGATGCCGGCGTTGGCGAGGATCTCCCGGCCTTCTGCCTGATTGGTGCCGACGAGCCGGATGACGACGGGCACGTCGACCTCAACGCGCTCTCGGGCTTCGACGAAGCCTTCGGCGACCAGGTCGGCGCGGGTGATGCCGCCGAAGATGTTGACGAGAATCGCTTCCACCGCGTCGTCTTCGAGCACCAGCTCAAGGGCCAGCGCCACCTGATCCGCCGTCGCTCCGCCGCCGACATCGAGGAAGTTGGCCGGCTCGCCGCCGAAGAGCTTGATCGCGTCCATCGTGGCCATCGCCAGCCCCGCGCCATTGACGACGCAGCCGATGTTGCCGTCGAGCTTGACGAAGGAGATGCCGTTGGCTTTCGCGCGCAGTTCGGTCGCGTTCTCGATATCGAGATCGCGCAGCTCTTCGAGGTCTGGCCGGTATGGCAGAACGTTGTCGTCGATGGTCATCTTCGAGTCCAGCGCCAGCCAGTGGTCGTCGCTCGTGAGGATGAGCGGGTTGATCTCGGCCAGCGACGCGCCGTTGGCGACGAAGGTGTCGTAGAGCGCGCGCAGGATGTTGCTAAAGCCGGACATCAACTGGGGCTCGATCTTCAGGCCGAAGGCGACTTCGCGGATCTGGTAGTCGAGCAAGCCGAGCAGTGGATCGGCGGTGACACGGACGATCTTCTCTGGACTGACGCGGGCCACCTCCTCGATCTCGACGCCGCCCTCGGCGGAGGCCATGATCGTCAGGCCGCGCGCAGCGCGGTCGAGGATGACGCCCAGGTAGTATTCGCGGGCGATGTCGACGCCGGGCGCGACGAGCACCTTACCAACGGTGTGACCGCTGATGTCCATGCCGAGGATGGCGCTGGCAGCCTCGCTGGTCTCGACGCTCGACCGGGCCAGCTTGATGCCGCCGGCTTTGCCGCGTCCGCCGGTGTGGACCTGCGCCTTGACCGCGACAAGGCCGGATGCCCCGGCCAGCTGGTCGAAGGCGTTGCCGGCGGCCGCGGCCGTTGTCGCGACAACCCCGGCGTTCGTCGGGATGCCCTGCTGGGCCATCAATTCAGCCGCCTGATACTCGTGGATATTCATCTAGCTTCTCTTACTCCCTGGCTACGGCCCCCGCCCGGCGGCATCCTAACACATGGCTTGCGTGGGCCCGTTCTTGCTACGATGGGTAAGTGGCTTTGCTGCCTGAGTGGTTCGCGTTGTCGGCGCGAAGCGATTTCCCGGGGGATGTAGAGGAGAAGTGCGTTGATGAAACGCGAAGAGAGCCGTCACGATTTCGCCTTCATGGCCGGTGTCGTCATTGGCGCGGTAGCCGGCGCGCTCGCAACCCTGGCCATGGCGCCCCGCGCCGGCGGGGAGACGCGCGAACGCTGGAAGGCGCGCATGCAGGAGATGCCGGTCGATGACCTGCGCGCACGCGCCATGTCGATGCGCGACGCCGCCTCGGAGCGCACCGGGCAGCTGCGGGAAGCCGCCAGCAATGCCGCGCCCGGGGATGTCGTGCAATCCGCGCGAGCGCGCGCAACTGAGATGATCGACCGTTCGCCACTGCCGGTGACGCTGGGCGACGCCGAGGCGCAGGCAGACGATGTAGCGGAAACGCTGGCGGACGCGGCTGACGAAGCCGTAGCGGCGGCTGATGATGCGGCTGACGAGGCCGATACGCTCATCGAGGAAAGCGCGGGCGGCGTGGCCGACGCAGTCGCCGATGCCGTGGAGGACGAACGCAAAGACGAACCGCAATAGGGCGGGCGGCGCGCCTGCCCGGGGAGGAACGCTATGATTGGCCGTTTGCGTGCCGGGGCGAAATTCTTCACGATCGGCCTTGCGCTCGGCATGCTCTTCGCGCCGAGCTCCGGGGCTGATCTGCGTGAGCGCCTGCGGGCGCAGATCACCGGGAACCTGCCGGGGGTGCGTGCCGGCGAATGATCGGGAGTGCGCTGCTTCCGATCGGTGACGATGACAGCGGCGTCCAACGACCCCATCTGATTGTCGCGGCGTTGATTCTCGCGAATCTCGCCGCGTTCTTTTATCAGATCACCCGCGCCGATGATGAGCTGACGCGCTTCGTCTATGGCTGGGGCGCAACGCCTTTCGAGATCACGCATTTCACCGATCTGCCGCCGGCGATTGGCCCGCCGGTGCTGCTGACGCTGCTCACTGCGATGTTCCTGCACGGCGGGTTCCTGCACATCGGCGCAAACATGCTCTTCCTCTGGGTCTTCGGCGACAATATCGAAGACGCGATGGGGCATATCCGGTTTTTGCTCTTCTACCTGCTCTGCGGCGTTGCCGGCAGTATAACCGAGATCATGCTCGACCGTGAGTCGACGATCCCGATCATCGGCGCGAGTGGCGCTATCTCCGGCGTGATGGGGGCATACGTCGTGCTCTTCCCGCGCGGCATGGTGCGGGTGGCGACGCTGCTCATTATCGTGCCGCTGATTTTTCGAATGCCGGCCATCGTCGTCATCGGCTTCTGGTTTCTCATCCAGGCGGCGAGTGGCTATGCGTCGTTGGGCGTTGACACGTTTGAAGGCGGCACCGCGTTTTTCGCGCACATCGGCGGCTTCGTCGCCGGTGTTGTGCTTGTCTGGTTGTTTGCCGATTCGCGCGCCGTGCGGCGCCAGAACGCGGCCCGGCGCGGTAGGCTGCGTTCGACCTAGACGCCACGGGAGCCGCCGATTCAACGATGGGAGTTGGTCATGGCAGCGAAGCGACCACGGCCGCGAGATGTTGGCCTGCTACTCGGCGGCTTGTCGCCGGGACTGCACAATGCGATTACTGACCTCGACGGGGTGCTCGTTGGTCATGAGACGGTCATTCGCGGGGAAGGCCCATTGCAGCCGGGGAGCGGACCGTTTCGCACCGGTGTGACCGTCATCAAGCCGCATCCGGGCAATGTCTTCAGGGAGAAGGTTCCAGCCGCAACCTTTGTGATGAACGGCTTCGGCAAGAGCGTCGGATTCCCGCAGATCGACGAGCTTGGGGTGCTCGAAAGCCCAGTTGGGTTGACCGGCACGCTGAACGTCGGGCTGGTTGCTGATGGGCTGGTCCAACACGCCCTCGAGCAGAACCCTGACATTGGCATTCGGACATCTTCGTTCAACCCGGTAGTTGGTGAGTGCAACGACGGCCAGCTGAGCGATCTCCAGGGCCGGCCGGTGACGCAGGCGCATGTCCTGAGCGCGCTCGCGGCTGCCACATCCGGCCCGGTTGCCGAGGGCGTCGTTGGCGCTGGCACCGGGATGGTGCTCTATGGCTTCAAGGGCGGCATCGGTACGGCGTCGCGCGTGCTGCCGGAGCAGCTCGGTGGCTATGCCGTTGGCGTGCTGGTGCTCGGGAACTTCGGCCAGCGCGAGCAGCTTGTGATCGCCGGCGTGCCGGTCGGCCGTGAGCTGCGCGGCTGGGAGCCCGTGCCGGAGCAACCGGAATCGGGCTCGATCATGGTCGTCGTCGCGACCGATGCGCCAATGCTCGACCGGCCGCTGCGACGGATGGCCCGGCGCGCGCCGCTCGGGCTGGCGCGGACCGGCTCGATCGCCGGCCACGGTAGCGGCGACTTCATCATCGCCTTCTCAACCAACCCGAAGATCCCGCATGAACCAGCCGGCCACCTGTTGGAGGTACAGCAGGTCGTCGAGACTGGTGCGTTGATCAACGCGCTCTTCCAGGCAGTCGTCGAAGCGACCGAAGAGGCGGTGATCTCAGCGCTCTTCGCCTCCGAAACCGTCGTCGGGCGTGACGGCATGATCCGCCACGGTCTGCCGCTTGATCTGACATTGGATCTCTTGCGTGGGGCCGGAGCGCTCGAAAGCTAGCTGCTACCAACCCCAGGGGATGCTGCGACGCGACGTCAACGGCGGGTAGACGCCCTGCCGGACGAAGCTCGTTGCGCGCATCTGGAAGGCCCGGATCTCGTGCGGCGACAGGTGCTTGCCGAGCTCCCGCGCCAGCTCGGCGTCGTTAGCGACCCGCCGGATGTCGGCGCGAATGTGACCGGGCACCGGTTCGAGCTGGAAGTCCCAGATGACGGTCCGCAGCTTCGGTTCGATGTTGAATGTCAGGCCGTGGTCTATGCCCCAGATGCGGCCATCTTCGGCGTCACGTAGCGCGTGCCCGGCCTTGCGGTCGGCGTTGTTGGCGATGATGTCGAAGGCGGCGATGCGCGCTAGCTCGTCGCGGCAATCGTCGCGGAACGCGAAGTAGTGGTCTTCCTCTTCCGCCTCGATGTACTGCTGCATCGTGCCCGGCCCGTGCGGGCCGTCGCGGATGACCGTTGGCGGGATGAAGTGCCAGCCGAGACGCTGTGAGAGGCTGTAGGCGGCGTACTCGCGCCGGTAGAGCGTCTCGGGCGGGAAATCCCAGAGCGGGATCTCGCCGGCGACGGGCTTGTAAATGGCGAGCGCCTCCGGATGGTCCTCTGCCGGATCGCTGAGGAGCACGGCAAAGGTGTAGTTCGAGCCCCACGGCACAAGCTCGCAGTCCTCGATCCGGGCGCGCCGCATGAACGCTTCGAAAGCGCTGAAGTCCGGCTCGGTAGCGGAACAGGAGTTAGGCTCGTTGCCTGGCAGACGCGGGTGCGACATGGCGCTCCAAGGCTTGCTGTTGCGGTCGATGGTACGCGGCCTGACGATCTGGCCGGCGGCTACCTGCGGAGACGATTCGCCGTCGATTCTACCAGCCGTCACCACCGCGAAAGATGGTCCTAAATGCCGTGCATTCAGGGGAGAACTGACCCTGCTTTGCTATACTCGCTGGAGTTAATCGACAGGTAGATCCCTTTGAGGTAAGCGTACGTGAAGATCACAGTTGACCGGATGCCCAAGAGTGTTGTTGCGATTGATATCGCGGCGGACGCCGATGAGTTTGCGACTGCGGTAGACAAGACTATGCGGGAACTGTCTCGGGATGCTGTCATTCCTGGCTTCCGCAAAGGGAAGGCCCCGCGCCACATCATCGAGCGTATGGTTGGCCGCGACGCGATCGTCGCCGAGGCTGGCCGCACGATGATGGACGATCTCTACCAGCGCGCGCTCGAGCAGGAAGAGCTGCAACCGATTGCCGAGCCTGCGGTCGACATCTACAACGAGGAGCCAATCGCCTTCAAGGTGCTCGTCGAGGTCTTCCCGGCTGTTGAGCTAGGCGACTACAAGTCCGTCAGCGTCGAAACCCGCGAGGTGGCGCTTGAGGACGAGGATGTCGAGACGGAGATCGACCTGCTGCTCAAGAACCACGCCGAGTGGGTCGATATTGAAGAGGAGCGGCAGCCGCAGGAGGGCGACGAAGTGACGATCGACCTCGAAGTCTATGAGGGCGATGACCACTTCCAGGACCCGGCCACGGACGCGACTTTCATCATCGGCGAGAGCAATCTCTTCGATTCACTGGTTGAAGCGATGAAGATGATGTTGCCCGGCACGTCCTCCGAGTTGACGCTGGCGTTTGAAGAGGACGACGAGTCGGTGCGGCCGAACATGCGCGGCAAGACGCTGCGCTATGCCCTGACGCTCAAAAAGATCCGAACGCGCGACATGCCCGAGCTGAATGACGAGTTCGCGGCACAGGTCGGCGAGTTCGAGACGCTGGCTGAGATGCGCGAGGCGCTGGAGGAAGATGTCCTCCGCAACAAAGCCCGGCTGGCGCGCAGCGAGGTCTTCAACGAGATCGTCGACGCGATTGTCGAGCTCTCGGAGGTTGACGTGCCGGAGACGCTCATCGCGTCCGAGATCGATGATCAGGTAACACAGCTGCGCACCCGGCTCGCCCAGCAGGGCGTTGAATTTGAGGATTATCTGGCTTCGAACGGCCAGACGACGGCCGACCTGCGTCATGACCTGGGCGAGAGCGCCGGCGACCGCGTGCGGAATACCCTGGTGTTGCAAGAGGTTGCAAAGGCCGAGGGGCTTGAAGTCACCCAGGAAGACATCGACGCCGAGATCGACAAGCTCGTCGCCGGCCGCCCCAACCCCGAACAGATGCGGTCGCTCTACGAATCCGAATACTTCCGCGGCATGCTCGAGAACGAGCTGCACGACCGCAAGCTGATGGAGCTGGTTGTCGATCTGGGAACCGCCGGCAACGGCGCGATCTCAGGGCCCGGCGCGGAGCTGCTCGAAGCCGATGAGAACCCCGAGCCGGTCGAGGCCGATGAAGAAGATGAGTACGAATTCGAGGCGGCTGCCGATGAGGACATCGACGATGCCGCCGATGCGGACGCGGGCGTCGAAGCGAGCGCTGAGGCCGCCGACGCGGACGAAGTAGAGACAGACGACACAGACGCCGCCGAGCCGGTAGCTAACGGTGACGAGGACGAGGATGCAGCTTCCGCGGACGCTGCTGATGAAGCCGCCGACGATGACGACTCCGAAGAGAGCACAAGCTAGCCGTCTGGTCCGGCTGCGATAAGCCGACAACTATCCGCATACGTTAGGCACACTAGGAAGTAGCGACACATGAACTGGTACTCACGCGGACCCGACCCACAGAATCTCGTGCCGATGGTCGTCGAAAGCACGAACCGTGGCGAGCGCGCCTATGACATCTATTCGCGCCTGCTCCGCGACCGCATCATCATGCTCGGGACCGGCGTCGACGATCAGATTGCGAACCTCATCAGCGCCCAGTTGCTCTTCCTCGACCATGACAATCCCGAGCAAGACATCATGATGTACATCGACTCGCCCGGCGGCAGCGTCTACCACGGACTATTCATCTACGACACGATGCAGTCGATCAACGCCGACGTACGGACCTACGCCTGCGGTTTGACGGCCAGCATGGGGGCCGTACTGCTGGCGGCTGGGGCTCCCGGCAAGCGCTATGCGTTGCCGAACTCGAAGGTGTTGATCCACCAGGGTTCGTCCGGCTTCCGGGGCGCAATTGCCGACCTCGAGGTGCAGGCCGAAGAGACGATGAAGGTCGTCAACCGCATGATCGACATCATGGCGTTGCACACCGGGCAGTCGCGCGAACAGGTGAAGCTAGATACCGAACGCGACAAGTACCTGACGGCCGAGGAATCGGTCGAGTATGGCCTGGTTGACCATGTGCTCGAGTCTCCCAAGATCGAGAAGCTCAAGGAGATGCGAGCCGCCGAGCAGAATGGGTCTGCCGGCTCCGATGACGACACTGATGAGTAGGCGAGAGCCAGGATTCCCGAGTTGGTAGAAAAGGGCGACGCATGAGCAGCACGCGTGGCGGACGAGTGCATTACCGGTGTTCGTTTTGTGGCAAGGGCCAGGAAGAGGTCCGACGCCTCATTGCCGGTCCAGGGTCGGTATACATCTGCGACGAGTGCGTCCAGCTCTGTCGAGAGATCATCGAAGAAGAAGACCAGCCGGTCCAGGAGAACGAGCCGGGCATCGGCAAGATGCTCCCGCCGAAAGAGCTCTACGAGCGCCTCAATGACTACGTGATCGGTCAGGACCGCGCCAAGAAGATCCTCTCCGTCGCGGTCTACAACCACTACAAGCGCATCTCGGCGCAGCTTGAAAGCGCCGACGAGGTCGAACTCCAGAAGTCAAATATCCTGCTGATCGGCCCGACTGGCTGCGGCAAGACGCTGCTGGCCCAGACGATGGCGAAGATTCTCGATGTGCCCTTCTCGATTGCCGACGCGACGGCGCTTACCGAGGCCGGCTACGTGGGCGAGGATGTCGAGAATATCCTGCTGCGCTTGATCCAGAGCGCTGGCGACGTTGCCCGGGCCGAACGCGGCATCATCTACATCGACGAGATCGACAAGATCTCGCGCAAGGCCGAGAACCCGTCGATCACGCGCGATGTCTCCGGCGAGGGCGTCCAGCAGGCGCTGCTCAAGATCATGGAGGGCACCGTCGCGAATGTGCCGCCCCAGAGCGGCCGCAAGCACCCGCACCAGGAATACATCCAGATCGACACGACCAACATCCTGTTCATTTGTGGCGGCGCGTTTGAGGGCATGGAAGAAGTCGTCCGCAAGCGCCTCGGCCACGACGGCGCGATGGGCTTCGGCAACCGGCCGCTCCAGCCGGCGGAGGCGACCGAGGTGCTGTCTGAGGTCAGCCACGACGACCTCTTGCAGTATGGCTTGATCCCGGAGTTTGTCGGGCGCTTGCCGGTCGTCGTCTCAATCGACCAGCTCACGCACGATGATTTCATGCGGATTCTCGTTGAGCCGAAAAATGCCATCGTGCGTCAGTTCCAACGCATGTTCCAGTTTGACGGTGTTGAACTGATCTTCACTCAGGACGCGCGGGAAGCGATCGCTCAGAACGCCGGCAAGCGCAAGACTGGCGCGCGTGGTCTGCGGACGACCATCGAGGAAGTCCTGCTTGAAGTCATGTACGAGATCCCGTCATTGGACAACGTGCGGAAGTGCGTCGTCAACGCCGATGTCATCAATAAAGGCACGAGCCCACTACTCATGGCGGTCAATGACCGGCCCATCGAGTACAAGGCCAGCGCCTGACCGGATTCTCGACACCTGCAACGCACACGAACGGGCCGGACGAATCCGGCCCGTTGCGATTTCCGCACTGCTCTCATGCATGACAATAGCCCACCCTGAGGGTGGCCACGCCCCGCGCATCGTTGGGGGGTGGAGTTCATCTCACCCTTCATGCGTCAAGTTAGGCACCAGAGGCGGAGCGTAGATCCGCATGCTCCATGTCCATGGCGCCACGTCAATCCGTATTCGCCGACAGCGATCCAGCAACAACCGTGGCATCCCGAGGCACGCGGGACCTTCGAACGCAACGTTAGCGCTCTGCGGTCAGTGTGCCCCGGCGCGACAGCGTTTTTGGTCACTGTGCTGTCGCGCCGGCATGTGACACGCTCGCGGCAAGATCCCTCCTGCGTCGGAATGCCACGGTTGTTGCTGTGGCGTCAGATGCATGGCGCTGCGTAGCTCAGATTTCGGGTGCATCGCTTACGAGCGCCTTGTACTGACTCAGGTAATCGATGGCAGGAAACCAGCGACAGCAGTAGGGGCGTGGACCCGGAGGGTGATCCTCACGCCCGGTATCCACAGCCTGCGAACGTACGCGGATTCCAGGCGTGAGCGTGAGGGGCATCCCCTGGGTCCCACGCCCCTACACGCGACCGGACTTCCTCACCGTGAAACGGTGATATCTGGCTGCACCTAGGTGGAGATGAACTTCATCCCGACACACCGACGCACGCTTATTTTGCGGTCGCGGATAGACCGCCTATTCCTCCTCAAGCGTGCCGTCGAGCACCGCGTCGACATATGCGCCGAGAGCCAGTCCCTGGTCGACGCCGCGGTCGATCGCGGCGCGGTAGTGGATACCGCCGTAGAGCCGTGAAATCGCGGTCTCGTCGGCCAGATCGTGCCAGTTGTCGAACGAGCGGGGCGGCAGTCCGATTGCGTCGTGGGTGTGGTCGGTGAAGGAGACGTCACCGAATAGCTCGTGGGCGGCCTGAGCGAAGGCGCCGGTTTGGACCGAGTGCCCGGACGTGTACTCCGGGAATGGTGGTGTGTCGACTGGAAGCGGATTGCCCCAGTTCGGGTTGATGTGTTCCTGGATATAGGTAATCGGCCGGACCAGGTTGTACTTGTACTTGGTTGCCCAGCAAGAGATGAACGCGTCGGCGACGGCGACGCTACACTTCAGGTAGGCCTCGGCCGCGCCGGCGAGATCCCATTCGAGCAAAGCGAGCACCTGGGTGGCTATTGATATCGAATGCCCGGGTGGCGTCGCAGTGATGGCTGGATCGTCGGCCCAGAAGATGGCGATTGCGCGTTCTTCAGACGTGAGGTTATTGACCGCTTCGTAGACCTCCCACGCCTCGGCATAGAAGGCCGAGTCCTCGGCGGTCGAATACGCTGGCGGCGGCCCTGGATCGAACTGGTCGGCGCTCTCGAGAACGAAGGGGCGGTTCGCGCTCCAGTAGGGCTGGAGCGCCGCCTGGAATCCAGGTGGCGTCGGGACCCAGAGTCCGTCACCTGTCGGCGGGATGTAGTCCGCAGCGAAATTCGTCAGGTAGCCCTCGTGGCCGCCGTCGGTCATCGACCAGGCAAAGACGTGCTCCGCCACGGCCTGGCCGAGGGCAACCGAGGGTTCGGTGCGGATGCGCGCCCGTCCACCGCTCAGTTCGGCATAGATCGACTGCTCAAGCGCGTCGACGCGGGCGGCTAGCTCTGCGGGCGCTGTTGGGAATAGCCGGCGAATGATCGTCGCCAGGGCGGCGTTCCCGGCGGCTCGCCAGTCAACGGAGTGAGGCCAGTCCAGCTCCGGCGCTGTGTAATCGTTCAGGCGGCCGGCAAGTGAACCCGGCGCCGGCAGGCCCGGCTGGAGCGTCTCGTAGAGCGCAACGCCCATATAGCCGAAAGCCCGCGCGACGACCGGCGGGGTGAAGCCGGGCGTATCGCGCGCCAGGTCGAGCGCCAGCGTGTACCAGTCAAGGGCCATGTCGGCGGGGTGCTCATCGACCGCTTCGTAGAAACCACCCGCGCGCGGAAGACTCCCCGCCGAGCGCGCCTGGGCAAGTGCGCCGTTCGAGAAAACACCGGTCGCGCTGGCGAAGGCTGCGCCAGTCCCTACGCGCAAGAGCTTGCGCCTTGAGATTTGCATGCGTCCATCCCGTCATCATCGCAACTGCCGCCGGGGACAGCGCGCGCGAGGCACGGACAACAACGGGCACGCAAACTCGGGCTGCCCGCACCAATATCGAAGCGTTCAACATAGAACCAACGCATTGTAGGACAGATACGTTGCGGTGTCAGTCCTAATTTCGAGAAGTGCATGAATCCGGGGCAACCGTTGCGCCCGGCCGGCTGCTTGCTACTTCAGCGCATCAAAATCATCATTGTGCAAACCATAGTGAAACTCCGTCGCCCCAACGCCCGCTGACCGGGTGGCGAATTCCGACGATTGCATCAGCGCCTTTAGCTCGTCGTAACGTGCCTGCTGGTAGGCGCGGACGGTGGCGAGGTCATCGGTCTGCATCTCGGCGACCTTGGCCTCGTTCCATTCGTTGATGTTGTTGCCGTCCTCGCCGGGCCACTTGCCGGGCCTGTCCTGTTCCAGCTCGCGGGTGAGGTCGATCGCCGCCTGCTGCCAGTGACCGAGGTGGGCGATGAGATCCTTGCCCGACCAGACGCCGACGGTATTCGCGCGGGCCAGCGCCGCTTCGTCGAGCGCGTCGATACGTTCGATGTAGGTCGCATGCGCGGCATCCATCGTCGCGACGAGCTCGGCGCGTTCGGAGTCGGTCAGCGGTTTGAAGGGTTTGACGTGGCGGAAGTC
>JAUIIK010000241.1 GCA_030431755.1 Chloroflexia bacterium
GCCCTCGCTTCCGGGAAGTGATTACTTGGATTTCGTATTATAGGTTACAGGGGTCAGCAGAATGACGGCCAAGACTTCTGCTATAACCTGTCCCCTATAACCTATTCCCTATCTATACCGTGGCCCATCCGTTCGCGGACTGAAGGGTTCGGTTGAGAGCCAGGAGCGGTAGGGCAGGATGCCGCTCAGGCGGGTGTGGATGGCGCGTTCGGCGAGCGGTGGGTGCGGGATGCCCTTCAGGTAGAAGTCGAAGAAGATGCGCATGTCCTGGAGCATCGCTTTGACGTTGTCGCGGCCGGTGACATAGTAGGTCTCACCCTGGTAGGCCTTGTACCAGTACGGTTTATAGGCCGCTTCCAGCGCCAGCGCGAAGTCCTTGGATGATGTTGAGCCGGGATACGCGCCCTCGCCCTGGATGATGAAACAGGGCACGCTGGCCTGCTGACTCCAGTAGACCGGCGAGCAGCGGCGGTAGACATCGATTGCGCCCGGCAACTTGCCGAACTCGTAGTCCATCATCTTGTTGTGACGGATCTCCTCTTCACCAACCATGTAGATGAAGTCGCAATAACCCGACATCGGCGCGGCTGCCTGGAAGACGCCGGGCGCTGTCCAGACGGTCGCGGCCATGCTCATGATGCCGCCGTAGCTCGTGCCGGTGATGCCGGTGCTGTCCGGGTCAATCTCCGGGATATGGGTCTGCATCCAGCGCGCTCCGGCGATAGCATCGCGCAGGTCGCCGTGCCCCCAATCGCCGTTGTTCAGGTCCTCGAACTCGCGCCCATAGCCCGAGCTTCCGCGGACGTTCGGCATCATCACAACATAGCCGTTGAGGGCGAAGTACTGGGCGATTGGGTCGAACGTGTCGCGGTACTGGCTCGTCGGCCCGCCGTGAATCAACATCAAGCCCGGATACTTCACGCCCTCCTCCGGCTCTAGCGGCCGCAGGACGTAGGCGCTGATTTCCCGGCCATCCCAGCTGGCGTAGCGCACCTTCTCCGGCGTGACGAGGTGTTGCTCGATGCCGGCCGGCACGGATTGTGTCAACTGGCGGCGCGCGCCGGTCTCCGTGTCAATCACCCAGAGGGTGTTGGGCGCGGTTGGCGTCGCGCCGAGGAGCGCGATCAGGCGTCCGTCCGGCGACCAGGCAGGCTTGCTGTAGCAGCCGAGCCGCGGGCTAAACCCATCAATCGCGCCCGCGCCATCGGGCTCGGCGATGCGTAGCGCCAGCGTGCCGTCGCTGTTTTCGATGTAGGCGACCTTTGTGCCGTCGGGCGACCAGACCGCGTCGTACTGATCGGCGCTAGCCTCCGCCAGCGGCCGCGCCTCGCCGCTCCCGTCGACATCTGCCTGCCAGATGTTCTCCCAGCCGTTGCGGTGCGAACGGAAGAGGTAGGTCGAGCCATCCGGAGCGATCAACGGATAGCCGAATTCACGGCCATAGTGGTAGTCGAAAAAGCTGGTGTCCGCCTCAAGCACTCGCTCATCGCTGCCATCGAGCGCGATTGACACAACGGTGTGGTCTGTCCAGTCTGCGTTCAGGCGGACGTAGAGGATGCGCGATCCATCCGGCGTGAATTGTGGGTACACCTCGTAGTCATCGTGGTTGGTGATGCGCTGCTGGCTCGTCCCATCGGCGGCGACAAGGTAGATGTCGAACGTTCCGCGGGCGCTGGAGGTGACGGCCAGGGCGCTGCCGTCCGGCGACCAGCCGAAGGCCTCGATGCGCGCGCCGAGCCGGGTAAGCTGGCGGTCCGGCAGACCGTCGCCGCGCCAGAGCCAGAGCTCGTCGGCCCCGGACTTGTCGCTGACGTAAGCGATCTCATCGGAGACCGGCGAGCGCCGGGGCATAAACGCGGCCAGGTGGCCGACGCCGCCCATGCCGACGGTGAGCTGCCGCAGACCCGAGCCGTCGTGCCGGATGGACCAGATCTCGGGGCCGTCGCCGAGGTTCGAGACGAAGCGGATTTCGGTTCCGTCCATCGACCAATGCGGCTCCTCCGACCCGCCTATCGAACGGATTGTCAGGAGTTGGTCAATACTGATCTGCATAGTTGCTCCTCTACGTCTCTTGCGCCGCCACGGGCAGCGGTTTCAACTTCAACAGATAGACGCCGATCAAGCCTGCCGCAACAAGCAGCGCCGTCGCCGGGAAGATCGCGGCCAATCCCGCGGCATTCGCCAGGAGGCCGAGCACCAACGGCGCGAGCGCCGAGCCAAGCCCGGTCGCCGTCGCATAGAGGCCAATGGCCGAACCACGAATGGCCTCCCGGGCGTTGTTTGTGACAAAGGTCTGGCTGGCGACCATGAAGCCGCCATAGGCGAAGCCCTCGAAGCCCAGGATGACGAACATCCAGCCAATCTCCGTGACCTGCCACAACCCGAGCATGACCAGCAGCTCGGTCGCCAACGTGAAGGTCAGTATCGCGCTCTCGCCGGCATAGCGCGCGATGATCCCGCTTGGCAACCGCGCCAGTGTCGAAACGACGCCACGCGCCGCGAAGATGCCACCGATCTGCGCCGTCGTCAGCCCCAGCTCATCCGCTCGTAGCGGAAAGAAGGTGGTGATCGCGCCGCTGAACGAGAAACTTACCAATGCGCTGACGATACAGACCTGGAGCATCGGCCGGCTGGTGATCAGCTCGCCGAAGTCTCGCCGCAGGTTTCTATCGACCACCGCGCCGCCGTCAGACCGCTGGGACCGCAACAGCAGCAGCGCCACGCCAAAACCGGCCAGGGCGCTCGCCGAGGCGACCCAGTAGGCGGTCGCGAGACTGAAGCGATCGCCAAGATAGCCCCCGATAAACGCCCCGGTGGTGACGCCCGCGCCGAGGGCCGTCGCATACGCGCCAAAGGCGAGTGAGCGTCGCTCGCGCGGGATGACATCGCCAAGGTGGGCCGCGCAGATGCGAAAGACGCTGATGGCCGACACCGCGATCAACATCCGACCGGCGATCAGCGGCAGCTCGTTCTCCGCCAGCGCAATCATGGCGGTCGCTGCCATGAATCCCAGCATTCCGGTACGAATGACCCATACGCGGTCGACGCGATCCGAAAGCGCGCCGATTGGGAAGGCGGTCGTCACGGACGTCAGGCCGCCGACGGTATTGATCAACCCCAGGACGACAAGCGAAATGCCGAGCTGTTCGACGAGCAGCGAAAAGGTCGG
>JAUIIK010000242.1 GCA_030431755.1 Chloroflexia bacterium
CGTCACCAACGGCTTACCACCATTCATGCCGGCCTTCGGCGATCTCATCGAAGGTGAGCAGATCTGGAATCTCGTGAACTACATCCGTCAGCTACAGGGCGGCGTCTAGCGCGAGTCGCCAGTCAATAGTCAACCACGTAAGATTCGGGACCGGCGGCGACGCCGGTCCTTTGCCTTTGTGAGCGGAGTCGCACATGCTTCGATACACCGATGACGTTACGGCTGTCACTGCCGCCCAGCTTGATGGCGCGTTCTGGGTAGGCTGGCCCGATCCGCCGTCGCCGTCCGACCATCTGCGGATACTCCTGGGAAGCTATCGCGTCTGGCTGGCGATTGATGATGAGACGAACAAGGTCGTTGGGTTTATCAATGCCGTCAGTGATGGCGTCCTCTCAGCCTACATCCCGTTGTTGGAGGTGCTTGCTCCGTACCAGGGGCAGGGGATTGGTTCGGAGCTCACGCGCCGCATGCTCACCTCGTTGGGGCACCTGTACCAGATTGATCTGATGTGCGATGACGACGTGCGGCCCTTCTACGCGCGGCTCGGCATGCGGCCGGGCGGGGGTATGCTCGTCCACAACTATGACCGCCAGAACGCCAAAGCGCTGCCAGAGGAATGAGCGGGTAGGAGTAGTCCGTGCGGATGTTTCGGTTTGACGCTGAGGTCGCACACGAGATCACACGTTATGAGAGCCACGGCGTCGCGCTCGGCCGGGCTGTCCGCTTCGTTGGCGACGCCCAGGTTGGCTGCTTTCACATAGCGCCAGGCGGTGTCGTCGGCTACCACGAGGCAACCACTCCGCAGCTCTTCATGTGTGTTGCCGGAGAGGGGTGGGTAACGGGCGTCGATCGTCGGCGTGTCGCCATACAACCTGGACAAGCTGCATTCTGGCACACGGGCGAGTCGCATGAGTCCGGTTCCGAGTCCGGGATGACGGCTATCGTTGTCGAAGGCACGAACGTCGATCCAACAGAGCATATGCCGGAGATCGAGCTGACCTACCTGGGCGCTGATGAGTAGCCACGACCCGCAGTGGCTGACATGGGCGCGGCGCTTGCGGGCGATTGCTCAGACCGGGCTTGAGTTCGGCGAGAGCGAGTACGACCTGGACCGCTACCGCCAGATCGCGCGGATCGCGGACGAGATGTATGCCGAGCATACGGGCATGGAACGCCAGTTCATCGAAGAGTTCTTCTCGCACGACGACGGCTATGCGACGCCGCAGGTCGATGTGCGTGGGGCGCTCTTCCGCGACGGCCGCATCCTGCTCGTGCGCGAGCGGCTGGACGGCCTCTGGACGCTGCCCGGCGGCTATGCCGACGTCAACGATAGCCCGTCGGAGGCGGTCGAGCGCGAGATATTGGAGGAGTCCGGTTTCCGTGCCAGCGCGCGCAAGCTGGCGATGGTCCAGGACAAGCGCCTGCACCCTCACCCGCCCTCGCCACGCCACACCTACAAGCTCTTCTTCGTCTGCGAGCTCCTGGGTGGAGAGGCGACCACCAGCTTCGAGACGACCGCGGTCGACTTCTTCGACCCGCTCGATCTGCCGGACCTCTCGCTCCACCGCATCCTCCCCACCCAGGTCGAGCGCCTCCATGACCACTGGCAGCATCCGGAGCTGCCAACGGAGTTCGACTAGCGCTAACTGCACAAAGATGGGCTAGCGATTGCCAAGAGGTCGCGCTCGACATTGTAAGGGAGGAGTTCATATCCACCTGTTTCATCGCATTCATGGCGCGTAGGTGTTTGACGCCGATTCGACATCCGCGAGGTCGTCATCCTGAGCGAAGGCTTTGCGAAGCCGAAGGATCTAGTGGCAGATCCGAAGCTACAGTGGGGTAGCTAGATCCTGCGGCTCCCACCCGCTCCACGTGTACCCGGCCTACGCTCAGGATGACGCAATAGGATTGGTTGAGTGTCCATTCTCGGGAACGATACGGATGCAGACTGACTCAATGCCTTTACGCTCCGTTTGGTGGAACAGGTGAGATGAACTTGACCTCTACAATCCGACAGAAGCGACCGAGTTCAACGCAGTCGTATCTTGTACGGCTCGATAAGAGGTGCCTATGTCAGCGTGGAAGAAGCAGATAAACGCCGATGGCTACGTGGCCGGGACGCGGGCGGCGATTCCGTTGATCGCGGAACAGATCGACCTGGCGCACCGGATCATTGGCGCGACGGTTGGCGACGTGCAGGCGGTGCTCGATCTTGGATGCGGTGATGGCGCGTTGGCGGAGACTGTGTTAGCACGGCATCCCGGCGCGAGCGCGACGCTGGTCGACTTCTCACAACCGATGCTTGAGCACGCGCGGGAGCGCTTTGCTGGTGATGCCGACATCCGCTTCGTGCATGCAGACTTCTCGGTTGCGGACTGGCATGCAGATATCGCTCCGGCTGGGTCATTCGATCTGGTGATCTCGGGTTATGCGATCCACCACATCGACGATGCTGGCAAGCAGCGCTTGTTTCGGGAGGTGTTTGCACTCCTGCGGCACGGCGGACTCTTCATGAACCTGGAGCACGTTGCGTCACATGGGGCGCTCGGTCGCACCCTCTTCGATGACGTGTTCATCGACAGCGTTCACGATCAGCAGCTTCTGAACAATCCGTCCGCTCAGCGCGAAGATGCGGCCGAGGCCTACCATGCGCGCGAGGATCAGGAGGACAATATCCTCGCGCCGGTCGAGGAGCAGTGCCGCTGGCTGCGCGAGATCGGTTTCGTCGAGGTCGACTGCTATTTCAAGCTACTGGAGCTGGCGCTCATCGCCGGCCACCGGCCCGTCTGAGCGAGCGTCAGCCTCGTTCGAGCTGGCTGCGCGGGCCTGTGCCCGGCGGCGGCGCTGACGTTCGTCAATCTCCTCGTCCTCGACGTGTTCGTGTTCCTCACCGGACCCGAGCACGGCTTGACGCAGCAGCGTTCGCGCTCGTTCGATCAAGGGGAGCTTGGGTTTGTCGACGCGTTCGGGCAAGCCGCGATCATAGTGACCGGCGCGGACACGCGGCCACTCCGAGGCAATCTCGGCGCTCATCAGGAGGACGTTTGCCGCGATGAAGATGAAGAGCATGAAAACGATGACCGCGCCGAGCGAGCCGTAGATCGCGTTGTAGTTGCCGAAGTTGCGGATGTAGAACGAGAAGC
>JAUIIK010000243.1 GCA_030431755.1 Chloroflexia bacterium
GCTCGCCGGTCGGTCCAGAGTCGAGGAGTTTGCCGTTGAGAATGACTGCGACATGATCGCACAGGCGTTCGGCTTCGGCGAGGTTGTGGGTTGTCAGGAAGACCGTCACACCCTCCACCTGGGCGAGGTTCGCGAGGTCGTTGCGTAGCGAGGCCGAGGCGATCGGGTCGAGCCCGGCCGTCGGCTCGTCAAGAAAGACGAGCGGCGGATGGTGGAGCAGCGTGCGAGCGATTGCTAGTTTCTGCCGCATCCCGCGGCTCCATGAGCCGATACGCTCATCGCGCCGGTCCCATAGTCCCAGGTGCTCCAGCAGGCTCTGGATCCGGCGCTCGCGCTCAGCCGCCGACAACCGCCAGATACGAGCAAAGAACTCGAGGTTCTCGCGCGCGGTCATGCGCTCGTAAAGGCCGGGATGCTCCAACAGCGCGCCGGTCCGCGCCCGAATCTCATCGCCCTGTGCGGCGCTGTCAAACCCAAGCACGGTCGCAGAGCCGCTGGTGGGCGGGATCAGTCCCAGCAGCAAGCGGATCGTTGTTGTCTTTCCCGAGCCGTTTGGACCAAGAAAGCCGAATACCGTGCCGGGCTCCACACGAATCGACAAGTTGTCCACCGCGCGGAGATTGTCGAAATCCCGAGTCAATGCATGTGTTTCGATCGCCAGTGTTCCGACCAAGAATCAGACTCGCTTCTCGTTACGGCTGACGGCGCCGATCTGCGTCAAGCGTGCCACGAATTCCTGCTCAGGTGGATGGCCGAATTCTCCCGGATGTGGCCCCGACGGTTGGACCTGGTGGACCCCTCAACGTCGCTGGCGCACGACCAGAGCGCGCAGTTGTGGCGTCGAAGTCTACCCAGACAACAGCGGGCTCGTCGCCGCTTTCAGCGATCCCGAAACGAATTGCGGCCGTTGCCACGCTAGCAGGGTCGATCAAGCGGCTTCGGAAGCAGGTATCGCCGGGCAGTTCCCGGCAGTCTATCTGCTCAAGCTGCAGCCTCGCAGAGCGCGACGGCTGGGATTGTTCGAACAGCGCGCGCAACACGCGCCGTACATCCTCGCGACCTTCATCTGCCGTGAAGATCAGGGCCTGCCCTTCGGACCGGCCAAGCAGTACCGCCGAAGAGAAGAGAAGGGCGGTGCGTGTCACCGCCGCTTCCGGTAGCGCGTTGCGCTGGCGTTGCAGGATCGTTGCCTGGAGCACCGGGATCAACAGCATTACCGCGACAACGATGACCGCGCCGACGCCGGCGAGGATGCGCCACCGGCTAGACCGTGACGCGGCGTCTTCGTCGAGCGTATCGTGATGCCACTCCGGAATGTGGCCATGGTCTGAATCGTCTGGATGGACGTTCATCGCTGCGCACGTCCGATTCGCGCATGGGATTGACTCGTCAGAGGCCGGACCCTATCATCAGATGTAGAACAGATGTTCATATACTCTTCGTCGTATTGGGAGGATACTCAATGGAAGCACCCGAGCAGGTGGTAGCGACGACCCCCGGCGATTATCTGGCTGTGATGACGCGCGCTGTGTTCCAGGGTGGCATCTCCTGGGCCGTCGTCAATGCCAAGTGGGACGGCATCCAGCAAGCCTTTCACAATTTCGACGCCGAGCGTGTGGCCAACATGGCGGCGCCTGAGATAGATCGAATTGCCGCCGATCCGGAAGTCATCCGCAACCGGCGGAAGATCAAGGCGACGGTATCCAATGCCGCGCGGCTGTTGGAACTGTCGGACGAATATGGTGATTTCGGCGCTTTTCTCGACAGCCAGCCCGACTTCGCCGCAAAGGTCAAGGCGCTCAAGAAGAACTTCAAGTTCCTTGGCGAGACAGGTTCATACCATTTTCTCTATGTCGTCGGTCAGCCGGTCCCGCCGCATGACGAGTGGCGGAAATCACAGGGGATGTAGCGGCCGCTCAATCGCCAGGCACAGCTTCCGCTGCCGGATCCGACATGAGCTGGCCACTGAAGATGATAGCCGCGCCGGCGACGATGACGGCGACCAGGATCCCGGCGACGCCAACCACCGCCTGAACACCGAATACATCGACCAACGCTCCAATGGGCAGGAGGGCGATTGGCATGAGCGACCAGGTCATCCCATAGATTGCCATCACTCGACCGAAGACAGCCCGCTCAGAGTGCATCGCGACGAGCATTCGATTGAATGTCAGATACCCGGTGCTAAAGAAGCCCACGATGACCAGCAAGAACATGCTGAGCGCATACGACGTCGAGGTCGCGAACACAGCCAGGCTGAGCCCGAATATCACGCCACTCGCCATCTGCAGGCGTCCGATATGCGGCGAGCTTGATAGATATGCGACGACGACCGAGCCAATGATCGCCCCGACACCAACCGCAGTGTACATAAAGCCAAGTTGGCTCTCACTGATCCCGAGCACGTCCTTCTGAAAGACTGGCAATAGTGACTGGAATGGCATGCCCAGCAGGATCGGGATAAATGCCAGCGAGATCAGGGCAAAGAGGGCTGGCCGGACGAAGATGTAGCGGAAGCCATCTGCGACATCGCCGAACGCGCCTTTGCGCGAGCCACCGCCACGGAGACCGCGCGGCAGCGCGTAGAGGGTGGCTACGGCAGCGCCATAGACGAGCGCAATCGCGAGGAAGGCGAGTCCGGGCGTGATTGCCAGCAGGACCCCGGCCAAAGCCGGGGAGACAATGCGATTGATGTTCCGGCCAGTTGATTCGAGCGCCAGGGCGTTCGGGATCTTCTCCTCTGGCACGAGATCCGGCACGAGCGCGGTCCGTGTCGGCATGGTGAAGGGCGTTGTGAAGCCCTGCAGCAGACCAAGTACTGCGAGGTGCCAGACTTCGATCAGGCCGCTGAGCACCAGGAACGCATTGGCGCTTGCGAGGACAAACACCGCGCCCTGCGAGTAGACAAGCAGGCGGCGTTTATCGAAACGGTCAGCCGCGACACCGCCAAAGGGCGAGAGGATGATCTGGGGTAGACCGCGGGCCGCAGTCACCAAGCCGAGCGCGAGTCCAGATCCCGAGAGGTCGTAGGCGAGCCAGGCGCGTGCGACGAGGTCGATCTGCATCGCGCCGATTGAGAAGAGCATCCCGAACCAAAGCAGGCGAAACTGTGGATACTCGAGCGAGCCGAACGTCC
>JAUIIK010000107.1 GCA_030431755.1 Chloroflexia bacterium
CGAAGAAGCAGCCCGCGAGCTCCGGCTCGTCAAGCCGGCCAACCTGTTGCTGGAGGTCTTCAACCAGGCGCAGGATGGCTATTTCATCTCGTCAGAGAGCGGCGGCATCGTCGCCGCCAGCCCGGGCCTTGAGAAACTCAGCGGCTTCACCCGCGACGAGCTCGTCGGCGAGACGCTCTCCGGCCTGGGACTTTCGATCACACCGGATTTCGAGACTGCGGACAGCAATCCCGCGCCCCAGCATCTCTCGTTCATCCTCGTCACCAGCGACTGGCGCAAGGTGCCGGTGCATGCCGAGATGTACGAGATCCGGCTGGCCGGCATCCGCTGCCACTTCGGCATCATCCGCCAGGAGACGACCGTCGCCGGAGGATCGCCACAGCACGCGCACGCGGTCATTCAGACAGTCGTCAGCAACTCGACCGACCCGCTCCTGCTAGTGGACCCCACCGGCAGCTTGCTCCACATCAGCAAGGGCTTCGAGCAGGTGCTCGGCTGGCAGGCCGAGGCGCTTGAAGGCCGGACGCTGCTGGATTTTGTCGCGCCCGAGGACTACGCCGTCGTCCAACCCTTCTCCACGGGCGAAGGTATTCCGGGTGGCATGATCGAAGGCGTCCGCCTCTTACAGGAGAACGGCGAGTACCGCACCGTCAATCTCTCGATCACGGCACTAGAGCAAAACCCGCTGATTAGCGGCTGGCTGATTGTCATCAGCGCGCCGGCGAACAGCGTCCTCCATCAAACCAGACGGCTCTCGGGCGGCGGCTACTACAGTCTCTACGATCCCGTGACGGCGTTGCCGAATCGCTTGCTCTTCATCGATCGCCTGGACCATGCCATCGAACGCTCGGGGCGCGTCCACTCGGTCATGTGCTGCATCGTCGTGTCCATCGACGACGTCGACGAGCATCTAAACGACCTGCCGGTCGAGGATCTGAACCAGGTCTTCTGCGAATTTGGCCGCCGCCTGCACCAGTCGATGCGCGAGGGTGACACCATCGCCCGGGTCGCCGACAGCGATTTCGCGATTCTTGCCGAAGGCGTCGGCGGCGGGGCTGAGGCGCGCACGCTCGGCGAGCGCATCATCAGCTCTATCCGTGAGGCATTCGTCACGGAAACGCGCACGCTCAGCTTGCGTCCCAGCGTCGGCACGGCAATCAGCAAGCCGAGCGGCCAACGTTCCGGCAACCTGCTACGCGACGCGACGGCAGCGATGGAATACTCCCGCAGCATGGGTGGCGGACGCAACACCGTCTTCGAAGACAGCATGCGCCAGAGCGTCCTCGACAGCCTTCGCATCGAAGAGGACATCAAGGGCCTCCACGAGCGCGGCGAGCTCCAAATCTTCTACCAGCCCGAGGTTGAGATCCACGATGAGACGATCCTGGCGGCCGAAGCGCTCGTGCGCTGGGAGCACCCGCGACATGGTCTGATCTTGCCGGGCGAGTTCCTGTCGCTGGCCGATGAAGCCGGGCTACTCGATGAGATCGGCCTTTGGACCATCGAAACGGTCTGTGAGACCGTCCAGGGCTGGCGCAAGCGCCACCCTAACGCCGACAAGATCATCGCCATCGTCAACCTGACGCCCGGCCAGATCCAGAGCCCAGGCTTTGTCAACGCCGTCGCCGAGATTCTCGATCGGACCGGGTTCCCGGCCACGAGCTTGCGGCTGGAGATACCCCACAACGACCCGGCTGGCATAGAGAGCTGGCGCGCTGCCGCCAGCGACCTGCGCGACCTGGGCGTGAAGATCGGTCTCCAGGACGCGAACCCGGCGGCCTTGCAGGCGGACATGCTGGAGTCCTTGCCGGTTAACACGATCAAGATCGACCGCACGGCGATGAACACGCCGATCCAGGATCCGGCGCGCCCGTCCCAGGCTTTGCCGTTGGCGCAGTATGGCCCACTCCACGGCCTGAATGTCACCGTATCAGGCATCGAGACGGCCCAGCACCTGGCCAGAGCGCGCATCTACGGCTACCACCGGGGCCAGGGCTTCTATTTCTACCGCCCGGTGCCGCCGCAGACGGTCGAATACCTGTTGATCCGTGGCCTCAAGCAGGTACACGCTCCACAGCTCGACGAAGAACCCGTGAAACTCGCCGCCTCCGCCTGATCCCATGTGCTACGCCCGTGGCCGATGACTCGTCGTGCTGAGTGATGGTTCCGCGGAGTGGAGTCCATCCCCACATTCGCGTCAGGCTAGACGTCGGACAGGAGGGTCGTGCCCGTCTTCTCCACCGTACGCCGCCAAGCTCCGGCCATGACACACGTCCCGCTCCGAGCCTGGCATCCCGAGGAAGGCTTTGCGCCCGAGGGATCTCCGACCGCCAGTTCCGCGCTCCGCAAAGGACTGTCCCGATCGTTCCAGTACGATCGATCACCGTCTGCCGCACCGACAGGTGGCGCGCACGCGGCAAGATCCCTCGTCCCTCGGGATGACCAGGTTGGTGCTGAGGCGTGTCCAGTGAGTGGTTGTAGACCAGTGGATTACGGGTACCTATCAACACGCCCCTCCAAACTCGATGCGTGAAAGGTGGATTGTACGCGCATATCCCCGACTCAACCAAGACAGGTTGCGTCGTCCGGTTCGAGGTTAGTGGTCTGTTACTTGTAGAGTGAGTGAAATGTCTCACCTCGCCGGGCAACTCAACAGCGAAAAGGTTGTCATCTCGACCAGCGGGAGAAATCTCCGTGCAGCGCTTCACTCGTGTTCGACTGAGATTTCTCGCTCTGCTCGAAATGACAAGATCGTTACGGTTGAGTTGCCCCGAAGTGAGACGATCCCTTCACTTCACAAGTCACAGAGCACTAGTGTTCTGTGACACATGATTTGATCGACCTTCTGCGGCTTTCCGGGTGGCTCAACACGCATCAACCTTGTCATTTCGACCAGCGGGAGAAATCTCAGTCTGACGTTGCTCTGGCGCAAAACTGAGATTTCTCGCTCCTCTCGAAATGACAGTTTCGTTACGGTTGAGTTGCCTGGTGAGGTTGGATAATCCCTTCACTTCAAGAGTAACAGAGCACTAGCCGAAGCGGTCGAGGCCAAGGAAGGCGATAGGTTGGCTCGGCGCGTTCCCGGTCGCAAGCTCGCCGAGCGCTTCGCCGATGGCCGGGGCGAACTTGTAGCCGTGACCGGAGAAACCGCAGCCAAGGACGACGTTTGCATGCTCCGGGTGGCGATCGATGACGAAGTGCTCGTCCGGCGTCATCGTGTACATGCAGGTGATCGATTGCAGCACCGTCCCGGCCGCGCCAGGCAGGTACTTCCCTAGCACATCCAGCAGGTAGGTTTCTTCCGCCGGGTCGACCCGGCGGTCGATCTCGCGCGCGGTCGTTACCGCGCCACTGTCATGGCGCCCGATCTTCAAGCCGACGCCGTCGAGGTGCGGAAACCCGTAGAAGGTCCCTTCAGGCGCATCAAAGAGGTAGATCGGGCAGTTTCCCACAGCATAGTGCTGCGGCTCCAGCGGCTCGAAGTAGCTGTTGACGATCCGCCAGACCTCGAGCGGGATCTGCAAATCCGCGAGCAGCTCGGCTGCCCATGGCCCTGTCGTGACGACGAGCGCGCCGGCGGAATGAGTCGTCCCATCGGCGGTCGTGACCGTCACGCCGGCCGCGGCGCTCGTCCAGCCGGTCACTTCGACGCCGTACTGGAGTTCCGCGCCGAGTTCGGCGGCCCGCTGAGATTGTGCTGCGATTGCCAGCTCAGGCGCGACGAAGCCTGAGCGCGGTTCGTAGACCGCCACCATGTCCTCAGCTAGCTGGAAGCCCGGGAACTGGCGAGAGGTCTCGCGCGTCGAGAATTCCTCATAGGGCAGGCCGTGCAGACGGCCGGAGGTCAACGCGCCGGAAACGACGTCGCTATCGCGGCGGCCGAACATCAGTCCGCCGGTGATCGTCAGCAGGTCGTCCTGGCCAGTGTCCGCCTCCAGCTCCTCCCAGAGCGTGTAGGCGCGCTGGACGAACGGGACATAGTTTGGGTCCTCGAAATAGGCTTCGCGGATGATGCGGTGGTGGCCGTGGGATGACCCGAAGGTATGGCCCGGCTGGTACATGTCGAGCCCCAGGACACGCTGGCCCTGACGGGCCAGGTAGTAGGCCGTCGCGCTGCCGATCCCGCCCAACCCGACGACAATCACATCGAAGCTAGCCATCCGGGCGCCTCCTCGAAAGCTGCCTAGCGGATCTTGCCGCGCGCGATGACCGGCCAGGTTTCGACGACCTCGTCGTCGCGCACCAGATGCAGCTCGTCGGTCAGGTTCACCGTCGGGCAGACATGGTTTGGGATGATCTGCACCTTCTCGCCGATCTCCATGCCCTGCATCGCTTCCGGCAGGCGCACCCAGCCATGCTCCTCGCTCAGGTTCTCGATGACGGCGTCGGGATACTCGACGATGTAGCCATAGCCGGGCTTCCACTTCGACGGATCCATCGTCAACGACTTCGAGCCCGTGTCGAGGATGGCCCGGTCCGGCGCAGGGCGGCTCGTCACCGTCGCCAGAATCCGGAGGGCGCAGTTTTCCGGCGTGTGCCAGCCGAAGCGGAAGATCGTGTTGTCCTGAAAGACGTAAGTGCCGGGACGCATCTCGGTGATGCCCTCGGTCTTCGTCGTCACAAACGCCGCCGGGGTGGACCCGACGCTCACCGTCGAAATGTCGAAGCCCGCGTCGCGCAGCATCCCAGCCACCCGGACGATCTTCTCGCCGGCATCGTCCGCCAGCTGCTGGAGCTGGGCGGCATCGTCGGCGGCCCCGGCGTGGCCCTCGTGGGTCATCACCCCGACGACTCGCAGCTGCGGTAGCTCGGCCTGGATGCGCCGGGCCAGCGGCACGACTTCGTCGACCAGGATGCCGGCCCGCGCCTGGCCGGTGTTGACCTCGATGACGATATCGAGCGTCTTGCCGGCCTCTTCCATTGCGGCATTCAACCCCGCTGCGACCTCGAATGAATCAGTCGCGACCCGGACATTTGCCTTGTCCAGCAGTGCGACGAGCCGGGCGGTCTTGAGCGGCCCGACGATCTGGTTGGCGATGAAGAAGTCGCTCTCGATACCCTGCTCGACCAGCGCCTCGACCTCGCCGAGCTTGGCGCAGGTGATCCCGACGGCGCCCTGGTCAAGCTGCATCCGGGCGACCTCGGCCGTCTTGTGGGTCTTGAAATGGGGCCGCAGGTTGATGCCGTTCGCAGCTGCGTACTCCGTCATCTGCTTGAGGTTCTCCTGGAGCACCTCCTCGCGCACGATCCAGGCCGGCGTGTCGAGTTCGTCTCGGTAGCTCATTCGTCTTCCTATTCTCGCTATGCCTGCCGGCGGTCTAGACCGGCCACTTCTCGCCGCTCAAATCAATCCAGCGCCGCAGCCGCTGCGACTGGGTCACCGCGTCGAGCACTTCCTGCACGCGCGCGCCATCCTCGAAGGAAGGGGCGAACTCGCCGCCGCTGCGTATGGCCGCGACCCACTCGCCGGCCAGCAGCCGGAAGGGCTCAATCGAACGCGAGCCTGCCGCCGGTTTGCGGTTCTCCCGCTTCATAACCGACCGCACGCTCTCCCCGCGCCGCGCGCCTACGATCTGGTCCGGCTCCTGGATCGCCAGCATCCCGTCACTGCCGGAGACGACGATCTCCTCCCCGACATCGGTCGCGGCGGTGTAGGAGATGCTGACGCTGCCGATCGCGCCGCTGGCGAAGCGCATGATGAAGGCGGTGTTGTCGTCGGCGTCGACCTGCGCCCCGTCGCCGAAGCCGGAGACAACCGCGTCGTCGACGGCGGTGTAGGTCAAGCCGCTGGCGGCATGGATCTCGCCAAACCACCACCTGAGCTGGTCGACATAATGAGATGCAATAGTCGAGAGCACGCCGCCGCCGCGCTCCTGGCGGGCCGTCCAGCTATCGGGCCGGGTCGGTCCCGAGCGGAGCTTCGAACGATAGACGATGACGCTGACTGAGTGCAGATCGCCAATGAATCCCTGGCTAACGAGCTCGTGCATCCGTCGCCGGGCCGGCTCGTAGCGCCGGTGGAAGGCGACGCCGTGGCAGAGGCCGCTATCACGGACCATCTGTTCGAGATCGCGCGCTTCGGCGGCGCTTGTTGCCAGCGGCTTCTCGCAGAGGATATGGATGCCCGCTTCACAGGCAGCGACGGCCATCGCGTGATGCAGGTCCGGCGGCGCGGCGAGCGCGACGGCGTCGACCTCGCCGGATTCGAGCATCACCGTGAAGTCGTCGTAGGTGTGGCGGATCTGGTGCTTGCGCGACACCTCGTCGAGCCGCTCGGCATCGACCCCGCAGAGCGCGGAGACCTCCACGCCCGGAAGAGAGTTGAAGGCGGGCAGGTGGACAAGCGCGCCGAAACCGGTGCCGACGACGCCGACACGCAAGCGTGCGTCTCCAAATGGTGCGCGAACTGGACGACCGTTGCTGCCTGACACTGACCCTCCCGCGCATATTGTAGGGAAGGCAGGCGCTTCTTGCCGCATCTCGACGCGCTGATTCTTCGTTAGCGGCTCTGGATCGGCAACCCCAGGCCATCAACAACCCGCAACGAGGCCCCCGAGCCAGCCAGATCAATCGTTCCGCGCTCGATGAGCTCGACGAGCGCCTCGACGACGTGAGCATCCCATTGGACGTCGCGGTTCTCGTCAAGCTCGGCCAGGATCGCCTCGGCACTGAGCGGCGCGCGATAGGGCCGGGCGCTCGACATCGCGTCCAGGGCGTCAGCGACCGCCAGAACGCGCGCGCCGAGCGGTATGTCGCTACCGGCCAGCCCGTCCGGATAGCCCCGGCCATCCCAGCGCTCGTGGTGGTGGCGCACGTAGTCAGTCGAGCGGCGGAACTCGGGGAACCAGGTCAGGATGTTCGCGCCGTCGGCGGGATGCCGCCGGAACAGCCGCCACTCGTCGTCGCTCAATGGCTCACTCTTGTTCAGCAGTGACAGGTCGATGACGAGCTTGCCGAGATCGTGAACGCGCGCCGCCCGCTCGATGCCGGCGATTTCCTCCGGCGAGAGGCTTAGTTGCGTCGCGATCTCCCGCGCCACGATCGCGACCCGGCGGGAGTGGTCGGCGGTGTAGGGGTCGCGCCGGTCCACCAGGTCCGCCAGCGCGCCAATCGCCTCCTGGGTCTGGAACTGGAGCTGGCTCTTGCGGCTGACCGAGACATAGAGCATGATGCCGGGCGCGAGCAGCAGCGGCAGAATCAGGATCTGCACCGACACGACAATCGCGGCAACCACGCCGAGCGCAAACTGGCTGGACTGCTCGATCAACAGATCGGTGGTCAGCGTGTCGCGCCAGACAAGCCACGGCGAGATGCGCGCCTGCAGCCCGATGACGCAGGCGACGAGGCCGGTGTTGAGGAGAAAGATCACAGCCATTGCCAGCGCCATGACCGGCAGGAAGCGCAGCTCGTCGAACGCGGGCGACGCCGGCTGCCAGCCGAATGCCGCCAGCGTCGCCGAGGCCGCCGCGATCTGCACGATCACCTGGCCGCTGTTGAAGAGCAGGCCGCTCCAGACAGCACGCTGGACGAGCTGGCCTACGACCACGCCAACAGCGCCGGCCCAAATCGCCAGCGGCGACTCCAGCGTGAGCACCAGCGCGACGACAACCAGCGTCGTCAGATCTACATTCAGCCGGAAACCGAGATGGACGGGGCGCAACGTCGCGGCTGCGGTCAGGATTGCGAACAATGCCCCGAGCAGGAGGTCATCATTGCCGGACACGGAGAGCGAAAGCCCCGCGTATGCCAGGCAAACGGCGGCGGCGATACCAACCCCGCCGACAAATATCGATGCAGTCGTCCGAGATTCCATAGTCTCCCGAACTCGTTACCATGTCGGAGAGACACCGGCGACAACCGTGCAACGTAGTGTAACAGCCTACGATTGGTGAGCCACGACCCAGGAGTCATGTATTGCCCGTTAAAGAAGGGCGAGCCGGCCGCTGGCGTGCGGCCGGCTCGCGAAAACGAGTGAGGGGGTAAGGGATGTGCGTTACGGGTGAGCGGGAATGGTGAAGCTCGTGCGGGCCGTGCCACGGTCATCCTCGAGCTCGATGACCTCGCCATCGGGCAGAATGACCGTCAGCCGGACAGCCAGGTTGCCGCGGTCGACCATCGAGCGGTCATAGGGCACGCGGATGCGAACATCGACATCCATCTCGTCGCCGTTGAGCCGACCGCGCTCGAAGAACTCGACGACCTCACCGTGGCCGTTGAAGCCTTCGTCGGTGAAGACGACTTCCTGCTCGACGCCACGCGGTGTGCGGATGTCGACCTCGACCGGGCCGGTGACGGCCGTCTGGTATTGCTCCGGGATCGACACCCAGATCTGCACTTCCTGACCGTTGAGCGCGACGATCGGGTCGCGCGGGCACCACTGCAAGCCGGCGCCAACCGGGCTTGCGACGAGAACGAGTAGGATGGCGGAAAAGGCCGCCACGATGCCATATCGGCGCATATTATTGTGTCCTCCGACATATCAATGCGATTCACCTTGCCGGGTGCAAGCGCAGGCTGAAACGGTTTCCGTGTCCATGCCTAGCGACTTCTCTACGATTAGCGCTAAACGCTTGGTAATTTTCCCGACATTTGTGAGTATAGGAGCGCCCCAAGCGGGCATCTATGCGAAGCACGTCCAATACCGGGTAGGAGACGCATCCCGCAGCCAGGTGGACATGCAGGGCTAGGACGTCACCCATCGTAAGTGCCAGTTCAATTCCGCCATCTACGTTGGCTGCATAGAGGACTTGCGGCCCTTGATGCTTTGCGATGGGCGTCAGGCCGGCCGGATTGCCACGTCACCGTCGTCATGCAACTGCACGCGCCCGGCAACAAATAGCTGCAACGCCTCAGGGTAGAGCTCGCATTCAGCAGCAAAGACGCGCGCGGCCAGGCTATCAGCAGTGTCCCCCGGCGCGATCGGCACGCAGCGCTGGGCCACGATGGGTCCGGCATCGTAGTCGGCGGTCACGATATGGACGGAGCAGCCAGAGACGCGCATGCCCGAGGCGAGCACCGCGTCGTGGACATGATGGCCATACATACCCTGGCCACCGAACAACGGCAGCAGTGATGGGTGGATGTTCAAAATGCGGCCACGCCATTCGGGGAGGATCTCCAGTTTCAACAGATAACCGGCCAACACGATCAGGTCGATCTCGTGGGTCGCGAGGAGCGCCTTGACCCTGACGCTCAATTCCGGCGGCGTCGGGGCTTGCCGCCTGGTGACGACGTGGGTGGCGATGCCGGCGGCCCGCGCAACCTCGACTCCACGCACCCGCGAGCGGCTGGAGATCACGACCGGGATGTCGATCGCAAGTTGATCGCGTTGCGAGCGCTCAATCAGGTTTTCGAGCGTCCGGCCGCTCCCGGAGAGCAGGACCGCCACCCGCAGTCTTCGATCTTGGCCCGGCATCGCTCCCCCTCGTCACCCACTCGTAACCGGTAGCGGGATATCCGCTACTGAAGAATTCGCTACAGTGTACCTACACCACGCGAGAGCGAGATCGGAGCGCAGAGTACCGAGATGACGACGATACGCCTGTCGCTACCGCTGCCGCCCAGCGTCAACAATCAGTACGTCACCGTCGGCCGGCGCAGGGTACTCAGCAAGAGCGCGCGCGGCTTCCGCCGTAGCGTCGCGGCAATCGTCCGCGATGGCTTCTCGACCGGGCGGATCAATCAGCCATGGATCGACGCGGCGCGGGGGCAGCCGCTGGCCTGCGACCTCATCTTCTACTTCACCACGCCCTACCGCCGTGATCTCGATGGCGGCGTAAAGATCGCCCTCGATGCGCTGTTTGACGCGCTCGACCTCGACGACCGCTACGTCGTGTCGATCACGCTCACCAAGCAAATCGACCCGCTAAATCCGCGGGCCGAGGTCGAGCTTGGCCTGCTCCCAGACTGGCAGTTCGACGAGACCTACGTCGTCCTGGACCGCGCCGATGATGAGTCAGTTCAGAGCGCTGAGGAGGGTCAGGACCTGGGTGATCGGGGCGAGCACGCCACTGAGTAGAAGCTCTCCCAGCGGTAGGTCATTCAGCCTCGGATTCGTCACCGTGACGAGACAGGATCTCGCCGTTGGTGACGCCAGCCGCTGGCTGTCCACGCCAGCGACGGAGCGCCCAAATGAGCGAGGCGCTGTTGGCGAGGAGGAGGATAACCAGCGTCGCGTAGGCCCAGGGGTAGATCCAGGCATTGACCGGGTTGCGGGAGACCAGCACCGACAGCAGCTCCGGCGGGCTGTCCGACGGCTCGACGAAGAGCCGCACCGTCGCGACGTGGTTGCCATCGGGCAGTCCGCGCGCGAGCGTCACCCGTTCCCGGTTACCAGAGGGGATCTCGACGATCTGGCGACGCGAATCGTCGATGGTGTATTCGAGTGTGCCGCCATCACCGGCCTCGAAGCGCAAGTCAAGCTGCTGCCCGTCGAACGAGAGCGTGACCTCCCGCCCGGCCATCAGCCGGCCATGCAGCATCTCAGCTGGATACTCGCCGGTTCCGCGCGTCCGTAGATCTGGCGCTGAGGCTCGCAGCGCGTCATAGGCTGGATACGGCGTGAAGTCGTGCTCGACGAGCGCGAAACCGCGGGTGGGGTTGGCGACCTGGTTCGGATCGTCCGGCGGCTGGCTGAAGCGGAAGGTCCAGACAGCCATCACGCCCATCCACGGCCACTCCCGCTGGGCGCGCTGATAGCCCTCTATGAGGTAATCGGCCTGAGTCTCGCGGGAGACGGGTTGACCCCAAGGGGATGGCTCGCCGCTCCAATCGTCGGGCAGCGCCACCCAGCCATATTCGACGGCCCAGATCGGCGTCCCGGCGTCGCCGTTGCGCTCCATGATCTCCCGCACCTGGATCACCCTGGAGAAGTTGTTCCGGGCGAACTCCACCCGCCGGTCGTACGGCGAATAGCCGTAGCCGTAAACCATCGCGGCCACGATATCGAAGTGCTCGGCGGCCCCGAGATCGTAAAGCTCTTGCAGATAGATCAGCTCGCTGACATTCGCCGGGCCGCGCTGGTCGGTCGGCGCGAGTCCGGCCAGGAGGACGACGGCATCGGGATCTATCGCCTTGATTGCGGCGTAACCTGCTTGCAGCAGTTCCAGATAGCCTGCCGCGTCGATGGGCTGACCGCCCCATTCGCCCTCCAGGTTGGGTTCGTTCCAAAGCTGGTAGTAGTGGATGCGGCCACGGTAGCGTCCGGCCACGGCTTCGACGTAGTCGACCCAGTCGGCGATGTCATTCGGCGGGCCGTCCGGAAAACGGTCGAGGTTCGCCTGACCCGCGCGCGACCACTGCGGCGGCTTCTCCAGACGAGCGATGATCTCGATATCCCGCGCCTCGGCCAGCTCCACGATGCGGTCGAACTTCGTCCAGCTCGAGTTGCCGAAGCGGTCGAGATAGACGCCTTTCTGCTCCGGCTCCAGATCAAACCAACCGAAGATCTGACGGATATAGCCGATGCCGGCGGCGGCGATCATATCCAGCGACCGTTCGACGACCGCCGGGTCGGGCTCCTGGTCGAGGAAGGTGTTGACCCCAACCGGGTTCAAGTCAGTGTGCGGAATCGGATCGAGGTCGGCCGTGCCGGCCGTCACGCCCCGGTTGAAGTAGTCGTCGGCGATACGGGCAACACCCACGCCAGCGAGCAGGCCGGCGATGACCACAACGTGCACGAGCACGTGCAGCAGCGCGCTCTGTCGTTTCACGAATGCCCTGAGCCAGCCGACCATCCCGAGTCCACCCCCCTGGTGCATAGAATACGCGACCGGCCCGAGTCGTCCCGGTAGAGCCCGTCAGCCCGCAGACGGGCGGTACACTTCAAACGGAGAGTTGCCGGGCAGTGCCGGAGCAACCGCAAACAACACAACACCTCCGGGGGGAGATTGCTACAACGATGTCAAAGGTAAGTGACGAGCAGCTATACGACGCAATCGCGGCAGTCGAAGAACCGCTGCTCGGCAAGACGCTCGGCGAGACCCGCTCGATCAAAGAGGTCGACACCGGCCGCCGCAGCGTGAAACTCCTGATCGAGCTGCCGCTGCACCGCTATCTCGAACAGGCGACACTCGAACAGCGCATCGCCGAGGCCATCACAAACACAGGCGAGGAGCGCCGGGTCGAGGTCGGCTTCACGCCGCGTGTCCGGGCAGTCGGCGGCGTGCCCGGCAAGGGCAGCATCCCCGGCGTCAGCAACGCCATCGCCGTCGCCTCCGGCAAGGGCGGCGTCGGCAAATCGACAGTCGCTACGAACCTCGCTATCGCGCTGGCGCAGGACGGCGCAAGCGTCGGGTTGATGGACGCCGATGTCTACGGCCCGAGCGTCCCGATGATGCTCGGCTCGAACGCCCGGCCCGGGATGCAGGAGGACAAGATCATCCCGCCGCAGGCCTTCGGGGTCAAGATGATGTCGATTGGCTTCCTGATGCCGGCCGACAAGGCGCTCATCTGGCGCGGTCCGCTCGTCGCTCAGCTCATCAACCAGTTCCTCAGCGACGTCAATTGGGGCAAGCTCGACTACCTCATCATCGACATGCCACCCGGCACCGGTGACGCCCACCTATCGCTCGTCCAGGCCATCCAGCTCGCCGGCGCCGTGATCGCGACGACCCCGCAGGATGTCGCCATCGCCGACGCGGTCAAAGGCATTCGGATGTTCGAGGAGGTCAAAGCGCCAATTCTCGGGATCGTCGAGAACATGTCATATTTCGTCTGCCCCGGCTGCGGCGAGAGCTACGACATCTTTGGGACCGGCGGTGGTGAACGCACGGCGCGCGAGTTCGAGGTCGAATTGCTCGGCCAGATCCCGATTGATCCAGCCATCCGCCAGTCCGGCGATATCGGCCACCCGATCGTCGCGGCTGAGCCCGAATCGGCGTCGGCGCAGGCGTTCAAGGAAGCCGCCTACAACATCGCCCTCGGCGTTGCCACGGCTGCGCTCAAGCGTCCGCACCGCCCGACGATCCAGCTCATGCAAGCGCCGTAGCCTGCAATAGCGGATATCGTCGGTGACATCTCGCCCAGAGCGATGGTGCGATGTGCCAGACACTCGCTAGCGTCTTCAGATCTGGTTCACGGTCCGATCTGGGTCAGCAGATCGAGCAGTCGCTCCTGTTCATCAATTGTGAAGTTACCCGTAAGGCAGTTGTGGACTGCGCTGGCGTGAACCTGGATAGCTCGTTCAATGAGACCAACGCCACATGCGGTCAGACACACGGCACGCGCGCGGCCATCGACCTCGGCTGCGGAACGCTGGAGCAGGTTGCGCCCTTCGAGCCGGCCGACGAGCCTGCTGAGGGCCGGCTGGCTGAGTGAGACAGCCTCCTGTAGATCACCGATACGGACCTCCTGGCCCTCGTGGGTATGGAGATAGAGCAGGACATCGAACTCACGAACCGTCAGCCCACATTCGCGGGAGAGATCCTCGTCGAGCCGGCTGGCTACGCGGTCGTGCGCCAGCCTGAGAACCTGCCAGGCTCTGGCACAGGCGATGACATCATGCCGTTCCGGTCGGCCACTCATCGCATCACTCCACCGGCCAGTGGTCCCAGCTACTGAGCAAGGGACCAAGGGATTCCTCTTCAAATGCGAGATGCACTAGCAGATGTTCTTCCAGTTCAACCAGGGCCTGGACGAGGTCGTCCCGGGCCTCCACGGTTGGGTTGACCGCGACCTCATCGGCGACCACGACGATGCGTTCGGTTATGTGGTGGACTTTGAGGTGATCCTCTTCAAGCCGGTCAATCACGCTCCTGAGCGAGGGATCCTGTTTACGGACCATCGGGAACAGCGCCATATCTTCGAGCGTGTGATGACCGTGTACGAAGCGACAGTAGTACATACAACCGTACTTGAGCTGCCAGAGTGGGCTGTTGGAGCCGAGCTCTCGAATCTCGGCAACGATCGTCTCCGCCGGGCCGCCCTCGCGGATAGCGCTTGCGAGACGCCGCACGGTTGCGAGATCACGCCGGAGAACCGCATGGATGTAGAGCAGTTCGCGGAACATACCCTCTGGCGGCGCTAGACTGCTGGATCCTCTGGCCGACATAGTCGTCAAGGTGTCAGACTCCACCTCAATACAAAGAAGTGCGCATTGCTATATGTATGCGCATGTATATATCATATCAGTGTGCCGGCGGACTGAACGCAGAGACAGACAAAGGATGGCGAATGGCTGACTACGGACACGAGCTGGAATTCGGATACTTCGTTGATCCCGGCACCGATGACCCACAGCGCACGCTTGAGCTAGCCAGCATGTTCGATGAGTTTGGCTACGACTTGATCGGTATTCAGGACCATCCGTATCAGCAAAAACACTTCGACACGCTTGCCCTCATTGGCTACATTCTCGGCCAAACCGAGCGCGTGCGAGTCTTTCCCGACGTCGCGAATCTGCCACTACGTCCACCGGCCATGCTCGCGAAGACCGCGTCGACGCTCGATGTCCTCAGCAATGGCCGTTTTGAGCTCGGCCTCGGCGCTGGGGCCTTCTGGGAGGCCATCCGTGCGATAGGTGGTCCAGTGCGTGAGCCGGCGGATGCCCTTGCCGCGTTGCGGGAGGGGACCGAGATCATCCGTGCCTTCTGGGGCGGCGACGCGCTTCGGTACCGCGGCGAGTTCTACGAAATCGCCGGCCTGCAGCCCGGCCCCATGCCGGCTCACGATATCGGCATCTGGTTCGGCGTTCTCGGGCCACGGGCAATGCGCTTGACCGGGGAGATCGCAGACGGCTGGATACCGTCGATGGGCCGCATCCCGCCCGCCGAGTGCGTCTGGCGCAACGCGCTGATCGATGAGGCGGCGCATGCAGCGGGCCGTGATCCAGCCGCTATTCGACGCATCTACAACATCGGCGGCGACGTCAGCCCGGTGATCGAAAGCGGTGGAGACGATAGCGACACAGAGATCGTCGGCCCTCGAGATCATTGGGTCGATGTGCTTACGCGCCTTACCGTCGATCACGGCTTCTCGACTTTCATCCTCCGCAGCGTCACGACAGCGCCGAAGCTGCGCATGTTCATCGAGGAGATTGCGCCGGCAGTCAAGGATCGAGTGGCTGAGGTTCGGGCGGCACGCGGCTAGTGGGATAGGTTAGAGCTTGACCAGCGCCCGCAAGCCATCGGCATCGGTGATAACGATCTTCTTACGGCCGGTTTCGACTAGCCCTTCGGCCTTGAACTCGTTGAGTGTGGCCGTGATCGTCTCGCGATAGGAACCCAGGATCTCGGCCAGATGCTGGTGGGTGAGCCCCTTGACGACGAGATTCCCGCGCCAATCGGTCTCATCGGCCAATCGTAGTAACAGGCTGGCGAGGCGCTCGCGCAGCCCCTGAAAGGCCATCTCCTGCAAGCGCTCCTCGGCGGCTTCCAGGCGGGAGCTGAGCACTTCAGAGATGCGGACGGCGATGATCGGGTACTTGTTGATCAGCGCGATGACATCCCGGCGGCTCATCGAACAGATAAGGCATTCGGTCAGCGCTTCGGCCTCGCTGTTCTGAAGCCGCTGCCCGAGCATCGGCATCTCGCCGAAGATCGTTCCAGCCTCAAGCGTCGCGGTGATCAGGCGTTTGCCGTCCTCGTTCATGCGCGACAGGATGACATCGCCCTTCTTGAGAATGAAGAGCACCTCGGCCGGGTCGTCAGCGTGATAGAAGATGCGGCCCGGCTCGCAGGTGAACATCGGCGCGGAACTCTCGACCTCCTTCATCTGGACGTCATCGAGGTCCTGGAAGATGTCGATCATCTTGAGATAGGCGAGCTTGGTCGCCCGTGTCTGAGCGTTGGTGGTGGCGGTCACAATAGCGCGAGCCTCTCCGGCCTCACCGACGTCGACCTCACCGCTACGACGCGAGGACGCGCCCGAGAATCGATGCTTCCAACTGGTCCAGATACGGGTTGCCGAGCGAAATCACATCGCCATCAAGCATATACGTTGGCGCGCTGAAGACTTCGGGCGGAACCGTTGCATTCGGGTCCGCGAGGTCGATCAACTCGACATCCAGGGCCGGAAAGCGCTTCCGGATCTGCGCCGCCGTGCGCCGCGTCTCGTCACAGGTCGGACAGTGGGCCATCGTGTAAATCGTCAGCCTGGAACTCATGCGGCTGCCAGCCTTCATCGCCATCACGCGAGCATCGACACATGCAGCCTAAAGCACCGGAGCGACGTCCGTCGTAAGAGCGCTTACGCTCGACGCGGCCATCATCCCGGTGGAACATCAACGCCTGCGTGCCGCAGCCGCGTATCTACCGAGAACAACCCCGAGCCGGCGCATTGGACACGAACCTTAGAGCAACAAACACCCGCCCGGTCGAACTCGGGCGGGTGTCGTCTCTCAAGCGCGCTCAGGCGTCGTAGGTATTCGGCGCGAGAATCGGGGCGGGACAGTTGACGACGAAGCCATTTGGATGGGTATCCGGCACGCCGTTGTAGAGCGTCAGCTCGCCGGACTTGACCAGCTCATCCAGCTCGCCCTGTGAGCGCACGACACGTGCTTGCGATGGATCGGTCCACTCGGCCGCGAAGTGATCCCAGAAGGGACTCCAGACCGGGTTCCCGGCCTTCGAGTTGAAGACCGCCGGCTGAAAGCCTTCGACGCCCGGCCCTTCGAGGCCGTTCACGAAGATCGTGATCGGCGCGGTTGCGGCCGCGTCGCGGAGCGCATCGGTCGGACCAGAGCCGACGACGCCCATCATCGGCGCCATCGGCACCGCCGAGGTGTCAGTCACGATGTAGCGGCTGCCGGGGAAGCACTGGTGCAGCTTGAAGGTACAGGTCATGGCGTCCATGTCCGGCTCCGAGA
>JAUIIK010000108.1 GCA_030431755.1 Chloroflexia bacterium
AAGCGGTAGCCCAGCGTGGGGTCATAGCGCTCCACGGCCGTCATCAAGCCGATGTTGCCCTCCTGGATCAGGTCGATCAACGGAAGACCGCTCGAGCGGTACTTCTTGGCGATCGAGACGACCAGGCGCAGGTTGTGGCGGATCAGCTTCTCGCGGGCGATCCGGCCACGCTCGATGACGACGGCGATCGGCTCGTCGCGCTTGGCGGCGTCGCCGAATTCGACCTTCTTCAGGCCGAAGCGGTCGAGCCCGCCACGCTTGCGGCGCGGCAGCTCGCTGACGAATTCGATCTCGCCGGGCACGTGGTTCCCATCGAGCACGTCATCGATGTACTCCTTGAGCTGTTCGACCAGCTCGTCGGAGGGCTCAATCCCAGCGGTCAGAACGACATAGGCCTTCTGCCAGTGGGTCGGTTCTTTCGGTTCGACTTTTTCCGGGTCGACGCCGGGAATCGGCACGGTCAGCACGCCCGAGGCTTCGACGGCCGGATAGCGGTCGAGGGCTTCCTCGGTGCGCATCCAGCGCTGGGCTTCGAGCATCCGCTGAACCTTGGTCGAGAGGTCGATCTCTTCCTCGTGGTTGAGCAGGCGGTGGCCACCGACATCGCGGAAATAGCGATAGACGGCGTCACTTGTGGCCTGATCGAGTAACTCAGCCGATTCATCGACGATCTCCCCGACCTCAGCCTTATCGACGAGCTTTTCGAGCTCGTACGAATCTTTGATCGGTGAATCAGTCACGGCTCTTTCGGTCATGCGACCCCTTCATTCCTCTAAGCGACGAAACGCTCCATCTGCCTGCGGAATCACAGGCTGAACTGGAGCGCAACCTGGCTACAATAACAGCTACTATGCTCTTCGTCAATCGTTACGAGCCCAAGTTTGTGAAGAATTCCACAAACATCCTTCCTATACTACCTAGCAAACCCTTGTCTGTAAATCCCCGCATCCTTGAATCCCTCGGTTTACTGTATTGTACGTACACCGTTATCGGCGAATTGTCAATACCACTTCCCTCTATAAGAAGCCAGAATCCGGGCCGGGAGTACGCTCTGTACCCGTGAAAATGCCCCGGTCCTGTACCCTGACACGTTTATTTCGGCTGCGGCGTGAGAAACAGAAGCGAATGCGTCGCTAGCCGGCGACAATAGCAACCAATCACTGCTCCTGAATCGTTTTCCTGAGTACGGGGCGGCTCCACTGTTACCTATAACGCAATGACCGGGGCGTGCATTCCCGAATATCGAAGATTCTCGCGCGCCACACGTGTTCCGGGCGGCGCAGCCCGGCGGTATGATGACCGGGACGTAGGTGAGTGCGCGTCGTGAGCACGCGCTAGCTGGCAAGGACGCGCGCATGAGCAGCATCGAACGCGCCCGGCGCTACAGCAGAACCAAGGAGCGGTTGGGCATCTTCGGCACGCTGCTCGGCCTGCTCGTCGGCGTCCTCTTTCTCCTCTCAGGGGGCGCCCGCGCCACCGCCCGGCGCAGCCTGCCACGCCGGGGCAGCAACCTCCCTCGACGCGGGCTCTTCACCTCACTGTTATTGGCCGGCGGCTGGTTGGCAGGGCTGCCGCTCGCCTACCTGAGCGGTTACATCGTCGAGCACCGCTTCGGGCTCAGCCGCCAGAGCCGCGCCGGCTGGTTCGCGGACCAGCTCAAAGGCCAGGCTATCGGCCTCGCGTTCGCCCTGCCAGTAGTCGAGGGACTCTACTGGATCATTGGCCGCTGGAGATACTGGTGGCTCATCGTGACGGTCGTGACGATCCCGCTAACGACACTGATCGCCCAGCTCTTCCCGATCCTGATCGCGCCACGCTTCAACAGCTACACGCCGCTCGACGATGAGGAGCTAGCCGAGCGGCTCAAGCGGCTGGCGGCGCGCACCGGCATCGAGGTGGCCGGCGTCATGACGATGGATATGAGCCGCCGGACGTCGAAAGCCAACGCCTTCTTCACCGGCCTCGGCCCCACCCGCCGGATCGTCCTCTCGGACACGCTGCTCGAACAGTTCAGCCCTGCTGAGATCGAAGTGATCGTCGCCCACGAGATCGCGCACCAGGCTAACCGCGACATCTGGCGCTTCATCGGCCTCGGCGGCGTCTTCACCCTGGCGACGAGCTTCGTGACGGATCGGGTGCTCAAGAGCGCCCTGCGCCGCTGGGGCAACGCGCTCGTTGGAACGCGCAGCATCGCCGATATTCGTTCGCTGCCGGCGCTCAGCCTGGCCTTTGGCGTCGCCAACTTGCTGCTTGCGCCGTTGCAGCTTGCCTACAGTCGCGAGCTGGAACGCCGCGCCGACGCCTTCGCGCTGGCGCTGACCCGCGACCCGGACGCCTTCTCGTCGGCGATGTTGCGGCTCGCGGAGACGAACCTGGCCGATCCCGCACCCTCCCGGCTGCGCGTCTGGCTGCTCTACTCGCACCCCTCGATCGCCGAGCGGATTGCCCGCGCCGACGCCAGCCGTGGCTTCGACCACGAACCTGATGAGAGCGACGGCCCAATCACCAACTAGTCGCGCCTGGCCTAGATCTCTGAGAAGTGTTCGGCGATGAAATCGTTCATGCGGTGCTTGCCGTAGTGCTGCTCGGCGTTCTGTATCGTGACGAGAATCGCCACCGACTTCCCGACGACGCTCAACGGAATGCGGTCGTTGTCGTCATTACGCTCGCCACAGGCGGTGCAGGAGAACTGCTCGATATCACGCAACCGGATCGTGCGCTTGCCCGGCCGCTCCATCGCCCGCAGCGCCGTCGCCTTGTCCTTGGGCAGGCCGCCGTTGCCATGCTGGATGCAGACGACCGGCCGGTAGGGGTAGATCGTGCACTCGTACTCGTCGCCGAGGAAGGGGCAGCGGTCGACGCTCTCGTCGGCAGCCCGCGCTTGGGCTCGCCGAACCGTCGCGGCGGAGATGTCACCGCGTTCGACGGCCTCCCGGATCAGCTGCTGGTCCTCCGGCAGCATCGAGAGATCTGGCACGCAGCAACCGCCTTTGATCGAGTGGCAGACGCAATACGCGCGCCCTTCATCGTTCAGATCGAGCGTCTGCTGTCTTAGTTGGAGATAGCTGTCATTCAACACCATACCGAGAAGTCTACAGAACGTGCTGCAGAGTCCACCTGCCACCCGGCCCGGGCCTATTCTGCGCGGTCCAGGATCTCCAGCACCGGCGCCAGCGCCTCCAGCCCCGCCAGGGAGTCCGGGGTGTTGGCGACGACCAGATGGTCGAGCCCCTCGGCTGCCAGCGAGCGGAAGGCAGTCGCCATCTCCTCCGGTGTGCCCTGCACCGGCGGGCGGCGGGCATCCGGGTCCGGTTCGGCACCGGTATGGTCGACCATCACCATACCCACCCGGCCGAGCGACGCCGGGTCGCGGCCGGCCGCTTCACAAGCCGCGTCGAGCCGGCGAAGCAGCTCGGCATTGCGGCCGGGCACAACCCAACCATTCCAATGGTCGGCGTAGCGCGCGGTCAGTTCAAGCATGCGCTCGCCAGTCGCGGCGATCATGAGCGGTGGGCCTTCCGGGCGCGGGCCGCGCGGCATCAGATCGGCGTTGTTGGCAGCGTAGAACTCGCCGGCGAATTCAGCTCTGCCTGTCTTGAGCAGCGGATGGATGATCTGGAGCGCCTCGTTGAAGCGGCTGAACTTCCGATCGGTCGGGTAGCCAAAGGCAACGTACTCCGGGTCATGCCAGCCCGCGCCAACGCCGAGAATCACCCGGCCGTTACTAATCTCATCAATCGTATCGGCCATCTTCGCCAGTAGAGCGGGATTGCGAAAACCCGTGCAGATGACGCCGGTGCCCAGCTCCAGGCGTTCGGTCGCGGCAGCCATCGCCGCCAGCAGCGACATGCCCTCCCAGATGCCATAGGTCTCCTGGCCCTCGAAGTGGTAGATCAGGTGGTCGGCGATGAAGACCGAGTCGAAGCCCAGTTCCTCCGCCCGGTGGGCCACCGCCAGAATATCGGTCCAGCGCGGCGTCTGGCCCTCCATCGAATGCTCCGCCATCGGCAGGTAGATGCCGACCTTGCACGGTCGTCGTGATTTCATGCGTCGCGCCCCCCCTCAGCCATGTTCATCCAGCGTGTCTCGCCGAGACGATCATAGCCGCCTGCCGCGGCGCATTCAGGCGGAGCGTTTGAGCGGGTTGGCCGCTTCCAGCGGCGCGGGAACGGTAATGGTGGCGACGCTGAAGCGGTTCTTCCCGGCCTGCTTGGCGGCGTACATCGCGCGGTCGGCAGCGCCGAGGATGCTGTCCGCCGAGGTATCGCCAGCGCGTGTCCAGGCAATGCCGATACTGGCGCTAATCGTGGTCTCGGCGCCGGCCAGCTGCACCGGCGCGGCCAGCGACCGCAGGATGTCCCGCGCCAACGCCGCCGAGGTCGCAGGCGCATCGCGGCCATTGAGATCGAGCACAACCAGGAATTCATCGCCGCCGAGCCGGGCGACGATATCCGCCTCGCGCGCGCAGGCCTCCAACCGCCGGGCGAGTTCCACCAGCAAGCGGTCGCCGCCGGCGTGCCCGAAGCGGTCGTTGACATCCTTGAAGTTGTCGAGATCGAGAAAGAGCACAGCCAGGTCCGATGTCCCGCGCGCGTGCAGCAAGCGATCCAGATGGCTGTTGAGGTAGGCCCGGTTGTAGAGCCCGGTTAATGCGTCGTGGTAGGCCACGCGCGTCAGCTCGGCTTGCAAGCGCTCCTGGGTGACCAGCGCAGTCTCCAGCTGGCGCACCACCAGCAACATGCGATAGATGACAAGCGCGAAGAGAATGATCGTCCCGAAAGCGACGAGCGCGGTGTCGAGCGGCCGGTTCTCGAGCGCGCCGAAGACGATCGCCAGCGGCGCGACCAGCGCGATCGTCGCCAGCACGGCGAAGCGCCGGCGTGTTGAGCTAGCCTCACCTATGTCACGCGCCGGAGTCGTCGTGGCGATACCGGCGGATGTGGGGTCAAGCGCCGCCGCGCCCCAGAGGATGTACCAGGCCAGCCAGCCGACATCCGCCAGCGACTCGTAGGCCGCGACATTGCCGGTGAGCTCGCCCCAGCCATACAGACTGTCGGCCAGGGTTATGACCATGCCACCGACGACAAAGAGCCCGAGTGCCCGATAGCGCCGGTGCCCGCGCCGCAATGCCATGCGAACAAGCAGCGCGAGCGGAAACAGGTCGAGGGTTGCGAAGACGATCGCCGATAGATCGCTGTTCATCACGACTGTCGGCGCATCCAGACGCGGCCCGATAACGAAGATCCAGGAGACGATTGCGAAGCTCACAGTGACGATCGCCGCATCGATCGTATCTTCGCGCTCGTTTCCGGCCTGCGCCTCCCGGCTCCACTGGAGGAAAGCCAGCGACGAGAGAAGTAGCGCGCTGACATAGAAAGGCGCGGAACCATAGGCCGGGATCACCGCCACCCCGGTTGTCAGATCCAGGAGGTCCCAGATAACGTCGCCGATCACGTAGAGCGCCATCCCAGCAGTCAGGAGCTGCCAGGGACGCGTGGAGTTGCCGCGATTGCGGTGCGTGGCAAGGATGAATGCGCCGACGGCAAGACCAGCGGCCACGTAGTACGCGCCGGTCGCTACAGATTCACTGCCGGAAAGATGGAGAGCCGCCAGTACCACGCCCAGAAGCAGGACAGCGATCCAAGCATTCGAGCGTAGTGTGGTGGTCATTCCGGAAGATTCCCTAGCGTGCGCTAATCAGTTATCGACAATTCTCCGAGATGTCGTTAACTGGCTGAATAGCGCATTGTCCGGGTAAGTGACGGGCCAAAAGTACCGCTTTGTTGCCCGCTGCAACAATTGGCAACGATGGCGGCTCAGATCACCTCCAGCCAGCTCCGTCCCGACGCGAGCCGCAGGCCGATCTCATGTTCGACACGCTCCACGGGAATTGCGCCGTCCGCGCCGCGGTCGGCCCACCAGAGCGCCGAGTCGATGGCGGTGAAGAGCCCGTAGGCCGGCACACGCTCGGCGACCTCGGCCGCGCCGCCGGCCGCGCTGTAGCGCTCGATCACTTCTGCATGACGCTCCACGCCGCCCGCTTGCTCGGTCAGCAGGTAGGCGAGGTCTTCCGCGGCATCGCCGACGCGACTGTATTCCCAGTCGATCAGTCCTGGTTGATCGCCATTCCAGAGGATGTTGCCAAAGCTCAGGTCGCCGTGCAGACGGCAGAAGTCAGATCCGCGCCAGGCGCTAGCCCGCAGATTGAGCTGGTCGAGCCGTGCGAACAGGGGCGCTAGCTCCAGGTGCACGGAACCGCCGCGCGCATGAGCATAGCTGGCGTACCCGGCCAATGACCGGACGCGGAACCTGAAGAGGTCGGCGTTGGAGCCGGAGCACAGCTCGTAGTCCGGCCAGGGGTGGTACGTATCCTGCTCTCGTGCATGCACGCAGGCCAGGCTCGCGCTGAGCGCGTCGAGCTGGGCGCTCGTCAGGCGCTCGAGCGGGCGCGGTTGCCCGGGCACGTAGTCAAGCACCAGGAGCTTGTGCGTCAGCAGCAGCAGGCAGGGCGCGACGGGGCAGTCCGAGACAGCGGAAAGCGCGTCGATCTCGGCCATGGACCGGGCATCCTGCCGGCGCAATCGCACAATGTAGCGGGGCTCCTCGCGCGGCTGATTGATCGCGAAGACGCGATTGTTCAGGCCGCCATGCACCGCCTCGATTTCGTAAGCGTTGCGGGCATTGAGCAAGCTGCGGTCGATCAACTCCTGGAGGATCTGCTCCTCACCCATGAGTGTGGTCCTATCCTGCGCCTCGACGGATAACCTGCCGGGCTGCGACACTTTCCGGGGCTGGAACACGGGAATTCTTACACATAGTAATTAGTAAGCACATGACACAGCGGATTGACATCCTAAAGGTCCCGGTCGACCTCGTTGATCTGAACGAGGCTGTTGAGTGTATCGCGGGGTGGCTCGAGAGTCCGGAGCCCGGGCTACGCCATCTGGTGACGGTCAACCCGGAGTATGTCATGGCGGCGCGGCGCAGCCGGCGCTTCGCCCACGTCCTCGAACGAGCCGATCTCGCCCTGGCCGACGGGGTCGGGCTGATTCTGGCCGCGCGTCTGCTCGGCAAACCGTCGCCGCCCCGCGTGACCGGCAACGACCTGGTCGACGGCCTCGCCGCGCTCGAGCAGCCAGGCAAACGCATCTTCCTGCTCGGGGCAGCTGAGGGGGTCGCAGAAGAAGCCGCCGGGATCCTGCGCGCGCGCCACCCTACGGCCGGCATCGTCGGGACGCTCTCCGGCAGCCCAGCCCCTGACGGCTGGCAGGAGATTGATCGGGCACTGGCGGCCGCGCAACCGACCATCCTCTTCGTCGCCTTCGGCCACCCGAAACAAGATCTCTGGATCGCGACCTACCGGGAGCGCCTGGCGGCGCGTGGCATACTCGTCGCGTCCGGCGTTGGCGGCGTCTATGACTACCTATCAGGCCGTGTTCCACGCGCCCCCGGCTGGCTGCGCCGCATGGGCCTGGAGTGGCTCTACCGGCTGGTGCGCCAGCCATGGCGCTGGCGCAGGCAGGCGGTACTTCCGGTCTTCGCGCTGCTTGTCATAGTCGAGGCAATCAGATCCGGGTTCTCCGGCACGTCTGGTGAAGGTGCCTAATTCGTGGCGACGAGCTATCCCCGAGGTGAAGTGCAATGCGTCTGCGGTTCGGGCATCACAACCCGGCTGCGCTGCTCGCGTTGCGGCAAACCGATCTGCTACGAGTGCATGATCGAGAGTCCGGTCGGCTACCGCTGCCGGGCCTGCTCCTCCGGCCCGCGAGTTTCGGCCTATCGCGCGAGCGGACCGGCGGTCGCAAAGGCGCTCGGGGCCGGGCTGCTGGTAGCCGCCGGCATCGGCTTTCTCTGGGGCAATTTCCCGGCCTGGGGCTTCTACATGGCTCTCCTGCTCGGCTTCGGCACGGTCGAAACGATGGCACGGGCATCGAACTATAAGCAGGGCAACGACCTCCAGTTGGCGGCCTACGGCGCGCTCCTGATCGGCCTCGTCGTCAGCCGCTACACGATGCTGCTCGATAGCGGCCTGACCGTCCAGACGGTTGTCGACAACCTCGGCAACGAAGGCTTGCGCTTCGTCCTCTATCTGCGTCTCGTGCCGGACTTCGTCTTCATGGCCATCCCCTTCGCAATCGCCTATATTCGCTTCCGTTAGCGGCAGGGGAGGGCCATGCGGGAGATCCTCGAACAGATCGCCGGCCAACGCCACGCGGTCGTCGGCGACCTCTACCTCGACCATTACGTCTTCGGGCAACCACAGCGCGTCTCGCGGGAAGCGCCGGTGCTCGTGCTCGACGAGGAGCGGCGCGAGGACCGTCTCGGGGGCGGCGCTGCGCCGGCGCTGGCGCTCAAGGCGCTCGGCTGCGACGTCGCCGTCACCGGCGTCGTCGGCGATGACGCCGCCGGTCGAACAGTCATCGACCTGCTGACTGCCGCCGGCATCGACGCAACCCACGTTGCCGTTGACGCAACCCGCCCAACGACGGTCAAGACGCGCGTCGTCGCCGAGGGTTTCTTCCTCTTTCCACAGCAGCTTGTGCGAGTGGACCGGCAGGAGCGCGACCCGATCTCGCCGGATGTCGAACGCGCTATTGGGCGCGCTTTTCGCGACATAAAGTCCGACGCGATCCTGGCCTCCGACTACCGCTCCGGCGTCATGACCGACGCCCTCGTCGCGGACATCCTCGCCTACCGGCAGCTGCGCGGCTGCCCGGTGACCGTCGATTCCCAGGGCGATCTCGGGCGCTTCAAGAGCTTCAACCTCATCAAGTGCAACCAGGCCGAGGCCGAGGCATTTCTCGACCATGAGATCGACAATGCCCAACCACGCCAGCGGCTATTGACCGACCTGCGGGCGGCGCTCGACTGCGCCTGCCTCGTCGTGACCCGCGGTGGCGCGGGCGCGGCTGTCGTGACAGGCAACGACTATGCAGAGGTGCCATCAGTCAACCGCTCCGAGGTCTACGACGTCACTGGCGCCGGAGACACCGTCGTCGCCGTCATGACCGCCGCCCTGCTCGCCGGCGCGACCGCTATCGATGCCGCTCGCCTGGCCCAACGCGCCGCCGGCATCGTCGTGCGCAAATGGGGCAACGCCCAGGCCACGCGAGCGGAGCTGGAGGCGGCGCTGGTGGATGGGGGAGGGGCATCGTGAGGTGGCGTGGGGAATGCCCTCACCCCCCGGCCCCCTCTCCCACCGACCTCCCCGCTCTCATTGCCAGCCTCCGGGCCGAGGGCAAGCGCATTGTGCTCACCAACGGCCACTTCGATCTGTTGCATGTCGGACACCTGCGCTACCTCCAGGCGGCGGCGGAGTTGGGCGATGTCCTGATCGTGGCACTGAACGACGACGCGATGACGCGGCAGCGCAAGGGCGAGGGCCGGCCGGTCCTGCCCCAGGCTGAGCGCGCCGAGCTACTGGCCGGGCTGGCCAGCGTGGATTACGTGACGATCTTCAGCGAGCCGACGGCTAGCCGGGTGGTGGAGCTCATCCAGCCGGATGTCTATGTCAAAGGTGGCGACTACGCCGAGGGCGGCACGCCGCTGCCGGAAGCGCCGGTCGTCGAAGGTCTTGGCGGCGAGGTCGTGATCCTGCCGCTCGTCGAGGGCCGCTCGACCAGCGAAATCATCGCCGCAATCCGTGGGGGCCGGAGCCTCGGGCAGTGAGCCAGGCACCAGAGACGGCTGCGGCTCCGACCTCGCCGGCGGGGCAGGGCATCGGGACCGCTGCGGCGCTGCTGATGGTCGGCACGATCCTCTCGCGGGTGCTCGGGCTGGCCCGCGAACAGGTAACGGCTTACTTGTTCGGCACTGGCGATGCCGTCGCCGCGTTCACGATTGCCGACAACATCCATACGATGCTCTTCGATCTCGTCATCAGCGGGATGATGCAGGCCGCATTGATCCCGGTCCTCAGCGAATTCGCGGGCGAGGACAAACGCGAGGAGCTGCGCGACATCACGGGCACGCTGTTGACGATCTCGGCGCTTGGAATCGGCGCGGTGATCGTGGCGCTCGAAATCTTTGCGCCGACGGCCGTCTACGTCATGACCGAGCTCGGCGCGGCCGACCAAGCCCGCAGCCAGGAGGTCGTCGACCTCACCGTCCAGATGGTCCGGCTGATCCTGCCGGCAGTCTGGCTGCTGGCTATCTCGACGATCCTGATGGCGACGCTCTACGCGCTCCAGCGCTTCACCCGGCCAGCGCTGTCGCTCTCGGTCCGCAATGCCGCGATCGTCTTTGCCGCGCTAACGCTGGGACGCACGACGCTCGGCGTGCGGGCCTTGGTCGTGGGCATCGTCCTTGGGGCACTGCTGCTGGTGGCGCTGCTGCTGCCGGGTCTGCGCGACGCTATGCCGCGCCCGAACCTGCGCGTCCGGCATCCGGCGATCAAGCGCATCTACCTGCTCTATCTCCCGATCTTCATCGGCCTCTTCGCCAACACCTTCGCTCTGATCGTCGACCGCAACCTGGCCTGGCGCGTTGGCGAGGACGCGCTCGGCGCAATGCGCTTCGCGACGACGTTGAACCAGATGATCCTCGGCCTGGTCGCGGCGGCGATCTCGCTCGCAGCGCTGCCGGCGCTGTCGCGGCACTTCTCCGCCCGCAACGAGGAAGCCTACCGGGCGACGCTAGCGCGGGGCCTGCGCATGGTCACGGTACTGGTCGTCCCCGCCGCGTTCGGCATGGCGGTGCTCTCCTGGCCCATCGTTCGGCTGATCTTCTTCCACGGCGCGACAACTGAAGAAGGCGCGGAGCTGATCTGGCTGGCGCTGGTGCTCTACCTGCCGGGCACGCTCTTCGCCGCCTTCGATCAGGTGCTCATCTTCGCCTTCTACGCGCGACAGAACACGAAAGCGCCGCAGCTCGTCGGCGTCGCCGCCGTCGCCGTCTACTTCGTCATCGCGCTCTCGCTCTACCAACCGCTGGGCATGGCCGGGCTGGTGCTGGCCAACTCCGTCCAGTTCACCTTCCACGCCATCATCATGATCTGGCTCCTGCGCCGTCTGCTGGCCGGCGACCGCCTGGATGACGGCAGCGTGGCGCGGACAATCAAGGTCTGTCTCGGAGTGAGCGTCGTGATGGCGCTGGTGGCCGGGCTGCTGGCGCTCGGCCTCAGCTTCGGGCTGCCGGCGATGGAAGGCTTCGGCTCGATCTTCCGCGACCTGCTGATCGTGGCGCTGCCAGCGGCGGCCGGGGCGCTCATCTACGCCGTCGGGCTCTTCCGGTACCGGATCGAGGAGGCCCGGATCATCCAGCAGCGCGTCGCGAACATGCTGGCAGCTGCCCGCGCCGCGCGTTGAGCGGCCTGCTCACGCTCCCGCCTAGAGCGCGGCCCGTGCCCGGTTGCGCTCGAAGTCTGAGGTGATCGTGTCGGTAGTCGCCAGGTAGGCGGCGCGCTCCGCTGCCGAGCCTCGGTAGCCTGGCGCCACATCGACCAGGAACTGCGCCTTCTCGACATCGCTCTGGAACGTAGCCGCAGAAGCCATGACGTCGATCTTGAGATCGGCGGAAGTGGTTGGCTGCCCCAGAAGCGCCCGCAATGCATTGCCGCGCTCGATGTCGCTTCCGATTGTCCGCGAGGCGGCGAGCCAGACATCGAACGAGGCCGCACCGGCGCCGGCAACCGCTGGCGCGGACACCACGAGCAACTGGCCCAGCTCAACATCGTCGTCGATTCCGGCTGCGACCTCCAGCAGTCCCGCGAGGCCTGCCGCGTCGCGCTCGACCGCCGGCAGGAGGTGCTCGAGGGCGCGGCGCTGCTCGACCGGCGCGCCCCGCACTGAGTCGATGGCTCCGAGCGTCGCGTCGCGTGTCTGGGGCGACCCGGCAAGCCGGTTCGCGTCAATCGACATGATGAGCAGGCCGCGCTCGACATCGCTCTCGACCGCCTGTTCGAGCAGACCGAGCATCCGCGCCCGGCCCGCCGGATCGACGTCGGGGTAGCCAATGGCCAGTGAGAGATAGGTCACGCGCACAGCCTCGGAGGGAATCTCGTGGACCTCGGCGATGATCCCGGCCGCGCCGTCGCGGTCCAGGATGCGTTTGACCCGCGGCCCCGCATTGACACCGGCCCGGCGCATCAGGTCAAGCAGCGCCGCGTCGAGCCAGGCGCGCCCATCCTGATTAAGCGCCTGCTCTACACCGTCGACGAGGTAGGTCATCCGCACGCCGGAGCCGTCCCGCACGACGGTGATCTGGCGTGGCGGCGCGGCCCGCTCGTCCTTGATCGTTAACAGACCGTCCGCCGACATCGACACGATCTCGGTGTCGCCCGCGAACCGCACCTGCCCGCTGATCTCTGCAGACAACGGCCCGGCATCGTCACGCATGACGATGTTGCTCGTAGCGCCGTCCGTATCGATCGCGACATCCCCAGAGAAGATGTCGCGCGACTCCGATGCTGTGTCGCTCGCCAGCGAAACATTGACGGCTGAGACACTGAACGCAGCCAGGCCAAGCGGCGCAAGCAGCGCGAGCAAGAGCAGTGTCGAGGGCGCACGCCGGCGCGCATGTGGATCGAGAATCCTGCCGATACGGCGGACGAGCTGGCCATCGACGGCCCGCGAGAGCAACGACGCGCCTTCCGGTCCGGCCCGGCGATGCGACGTGCCGCAAGCTTGCAACAGCAGCTGGTTGGCATAGGCTGAGGGCCGCGCGCCACGCAGCAGCACGGCATCATCACAGGCTTGCTCGCGATCCAGATGAGCCCAGCGGGCGACGAGCCAGCAGAGCGGGTTCCACCAGTAGAGCGCGGTCAGTAGCCGTTCGGCGACCAGCCGCAGCGCGTCGAAGCGCACGATATGCGCCAGCTCATGGCGGAGAACCGCCTGACGGCTCGGCAGGTCGGTCAGCTCATCGTCCGCCGGCAGCGCGATGGTCGGCGTCAGCACGCCCCAGGTGTAGGGGCCAGCGCCCGTCACATCCCGGACCAACCGGGCCTTCCGCCAGAGATTCAGTTCGACCTCGAGCCGCCTGAGGTCGTTAAACCAGGGTCCGTTGTCGATCACCTGGGCCTGCTGGGAGCGCCACATCTGCCAGAAGATCCCAAAGCCGATGTACAGCAGCAGCATGAACGTCCCGCCGAGCCAGGCCAAGCCGACGACGCCTTTGATCCAGAGCATTGTGTCCGGCCCAGCCGCCGGGCTAGCGCTAGCCTCAATCGTCCTCGGAGGCCCGCCAGGTGGCGCGGGTTTCGATCCTCCGGCCGGTGTTTCGGACACCTTCAGGCCGACAGGGGCGTTCGCCGCGCTTTGATCCGCGCCAGCCTTCGTGGAGCGTGCGCCTTTGGGGCGTTGCGAATGGGCGTGCGCTGGGAGCGTCTGAACCGTCGTTTCCTGTTGAGCAGCCGCAGGCAGCATGGGCACATCGATATCGAAGCTGAATGGTTGGACGATGATGAATGGCGTCAGCAGCGCGCCCGTCAGCCCCGCCGTCCAGAGCAGCGACCGCAAACGCGCCGCCTGCCCGCGCAGCGTGTAGACAACTGCCGCCGTCAGCGTCGTGAGCAGGAGGGCACGGATCGCGGCCGGGAGCATGAAGTCGACCCAGCCGGAACCGAACGTAAGCAACTCGCTCATCGGCCTTCTTTCCGGGCTTGTTCGATCATCGCCTCAATGCGGGAGATCTCACCGGCGTCCAGCTTGGCCGCGCGCTCGTCGATCATCGCCAGAATCGCGTCGGCGGTCGAGCCGCCGAAGAAGACATCGACGAGCCGTGCGAGGGCTGCCTCGCGGGCGGTAGCGCGGCCCGTCGCCGGGAAATAGACATAGCTTCGCCCCTGCCGTTTGTGGCGGACATGCCCCTTGTCCTCCAATATTCGCAACGTCGCCCGCACCGCCGAATACCCCGGCGCGTCGGCGAGCTCCTGCTGGACAAGCCGGGCCGTGGCCTGGCTATGCCGGTAAAGGATGTCCATGATCTCGCGTTCGCGGCGGCTCAGAGGTGGCAGGTCCATTGCTACTTATCCAGGCGCTAAGTGCTATAAACGCAGCACTTAGATACTATGCTAGAAAATTAGCATTGGCAAGCCTGTAAACCGTCCGGCACCGGCTGCCATCATCTGCCCACAACCAGCTATTGACGCGCCCGGAATCCGGAGTAGGCTCGATACAGACGCTATCGGATGACAAGGACGTGATCATGAGCGCTAGCGAATCCAGCCAACCCCTGTTGCCATCCTGGCGCGATACCGCCACGCGGCGGGCGATCCTCGGGTTTATCGACCGGGTAACGGACGAGGACGGCCCGGACTACGTTGCGCCGGAACAGCGCATCGCGACCTTCGATAACGACGGCACGCTCTGGTGTGAGAAGCCAATGTACATCCAGCTCGCGTTCATCCTGGAGAAGATGGTCGAGCGCGTGGCGGCGAACCCGGAGCTCGGCAAGCGCCAGCCGTGGAAAGCCGCCGTCGAGCGCCACTACGCGTGGTTTGGCGCGGCGGTCGACAAGCACTATCAAGGCGACGAGAGCGACGTGCAGGCCTTGATCGCCGGCATCGTCCAGACCTTTGCCGGCGTGACCGTCGAGGCGTTCGAGGCCCAGGCCAGCGCGTTCCTGCGCTCAGCGTCGCATCCAACGCTCGGGATGCCCTACAGCGCCTGCACCTACAAGCCGATGGTCGAGCTGCTCGATTGCCTCGCCGCCCACGGTTTCACGACCTACATCGCGTCGGCCGGTGGCCGGGACTTCGTGCGTCCGGTCTCCAACGAGCTCTACAACGTGCCGCGCGAGCGCGTCATCGGTAGCACGGCATCGCTGCAGTATGTGCCGGACGAAGCTGGTGGCAACGTCGTCCACCTGGCGGACCTCGACATCCTCGCCGACGGTCCGGCGAAACCGGTCAGCATCTGGAGCCGCGTCGGACGGCGGCCGATTCTTGCGGCCGGCAATGCCAACGGCGATATCCAGATGCTCCAGTACGCGGAAGATCCAGCGCGGCCCTCGCTGGGCCTGCTGCTGTGCCACGACGACGAAACACGCGAGTTCGCCTATACCGCCGCCGCGGAACAGGCATTCGCCATGGCCCAAGGACGGGGCTGGACAATCATTAGCATGCATGATGACTGGAGCACGGTCTTCTAGCGCAGCCTTCCCGGTGACGTGACTCGATATATGCCGCGCGGCTAGATCAACGCCGTTGGCGAGCGCTTGACCGCGGCGCAGACTTAGGCTGAGCATCCCCGCATCGAGTTGACAGGAGCGCCACCAATGGTCCGAACGATAGCCTGGGAAGAAATCCTCGACGCAGAGAATCTCCAGCTGCTCGAAGTACTCCCAACGCCGGAATACACCGAGATGCACCTGCCGAACGCCGAGAGCATCCCGCTCAAGCAGCTTGACCGCGAGGCCGTGAGCCATCTCAACCCCGAGCAGCCGGTCGCTGTCTACTGCTGGGACGCCTACTGAGACATGAGCCCACGGGCAGCGGTGCTGCTCGAAGCCTTCGGGTTCGAAGACGTGGCCGACTATGTGACCGGCAAGGCCGACTGGCTGGCGCGCGGGCTGCCGGTCGAGTACGGCGGCGATGAGCCGATCACCGTTGGCGATCTGGCGACCCAGGCGCCGATCCTCGAATTCGGCATGTCCGCCTCGGACGCCGCCAGCATGATCGACCACCAGGAGGGCAACGCCGGGGTCGTCATCGGCCAGGGCAGCGTCGTCCTCGGTCTCCTGACCCGCGCGGACGCCAGCGGCGAGCCCGACGCATCGGTCGAAGAGCTGATGGAGCTGGGCCCATCGACCTTCCGCGCCGATGCGAAGCTGGACGACGCGCTCGGCTACATGCACCGCCATGAGGTCGATCAGGTCGTCGTCTCCGGGCCGGACGGCAGCTTGATCGGCCTGCTGACCAGAGCCGATGCCGAGGAGTTCAGTAGCGAATAGCGCCTCGCTACCTGCTACGATGCCGCCACGAGTTCGCTGCGAATCGAATACGAGGTGGCACGATGCCGGAAGCCGTAAGTCTGACCGTCGACCGTAATCTCCCGGTCCTGATGCGTGATGGGACCACCCTCTACGCCGACGTCTACAGGCCCGCCAACCCTGGCCCGCACCCGGCGCTGCTGACCCGGACGCCGTATGACAAGGCGCTGCGCGGCCCCACCCCGTTCGTCGTCCGGGCCGCGACGGCAGGTTATGCCGTCGTCGTGCAGGACGTGCGCGGCCGCTACACCTCGGAAGGGCCCTTCGAGACCTTCGTCAACGAGCGCCAGGACGGCTACGACACGCTGGATTGGCTGGCGAGCCAGTCTTGGTGCGATGGCAAGGTCGGCATGTTCGGCGGCTCCTACGTCGGACTGACCCAGTGGCAGGCGGCGCTCAGCGGCCACGAAGCCCTCAAGGCCATCGTCCCGGTCGTCACCGCCAGCAACTACCACGACGGCTGGGCCTACCAGGGCGGCGCGTTCGAGCTCCAGTTCAACCTCTCCTGGACCCTCTCGGTGCTGGCCGTCAACACCGTCATCCGCGAGACCGGGCTCTATTCCGACATGCACGAATCGCTCAACGACGCCGTCGACGCGATGGACGCCGAGTTCAACCGGCTGCCGCTCAACGACCACCCCAACCTCAAGCAGTACGCCCCC
>JAUIIK010000109.1 GCA_030431755.1 Chloroflexia bacterium
TCGAAGTACTGGCTCAGCTGTCCGTTGCTGCGGACATAGGCAAGGTTGAGGTAGTTGAAATCATCAATGGCGACTGTCGGATCGTTGACACCATTGGGTGTCAACCCGCCGAAGACAACGAGCGCATCGGGGTCTCCGGCGCGCACACCGTTGAAACCTGCTTCGAGCATCGTCACGTACTCGTCGACATTGACGTAGTCGCCCCACTCATGGGCCAGGTTCTGCTCGTTCCAGATCTCCCAGGCCTGGACCTTGCCCCGGTAGCGCTCCGAGACGAAGGCCATGAACTGCTCGAACTCGGCCATGTTCGCAATGTACGTCTCGGGGTCCTCACTCACCGCCCAGTCCGGCGCTTTGGCAACGACAACGAGCACATTGACGCCGGAGTCGTTCATCGAATCGATCATGCGGTCGAACGGCAGCGGATCCCACTGGCCGTTCTGCGGCTCCATCTGGAACCACGGCATCTGAAAGCGCACCCAACCGGTGCCGCTGTCCGTCACCATCGACGCAACGCGGTCGTTGTGCTCGTTGTTCTCCTCGTCACCGCGCAGGCCGACGTTCCAGCCATAAGCGAAATCCGGATCGCCGAAGTCCACCTCAGGCGTCGCGGTCGTCCGCGGCGTTGGCGTCGCCTGGGGCGTCGTTGGTTCGGCTGGCGTCGTGGCGGTGCCGTCACCGCCGGAGGTCTCCTCGGTGGTTGGCGAGGCATCCCCTGCGCCTTCGGCGGTTGGCGTATGGGTCGCGACGCTCGTGCCGGCTGGCACTGATGCCTGGACCGGTGTCGGATCGTCGTCACCGCCCATACACGCACTCAGGATCGCAACGAGCATTGCCATGAACAGGCTATAGCGCAGGATCTTCACATCGTCTCCCATAGGTGATATCTATATGCGTACGAATGCACCCTCGGCGTGCATTATCGCACTCCGAAGGCTACAAGCGCGGAATGATACAGGGTTTCGGCGCGGATTTCAGCCCGGCTCGTCGCCGGACAGGTACTCCGCTTCAAGCTGGCGCAGCACCGCGCTCTGGATCGCGAAGCCGTGGGCATCCTCAGGGAAGCGGCCGTCACGCACCTCATCCGCGAACTGGCCGAACGCCGCCCCAATCGTCGTCGACAGCTCGGCGTAGCGTTTCGCGAAGCGCGGCGTAAAGCGGTCGAACAACCCGAGCAGATCGCCATTGACCAGCACCTGGCCGTCGCAGAACGGTCCCGCGCCAATCCCGATCGTCGGGATGGAGAGACGGTTGGTGATGATCTCCGCAAGCTTGCGGGGTATCGCTTCGAGGACGATAGCAAAGGCTCCAGCTTTCTCGACGGCTTCGGCGTCGGCAATGATCGCGCGTGCCGCGTCCAACGAGCGGCCCTGCACGCGATGTCCGCCAAGCGCGCTGACGGACTGTGGGGTTAAGCCGATATGGCCGACGACGGGTATGCCCGCCGCGACGATCGCCGCGATCTGGCTGGCGACGTTCTCGCCGCCTTCGAGCTTGATCGAGTCGGCTCCGCCCGCCTTCATCAGCCGGCCAGCGTTCTCGACCGCCTGGGCGTCCGACACCTGGTAGGACATGAACGGCAGGTCGGCGGTGACGTGGATACGTTCAGCGCCGCGCATGACCGCTTTCGTGTGGTGGAGCATGTCGGCCATCGTCACGGGCACGGTCGAGTCGTAGCCGAGGACAATCATCCCGAGCGAGTCGCCGACGAGGATCATTTCCAAGCCAGCCGCATCCGCCGCCCGCGCCGTCGGGTAGTCGTAGGCCGTGACCATGACGATCTTCTGCTCGCCCTTCATCGCCAGCAGGTCCGGTACCGTGATCTTCGCGTGTTCGTCGTTCGCGCTCAAAACGCCCCTCGTCCTTCTTCCAGATAGTCCCGTTGCCGTTGCCGCACCAACGCGGCAATCATCTGGTTGACCGGCGCGTCGACGCCGACCTCCGCGCCGAAACGCGCAACCGCGCCATTGATCGCCTCGATCTCAGTCCTGCGCCGGTTGCGGACATCCTGCAACATGGACGAGTAGCTCGTTGCCGTCACCTCCATCACGAACTCAGCATAGGCGACGTAGTCATCTTTGATGCGGGCGATGCCAAGCTCGTCCATGACGGCCACAAGCTCATTGACAATTGCCGTGTAGATCTCCGGTATCCCCGGCGCGCCCGGCAGCTCGCCGTTACGCAGCCCCGTGAGCGCCGTGAGCGGGTTGATCGCGGCGTTGGCTGCGAGCTTCGCCCAGACCGCCGGCATGACGTCCGGGGCAACGGTCATCGGCACATCGGCGGCCCGAAATGCCGCTGCAATCTCCTCCAGCCGCTCGGGCTCGGCGTCATCGCGGGGATCGCCGATTTCGGTCGGGCCGGGGCCGGTCCGCAAGATATGGCCGGCTTCGACGACGTTCGAGCCCTGCGCGGTCGTGCCAAGAATCACCCGCTCATGATCGGGCAGCGCCCGCCGCATCTCTTCCAGGTTTCCGACGCCGTTCTGCAACGACAGCACGAACGCGGCCGGCGGCAGCCACTCGCGCACTGCCGTCAACGCCTCGAACGTGTCATAGGCCTTGACCTCCACCAGCACCAGATCAGCTTCAGCGAGCGCCGCCGGATCGTCACTGCTGGCGGGCGGCTTGTGGATGGCCCGGGCTCCGTCAACTTCCTCGACGATCAAGCCGTCCGCGTTGATCGCCTCGACATGCTCCTGCCAGATGTCATAGAGCCAGACATCGTGGCCGGCGGCGTGGAGCTTCGCGCCGAACAACCCGCCCATCGCCCCGGCTCCGAGTACGAAAACCTTCATGGCCGCGCCTCCCAGCTAGCGAAGAACTCAAGCGCGGCTTGGACGTAGGCGCGCGCGTATCCCGCGACCTCGTCGAGCCGCACGAACTCGTCGACCTGATGCGGGATCGTCGTGTCGCCCGGCCCCCAGGTCACGAGCGGCGTGCGGCGCTCCATCCAGAAGATCGTCCCGTCGGTCGAGCCCGGCACACCACCCAACGGTGGGTCACTCTTGAAAACGTGCTTGTGAGCGCTGACGGCTGCGGCGACGATTGGATCATGCGCGTCCGTCTCGGTCGCCGGGCGGTCGTCGAGCAGTTCCACGACACACTCAACGCCATCGACGGTTGCAGATGCTTCGGCGCACACTGCCCCGATGGCGCTCGCAAGCTCTCCATGGTCATGCTCCGGTCCGGTCCGCACGTCCACCATGAGCTGCGCGCGGTTCGGGATGACGTTGGCCTGAGCCGGCTCGCCGCCGGAGACCACGGTCGGCGATAGACTAAAACGTCCAAGCAGCGGATGCGGGCTACTTGCAGCGAGCATATCGCCCTCATAGCGCCGCAGGGCCACAATCGCCTCGGCCAGAGCGACGACCGGATTCGCGCCTTCGTCGGGCATACAGCCGTGCGCCATCTTGCCATTGAATGTGACCGCAAAGCGCAGCGCCCCTTTCTGGGCAATACACACTCGCCCGCCCTCGGGTTCGCAGATGATCGCAGCGGCGGCATCGTCGAGGTAGCCTGCGGCGGCGAATGCGCGCGCGCCTTGCATCATGCCTTCTTCGTCCGACAGGATCGCCAGCCGGATCGTGCCGGGGAACTCCGCTCCTGAAGCATGGACCGCCCGGGCCGCGCAGAGCATGGCCGTGAGACCGCCCTTCATGTCCGCCGTCCCCCGCCCGAACATGCGGCCATCCACGATCTTCGCGCCGAACGGATCGCGTTCCCAGGCGCCCGCGTCACCCGCCGTCACGACATCCATGTGGCCCTCGAAGACCAGCACCAGCCCAGGTCCGCCGCGAATGTCAGCAACGATGTTTGGCCGGTTCGGCGCGACATCCCAGCGGTCGTAGGCGATACCCCAATCGTCGAGCAAGTTGGCCACGTAGTCCGCAATCGCCCGCTCGTTTCCAGCGGCCTGTTCGGGATCGAAGACGCTTGGGATGCGCACCATGTTGGCGAGGAGCCGCGTGGTCTCGGACTCCTGAATCGTCTCGGCGATGTCCTGGGCAATCTTGGACACCGAAGTCTGCTGGCTCATGGAACGTTTCATCCTCCCGGCTTTGATGTGGCTGATATAGTAAACCGGATTCCAGTCCGTGCCCGAGAGATTTTGACGGGAGTGTGGTCAGCCGGTGTTGCCACGAGATTTCGAGCAGGTTTCACGCGTCGAGGCGGAGTCGATCGGCCCGCCGGGACAGCGGCGCTTTCGGCTAACGATTGAAGACGGCCAAGACCGCATCGTCCTCTGGCTCGAAAAGCAGCACCTCCAGGCGCTCGGCCACGCCTTCGAGCAGATCCTGACCCACCTCCAGGTGGTGCAGGTCGAGATTCCCTTTAGCGCGCCGGAAGAACAGATCCTCGTCGGCGCGGACGAGCTCCAGGTCGGCCGGCTGCAAGTCGGCTACGACGAGCAGCGCGAGCTAGTCGTCCTCATCGTCCACGGCATCGAAGCCGGGATGGAGGACCCGCCGGATGTCCTCGGCCGCTTCACCACTGACCAGGTCGCTTACGTGTCGATGCAGATTCGCCGTGTCGTCAGCTCCGGAGCGCGCCAGCGCGCGAACGGCCACCTGCACAACCAGTAGCTCGCTACCAACCCACCGCCGCGCCATCGCCGCGCGGGTCCGCGCCGCCGGCCAGCACGCCACGTGCCCGGTCGATCTGAATCAATTGCGAGTGTCCCGCGCGCGAATCCCACTCCGGCCCCACCTCGATCTGATGCCCGACGTCGTAGAGCGTATCGATCGTCGCCTGGCCGAAACGTGACTCCATGACCAGCAGCGGCTCGCCCTGGGGGTCGGCTGCGGCAATCCAGCGCGGCGTCTCGATCGCCTCCTGCGGGGTTAGTCCGAAATCAACCAGCCCGAGCAGCAGCTGCATGTGAATGTGCGCCTGGGCATCGCCACCCATACAGCCAAAGACCGTCCAGGGCTTGCCGTCGCGCAGCAGCATCCCTGGTATCAGCGTGTGGCGCGGGCGCTTGCCGCCGGCGATGGCATTCGGATGGTCCGGATCCATCGAGAAGGAGAAGCCGCGATTTTGCAGGAGCACGCCCGACTCGGGCGCGAGGACGCCAGAGCCGAAGCCCATGTAGAGGCTCTGGATCAGCGATACGGCCAAGCCATTGCCATCGACAACACAGAGATAGATCGTGTCGCCTGGCTCGGGCTCCGTCTTTAGCCCGGCTGGCCGCCGCTGATCCACCGCGTCTCGATGCGCCGCCGCGACATCGCGATCCAGGAACTTCTCCAGCGGCACGTCGGAAACACGCGGATCGGCAATGTAGGCGTTGCGCTCGACAAGTGCTCTGCGAACGGCCTCGCTATAGGCATGGACACCGGCCGGAGTCGTGTGGCCCATCTCCGTCACCGGCCAGCCTTCGGCAATGTTTGCCAGGAGCAGCGCCATCGGCCCCTGCGTGTTCGGCGGGAACTCGACCAGCTCAACGCCCCGGTAGGTCGTTGAGAGCGGCTTGACCCACTCCGGCTCGAAGCCGGAGAGATCATCTTCGGTCATCGCCGAGCCGCCTGCTTGCAGCGTCCGAGCAATATCCGCGGCAACGGGCCCTTCATAGAACCCTGCCCGACCCTCGGAGCGCACGCGGTCGAAGGTGTCCGCCAGCGCCGGTTGCTTCAGGATATCGGCCGTTGCCGGGACGCCATGCGCCCGAAAGACGTTGCTTGCATTTTCGAACTGATCGAGCAGTGGTCCGAGCACATCGATGGCCCGCGCCAGCTGCGCCGAGATCGGGAAGCCGTCACGGGCGTAGCCTGAGGCAGGCGCGAGCAGCTCATCGAGTCCGCGCGAGCCATAGCGCTCATTGAGCGCCGCCCAGCCGCCGACGGTTCCTGGAACGGTGACCGCCAGCGCGCCGCGCTCCGGTATAGCGCTATGTCCGAGCGCACGGATCTGCTCGACGCTGGCTCCGGCCGGGGCTGGCCCCGACGCATTGAGACCTTCGAGCGAACCGTCCGAAGGGTCCCAGACCAGCGCGAAGAGGTCGCCACCGATATGGCACTGCTGCGGCAATACGACATTGAGCGTCGCGTTCGCCGCAATCGCCGCATCGACCGCGTTCCCGCCCTCCTGCAGCACCCGCAGCCCTACCTGGCTGGCAAGGTAGTGCGGAGTCGACACCATCCCATGCGTCGCATACGTCGTCGGTCGTCCGGTCATCATCTGTATGTTCCACTCATTTTGTAGCCTGTCGCTGGACCATCATCGCACAACGAGGACGCCACCACGGAACTTCGCGGCGCAACTGATCACCGCGCACCGGTGATACACTGCCCCGAAATCGGATGAGATGACGACTGTCGGATCGGGTTCGACGATGGAACCTGCCAACTCGATGATGTCCTCTGCTAAACCACCGATCTTGGCTGGCCGTGAACGCGAGGTTCAGTCCCTGGAACAGGCGCTAGGTCAAGCGCGATCTGGTCGCGGCGGTATCGCCCTAATCAGTGGTGAGGCCGGAATCGGGAAGTCCGCGCTCATTGCCGATTTCTGTGCACACGCAAATGACACTCGCATTCTCATTGGTCAATGCTATGAGTTGATCGAAACCCCGCCATTTGGCCCATGGATCGAGATGTTTTCGCGTTACTCAGCGGCAGCGGGTGAGCCCGAGCTTCCTGCTGAGTTCTCGCAGCGCGGAACGGTCAACTTCGTCCAAAGCCAACAACGCCTGTACCACGACGTACGCGATTTCTTTCTCGCCCTTGCAGACGCTAGCAATTCACATCCATTGGTTCTGATTCTGGAAGACATGCACTGGGCAGATCCGGCTAGTGTGCAGTTACTACGCTACGTTGCACGGGAGATTGATGGCTTCCCGGTGCTCATCGTCACAACGTACCGAGACGCTGATGGTCCGGAGCCATGCTATATCGCACAGGCGCTCCCGGCGCTCGTCCGAGAGACCAACGTCACGCGGATACAAGTTAGCGCTCTCGTCGAGGCGGAGGTACAGAGGCTCGTCGCATGCGTAGTGCCCCTATTCCCAGCAGACGAACGCCGGCTCGCCTCGTATCTATATGACCGTGCAGAGGGCAACCCTCTCTTCACTACGGAGCTGATTCATAGTCTCGAAGAACGCCGCGTGGTAAAGCGCGCCATCGGGGGCGAATCCACGACGCTCGGCAAGCTCTCGGACATTCCTGTCCCGGCGCTTGCTCGTCAGGTGATTGAAGAGCGCCTATCACGGATGGACAGCGCGCATCGGCGACTGTTGGACGTTGCGGCGGTCATCGGAAGAGTGGTCGACCTGGAACTCTGGGTCGCTCTTGGTGGCGACGACAAGCACGTGCGCGCGGCTGCTGAGCACGCCTTGCGAGCGCGCATACTCGACGAGAACCATGACGGGCCCAACCTCCGCTTCCGACACACGCTCATTCGCGAGACAGTGTACGAAGGCATCCCGGTACCGACACGTGCAGCTCTCCATCGCGACATCGCGAACGCCTTGATCGCGTCAGGTCAGCCTGACCCGGATCTAGTCGCGAGCCATCTCACACGGGCGCGCGATGACCGTGCCGCGAAGTGGCTGGTCTGGGCAGGTGATCACGCACAGCAGGCATTTGCCTGGGAAACGGCTATCGACCGTTATGGACGCGCGCTGGACTTGCTCGGGTCGTCACCGGGACACGCCACCGAGCAAGCCTGGCTACATTGCCTACTCGGGCTCTTGCACCGCTACACCAACCCCACGAGCGGGGTGAAACATCTTGAACATGCCGCAAGACTGGCGACGAGGAGCAGCGACAGGTTGCTTGGTGCAGTCTCGCTCTACTACCAGGGGCATCTACGTAGCTTTGCAGGCGACGGTGTGCGAGGTCCGCAGCAGCAAGCGGATGGCATCGCCGTGTTCCGGGCTCTGGACGCGCCCGACCGCCTCCGCTTCGAGAGGATAGTTGCCTCAGGCAAGTTCGCGCGCGAGTATAGTCCACTGGCGTCTTACGCCGTCAGCTTGACGCTCTTCGGGCGTTACGATGACGGACACAGCGCCGCTGAGCAAGCACTGTTCGACAACAATGTAGTGAACCCACACCAGGGAATGCGGCACGCAGCCGCCTTCCGCGCGCTCGCGGAAATCTACTCAGCGCAAGGAAGATCAAACGCAGGCAAACAAGCAGCGTCGCAAGCAGCGGAGTTGTTCGAGCAGCTCGATCACCAGGCGATGCTCGGCAACACCCTCATGATTGAGCTACGTTGGAACGCACTTGAGTACGCGGCGGACCAGATTGCTGAACGGCGCGCGCTGGCCGACCGGGCGGTCCAGGCTTGGTCGCTCGCGGATGGCACGGTCGCAGACGCTGGCTTCTCGCCTCGCTGTGCTTGCGTACCGCTCCTCATTCTGGAAGGGCATTGGGACGAAGCGAGCGAGCTTGGCGCGATGATTCTGCGTCGCAACTGGTTTGTCGAAACGTTTGCTGGAAACCTCGCTCAGCTTGCTCGCTGGCGCGGTGATGCATGCCTGGCGTGGAACATGGTCAACGAACTCCATATCGATGGGCCACGCTCGCAACCTGGCAGGTTCCAGTTCCAGTACGGCCTGGAGCTCCAACGCGTCGCGGCCTCGCTCGCACTCGATGCCGGCAACCTCGATGAAGCCGGCAGCTGGCTTGACACGCACGAACGCTGGCTCGCCTGGAACGGCGCAATTCTCGGCCAGGCAGAAGGACGCGCTGCGCGCGCCGAGTGGCATCGCGCCAGAGGAGAACCACATGTGGCAGGACAATTGGCCAGGGCTGCGCTCGACCTCGCGACCAACCCTCGTCGACCACTTGCGATGCTCGCCGCCTACCGCGCGCTCGGTGATGCGCTGACAGACACCGGAGCCTTTCAGGACGGTCTCGACGCGCTTGAACTCGGACTACTGTTGTCACAACGGTGTGCGGCGCCGTTCGAGCGAGCGCTAACGCTGCACTCCCTCGCCAAGCTGCACATTTGTCGCGAGGACTACGGCAGAGCAGCTCAACACGTCGAGCAGGCCGCGTCGATTGCGTACCGGTTGAATGCAACCTGGCTTGTTGAACGCCTTGACCAGCTTCGATCGGCGATCCCAACGGCTGCTTCCGGCCTTCCTCGTGGCTTGACCGCACGCGAGCTTGACGTATTGAAGCTCGTTGCGGAGGGACACAGCAATGCTGCGGTGGGCGACCGGCTGTCGATTAGCCCTCACACGGTCCACCGGCATCTCGCGAACATCTTTGCCAAACTCGAAGTTACCACTCGCACCGCTGCCACCGCCTGGGCTATCCGAGCGAGATTGCTCTAGGCCGCAGCGTCAGCGACTCTCGCGAATCTGCCACGGACAGGTGCCTGCATGGCCCGAACGGGCCACTGAAACGACACCAGCTAAATGGTCCATCCTGGCGATGCATCGATACACGGCGGTCGTTACTCTGACATCATGCCGAGCCGACATGTGCAGTTGAGGAGACGGTGCCATGGTAAATGGCGAGTACCCGCTAGGTGAGACAGCTTCCGCGCACGGAGAGTTCTGGAGCAAAGCGGCAAAGGACTGGGCAGAGTTGCAGGAGCAGACAGGGCTGCCATTGCATAGCGCGGTGCTAGACGCGGCGCGTGTGCGACGCGGTTCGTCCGTTCTCGACGCCGGTTGCGGGTCGGGGACGGCTGCGCTACTCGCCTCGCTGCGTGGCGCAACGGTCGTCGCCGTCGACGCCGCCGCAGAGCTCGTGAGTCTCGCAAAGGAGCGCGTGCCCAACGCCACGGTCGCCCAGGCCGATCTCCAGTCACTGCCTCTTGAGGATGAGCGCTTCGACGCTATTGTCTGCACCAACAGCCTCTTCTATGCCGCCGACCCCTTGACAGCAACGCAGGAGCTGGCCCGCGTCATGCGCGCTGGCGGGCGCATGGCCATAGCGACATGGGGGCCGCCGGAACGGTGTGAGTATGCCCAGGTGCTCCACGCCGTTGGGCGTCTCATGCCTCCGCCACCAGCTGGAGTGACGCCTGGCGGTCCGTTCGCCTACTCCGCCCCAGGAGCGCTGGAAGCGCTGATCGAGAACGCGGGTCTCAAGCTGGTCGAGCGTGGCGAAACTGCTTGCCCGTTCGTCTATCCCACTGAGTCCATCTCACTCGAGGCCCACCTCTCGTCAGGCGTGGTCCAACGCGCCGTCGAACATAGCGGTCTGTCAGCAGTGACAACGGCATTACAAGCCGTTGACAGCCAATACAGACAACCCCATGGTAGTGTCCGCTACGAGAACACCTTCATTTGGGTTGTCGCTACACGCTGAAGCTGAAATCTCTGTAATACTCTCCCTGAGTGACAATCTCGCCGCCGCCGAACTGACTGGCCGGCGCGTGACCGCCGTTGAGAGAATCGCAGTCGTGTTCAGTGTCCGCAGAAATCAACCCCGCAGCTGGCCCACGCAATGATAGAAGTCTGTCTGTTAGGAAGTAGCGGGATGATGCCGTTGCCGGGGCGGCCGCTGTCGGCGACGGCATTTCGGATCGACGGCGAGGTGTTCCTCTTCGACTGCGGCGAGGGCACCCAGGTCGCCTGGCGGGCCGGCCCGTTCTCCTATCGGGCGCTCGGGACGATTCTCATCAGCCACGTCCACGCCGACCACATCGCCGGACTACCCGGAGTGCTCTTCCAGATCGCCTTCGCCGGCCGCACCGAGCCGGTCAGGATCATTGGTCCGGAAGGGCTCTATCCAATCGTTGAAGCGTTGCTCACCATCGTTGGAGGGCTGCCGTTCGACTTGCAGCTCGAGGAGGTCGGCAACGGCGCGTCGGTCGAGCTACCGAAAGGGGCGACGCTCACGACGTTGGAGCTCCAGCACCGGCGAACCTGCCTGGGATATGTCGTTGACCTGCCGCGCGCGCCGGAGTTCCTGCCGGAACGCGCCCGTGCGCTCGGCGTTCCCGTCCAGCATTGGAATACGCTCCAGCGCGGGCAGTCCGTCGGCGGCTTTGATCCCGCCGACGTCACCGGACCTCCCCGACCCGGCCTACGGCTGGCGCTCATCACCGATACATCGACCTTTCCCGCGCTCGCGCCCTTCGTCGCGAACAGCGACCTGCTCGTCTGCGAATCGACCTACATCCTCGATGAAGACGTAGACCGTGCGGCTGAGCGCGGCCATATGACGCTGCGCCAGGCTACGGCACTGGCACAGGAGGCCGGCGCCAAACGGCTGTGGCTGACTCACTTCAGCCCCAAAGTCGAGCAGCCGCGCGCACATGAGCCGGCCGCCAGAGCCCTCTTCGAGCATTGCGACATCGGCTATAGCGGACTGCACACCGAGCTCAGCTTCCCCTAGCCAGCGCGGCAATTCGGTCTATACTGCCGCCACTTAACGACGCACGATTCAGGGGAGCGCAACTGGTGGAATTCGACGTCCTCATCCGCAACGGCGACGTCATCGACGGCTCACGGACTGCCCGGCGACGGCGCGCCGATGTCGGGATAAACGGCGATCGCGTCGCGGCTATCGACGATCTTCGCGACTCAACAGCGGCGTTGGAGATCGACGCCAGCGGCAAGATCGTCGCGCCGGGATTCATCGACGTTCATATCCACTCGGAGATCGAGCTACTTGGTGGGCCGCATCGCTACGCTAGCCTGCTCCAGGGCGTCACGACACAGCTGCTGACGCCGGACGGCTTCGGTTGGGCGCCGCTGACACCGGCGCAGTCGCGCGAGCTGTGGGAGGCGACTGTCGCGATCTACGGGCCGCTCGAACTCGAACCGGACTGGCAGACGCCCGACGAGTTCCTGGACCTGTTCGCCGGCAACACCCCGGCCAACGTCCTGCCGCAGGTGCCGCACACCGCCGTACGCTTCGCGGCCATGGGCTGGGACGCCCGCCCGGCAACCGACGACGAGCTTGACGTCATGCGCGGTCTCGTCCGGCAGTGGATGGAGGCGGGCGCAACCTGTCTCTGCCTGGGGCTCGACTACCAGCCGAGCGCCTTCAGCGATACCCGCGAGCTCATCGAATTGAGCAAGGTTGCGGCGGCGTATGACGGCATCTACACAGCCCATGTGCGCTACAACCTGGTTGGCCTGGAAAGCGCCTGGCGGGAGACGATGGAGATTGGCCAGCACGCCGAGATCCCCGTCCATATCTCACACGAATACGTCCGGGATGTCACGGCAGGGTTGCTTGACGAAGCCGAGCAGATCTGCGACCTGACCTTCGAGTCCTACATGTACCCGGCCGGCTGCACCCACCTGCTCAACATGATGCCGATCCCCCTCCAGGCCGGCGGGCCGGATGGCGTTCGCGAACGCTTGCAAACCGACGAGGGCCGCGAAGCCATCAGTACCGCCGTGGCCGCTCGCTTGCGTGGCGACTACGAGAACGGCAGCCGGGCGGTATTCGCCAACACCCGCACCGGACGCTGGATCGGCGAGGACATGGTTTCGGCGGCCGAAGCCGAAGACATGCCGCTGGAAGCCTTCGTCCTCGAGGTCTTCGACCGGGAGTATCCCGAGGGCTTGATGGTCTATCGCCGCGGCGACACACCGGAACAGGTCGACGAGATGGTCCGGCGCACGCTCAGCCATCCGCGCATGATGGTCGCCAGCGACGGCATCTACTATGGCCCGCACGCGCACCCACGAGGCTACGGCTGCTTTGCGCGGGCGATCCGCAAAGGGGTCCGCGAGCTTGAAGCGGTGCCGCTTGAAGAGGCGATCTGGAAGATGGCGGGTTTTCCGGCCGAGCGCTTCCGCATCCCCGAACGCGGGCAGCTGCGCGAGGGCTGGTTCGCCGACGCCGTCATCTTCGACCAGGACACCTACGCCGACCGCTCGACCTGGGACGAACCGCGCCGGCATGCTGTGGGCGTCGACCGGGTGCTCGTCAACGGCGAGGTCGTCATCGCGGATGGCGAACCGAGCAGCGCAATTCCAGGCCAGGTCATTCGAGGCAGAGGCTAAGCGAGGAGAACCAGTGAGCGCACAACGACTGCCACCCGACCAATACGAAGTCACCGTCGAGCGCCCGGAGGATTTCGACACATTCTGGGCGGATATTCTTGAGCGGCTGGGGAACGTCGCGCTCGACCCACGGATGACACCGGCGCCGCTACGTTCGACCGATGAGGTGGAAACCTTCGAGATTCACTACACCAGCCTCGACGGCATCGAAATCGCAGGCTGGTACTGCCGGCCGCGAGCAGAATACATCGCGCCACCATATCCCGCGCTGCTGCTGGTGCCGGGCTACATCTCCGAGCCGACACTGCCGAAATCATGGGCGAAGCTGGGCTACGCCGCCATCGGCGTTGCGCCGCGTGGCAAGCTGCGCTCGAACGGGCAGTTCAACCCCGGCTACCCGGGCCTGCTGACCCACAACATCACCGACCGCAACACTTATAGCTACCGGGGCTTCTACGCTGACGCTATTCGGGCGGTCGACTTCGCCCTGAGCCGACCTGAAATCGACAACGCCCGCATCGGCGTTCACGGCAGCAGCCAGGGCGGCGCGTTGACCGTCGTTGTTGCGGCGCTACGCGGCGACGTCATCGCCTGCGGGGCGGCCGGCGCGCCATATCTGACCGGTTTCATGGACGCGGCCAGCCTCACCCATTCCAACCCGTATGAAGAGATCAACGACTACCTGAGGATGCATCCGGATCATCTGGATGCCGTAACGCAGACGGTCAGCTACTTCGACTGCATCAATTTCGCACCTCTCATCTCCTGCCCGATGCTCGTCTATATCGGGCTGGAGGACGATGTCTGCCCGCCGGAGACCGGCTTCGCTCTTGCGCGCGCGATGCGCAACTGTCAGGCGGAGCTACATACCCACGAGCACTGCGCCCACGATGCCGGAGCCTACTGGGAGATGGCCGAGGTCGAAGCGTTCCTCGCCGAACACCTGCGCCCAGCCGGTTCGGGCCGTCCTGAGATGACCGTCGGGTAAGGAGAGCCAGATGCGCCCGTCAAACTTCGACAGCTACTGGGACAACGTCGATGCCGAGCTGGCGGCCCTCCCGGCCCAGCCAGTCATCGAGGAGCTTCCGCTGCGCTCGAACGAGTACTCCACCGTCTATGCCTTGCGTCTCACGAGCATCGGACCGTATCGCATATTCGGCTACCTCTGCGTCCCGACCGGCGACGGCCCCTTTCCGGCGCTGCTCCAGACGCCGCGCTACGGCAGCGTCAACCACATCCCCGACTACAACGACCGTCTCCGCTACGTTTGCCTCCAGATTATGCACCGTGGCCAGCGCCTCGCGGACCAGCCGTACGCGGCCGCCTATCCCGGCCTCATGACCGAGGGCATCGACGATCCCGAGGAGTACATCTATCGCGGCATCGTCGCAGACTGTCTGCGGGCCGCCGAGTTTCTGCTGAGCCGGGCCGACGTCGATAGCAACCGCGTCACGATCCAGGGCGACGACCTGGCGCTTATCACCGCCGCGCGGAGATCGGGATTCGCGCTCGTGAATGCCGCCGGCCTGACCTTCTACGAACTGGCGGATCGACGCCATGAGTCGAGCGCCTATCCGGTCGAGGAGGTCAACGAGTATTGTCGAGCCTTTCCGGACCGGACCGCCGCCGTTGAGTCGACGCTCGCATACTTCGACCCACTCCACCACGCCCAGGCGCTCGATGCAGACGTTATCTTGTCCGTTGCGGGAGATTCAACACGCTACGCGCCACTCGCGGAAGCCCTCAGCGGCGGCTGTGATTTCTACGAGTTAACCCACCGTGGCGGGACGGACCATGACGCCGTCGACGCGCTCGTTGCCGGCCGCCTCGGCGTCGAGCCGATGTCGCGCTTCATCCGCGCGTTCGGTCAGTAGCCCGCCGGACGAAATGCTAGACTGCAGCATGATCGTACGCATTGCTGCGTAGCTATTATGTCGACTCCATAGTATTCCAGATTGGCTAGCCGGCTTACGCCGCAGTTACTCGAAATCCACAGGAGAAGCGCGATGACCAAAGTGATGATCTTCATCGACGGATCATGGCTGTATGCAAACACCGGCAAGCTTGCACAGGACTACGCTAGGCCTGATCTCCAGATTGACTACGGCCTGCTGCCCGAAGCGCTCGCCCAGCGCGTCGCACGGGCGATCAATCTCCCGAATAGCGACATCGTCCGCACCCACCTCTTCGCCAGCATCCCGGACAACTACGATCAGGCCGACTACGATTCGGTGCGCCGCCGGCTCGACTTCTTCAATCTGCTCAAAGAAGAGCACCACTACGAGGTCGAGCTCTTCCCGATCGACTTCCGCGGCCGCCGCATCCGCAACTACGACCGCGATCCAGCGGACCCCTTCGAGCCGCGCGAGAAGTGCGTCGACATCGCCCTGGCGACGACGATGCTCTACTATGCCGCGCTACCGCACGTCTACGACATCGCGATTGCCGTTATCGGCGACCAGGACTACGTGCCGGTGCTCCAGCATGTCCGGCGGCTCGGCAAGCGCGTCGCCATCGCCAGCATTCGCGGCAGCTGCGCCCACGACTACGCCGACCCGGTCGACGCGCGGCGGGTTAAGGATGTCGATCTCATCTGGCTCAATGACATGATTGGCGAGATCGAGCTGCGCTACGAGCCGCGCCAGCTCGTCTGCCAGTCCGAGTTCCACGTCGGCGACCGCCTCGTCTGGACGACATATCGGCCGCGCCGCAACCAGCCCTTCTTCTGTGACGAGTGCCGCCGCGTCTATGCCGACCGCCATCAGGACGACTACCGCAGCAAGCCGGAGCCACGCCAGGCCATCGTCAGGTCCGCGCCGGCCGAGCCGGAGTATGTCTCCGATGCGGCGATGAAAGGCGGGTTGATCTACGAGATCAAGGATGACCGCCGCTTTGGTTTCATCCGCGCCCACGACGGCCTGGAGTATTTCTTCCACCTGACCGACCTGGCAAACGTCACCTGGGAAGAGATCGACATCGGGATGGAGATCGAGTTCCAGCCGGTCAAATCGCCGAGTTCTGACCGCGCCGGAAAGGCTGCCACCGTCACGGTCATTGAGTTCGAGGACGATTGGGAAGCCGACTTCGAAGCTGAGCCAGCCGACGAGGACTACGACGACGCAGACGAAGTAGACGAGTACGACTCCTACGAGCCGTAGAGCCAATCGCACACGGATGAGCCAGCAATTGCAAAGCGGTCGTAGGACATTGCAGGTGGCGTTCATCACCGCCCTGTTGCATCAACGTAGGTGTAGGACGGGAAGATAGCGCCCCTTCTCAGCACATGCCGCCAAGCACCGGTGTTTGTGAACGTCCCACTCCGAACCTGACAATCCGAGGCAGGCTTGGCGCTCGAGGAATCGCCGACCGACAGCGGCGTGCTCCGTGGAGGACTGCCGCAACCGCGACAGCGCGGTCGACCGCCGTCTGCTGCACCGGCGGCTGGCACGCTCGCAGCAAGATCCCTCGGGCGCAGAGCCTTCCTCGGGATGACCATGTTGTTGCTGTGGCGTCTGCCGGACGGCGCTGGGCGCCGCGAGATCTCGGGCACACGGCACGCAAACGGCCTACATTGATGCATGAAGGCTTGCGTTCGTCAGCGGCGTGCCCGAATTCTATCGGTACGCAGCGCCTTACAGGGGACAT
>JAUIIK010000244.1 GCA_030431755.1 Chloroflexia bacterium
AACCTGCTCGGTGCTCAGGCCAGGACGCCAGGTGCGTTCGTTCAAGGCGAACTTGCCTCCAGAGCAGAGAACGCGTCCGGCTTCCCGCACGACAGGCTCGGGCTCCATGAGGGCGATGACCGATTCAGCGTAGGTCGTGATGGAACGATCTACGTATCCCATCGCAGTTGGGCAACGCACGCTGGGGAAGTGCTCACGCTTCCCGTAAACAGTTTGTGCGGTCAGTTCGTGGCCTATCTAAGCAAGCCATTGCGGTCGAACAAACTAGCAAACAAACGGGACTGATTCATATGTGAGACATTCCGCAGCTAGAACCTGAGCTCGAACGAGGTTACTTCGCCGGCACGCTCAACCTGGTCTGCTGGTGGAAACCCGGCCTGACTGATCGCCTCACGGAAGGCGAATGCATCCGTCTCAGTGGGATCGAAGATGACCGTCGCCGTCTGGTGTTGGAGATCGACGGCGACGTCGTGTGCTCCTGGAACGGCCTGCAGCTCAGCTTCGACCGAAGCCCGGCATCCGGCTCAGTGCATCCCCAGACCCTCGAAGGTGACCACACGCTGCCCTGGTGCGGGTACGAGTGCGGCTGGCGGTGATTCGAAGGACCGCTTGAACCGGTCGAGGATGCCCATGACTCTCTCCTTAACGCTCGCCGCCCGGCCAGGTGACCAGCGGCATATTCACCACAACCCCAGGCCGCTCGATAGTCAGCTCGCCTCTTGCGTGGGCGTCCAGCACTTCCGCGGCGGAGCGCAACACGCTGGCATCCCGGTCATCGTTCCAGGTGACCCGGTTGAGTGCACGGAGCGGACTATAGCCCGCCGTACCGGGAGGAAGATCGAAGACATCGGCCTGAAAGCCGAGCGGACCATCACCGGCAACGCCGTTGGTAAACACGTAGACGTTGGCGAGCACAGATGCTGGCACGTCGGCGAGTGCCGGTACGACCACCACCGGTGAGCCCATCATCTCGGTCAGCATCTCGGCGACGTCGGTCGCCGATGCTTCAGTATGGATGAAAGCGATCTCTTGTCCCTCAGCATAGCCTCCGACGAGCGGGATCTCCGGACCACTGACCGGTTCCATCCCGCCCATGCCGCCCGATGCGCGCTCCTCCTCGGGTGTTAGCAGGAGATAGGCGATAGCGACACCAGCGACAAGCATGGCGATCAACCCGAGGACCAAAAGACTGCGTTTCATCACGTCCCTTTCGAGTCAGCGCATCTGTTAGACCGGGAAGAACTGCGAGAAGAACTCCGCCCAGATGCCGATCGCGATCGTCCATAGCCCGACGATCAGCAAGATGACGCCGCCCCAGCGCTTGACGCGCGGCGCCTCGGCACGGAGCCTGACAAGGAACTGCTCCTGCGCTAACCCGATAGCGAGCGTGAGACCGAAGATGAGCAGCACGATCACCAGCCCGGCCACCCCAAAGGCGGCGAGCGAGGCCAGCAGTCCACCGGCGGTGAGGGCATATCCGACCAGACCGGCCAGGATCGGGCCCGTTCAGCCAAAGCCCGCCAGAATATAGACGAACCCGAAAAGGCCGAAACCAAGCGTTGGGCGCTCACGTCGCAGGCGCGCTTGCCGGCGCATCAGTGGAGCCGAAAGCGTGTGCGCGGCATCGAAGGAGGTGCGGATGCGGTCTAGCTGGATCAGCCCGAGGAGGATGAGGAGCATCCCCATAACGAGCCGAATGACGCGCCCGGTTGCGCTGGTGAACGTCACGCTCTCAAAGAGCGTTGACGCCCCGAGGGCGATACCGATGCCGGTTAGAGTAATGAAGACGGTCGCGCCGATGGCGAGCGCCGTCGCAAAGCCAGCCGTGCGCCGGAGGCGAGTGTGCGCCGCCGCCGATGTGCCAGTGCCTTCGCGGGCGAGTAGCGTCACCAGGAGTGGGAAGGAGCAGGGCGAGAAGAACGAGGCCAGCCCGGCGCCGGCGGCCAGGACAAGCAGACCGATCCCGCTGGCTGCGGGCAGGTCGAAGCGCGGATAGGCGACATAGCCGGCGTAGCCAGCCAGGGACAGGAGGGCAACGATCCCTGCGAGCAGGATGTAGCCGAGATCTTGATTGCCCTGGAGACGCTGGTCTTCCTCCGGCATAGTGCTCCTCACATCGCTTGATCGCAGTCAGGTTCGCTCTCATGCCTGACGTCAGGAGCCTACACCTTCCAGTCGACTGGAAGGTCAAGGGGAGAACCGTGGAAGCGGCTCACTCGGTTATGGAGGAGGCGAGCCGCGTTATCCGAAGCGTGAAGGAGTGGCGTTCGGGCCGCGGTGGGAGTCGTGCTGTTCGATGATCCAGCAGAAACGAGCGTCGCCCATGAGGTCGCTCGATACGTCCTGAGTCACATCGCGGAGAGTTGCGAGTTCCTGCCGGAGGGCCATGAGCGCCAGAATCTGCTCGTCGATGGCGGCAAGCTTCTGGTCGATGAGCGTCCGCACGTGAGTGCAGGGAACATTTCCATTTTGGCGCAGAGTGGCGACTTGCCCGATTTCCTCCAGCGTCAGGCCGGTCGCTTTCGCCTTCAGGATAAAGTCTAGCCGCTCACGGTCGGCCGGACCGTACTGCCGGTAGCCAGCCGGGCTGCGTGACGGTTTGGGCAGCAGGCCGATCTCCTCGTAGTAGCGGATCGTCTTCGGATTGATGTCGAACAGAGCGGCAAGTTCGCCGATCTGGATGCTGCGATGCGTGATGTGGTGACCTGTTCGCTGCATTGCTGAGCCTTCCATATCTAGCCAGTTAGCACAGACCCTACCATTCCCATTGGCTGCGACTGACAGCCGGCGCGATGAAGACCGCTCGGGCCAGCTCGGCACTGAGTGGTTCCGGGATGCCCACGTCCTCAACGCTCACGACAGTCTGGTGCGTATCTTGGCGCACGATGGTGAGCACCCGCTGAGGCCGGAAAGCGAGCATGTCGAGACGGCGAAGGATGGTGGAATCCAGATCCTCCACCTCGACGATGCGACTCGTCAAGCCGACCGCGAGCTCCTGTACCGACGTGCG
>JAUIIK010000110.1 GCA_030431755.1 Chloroflexia bacterium
AGCATACCCCCGCCCGGCCGCATGCCGAGCCGCGCGTAGAAGGGCCTCACGTCGTCATCGCACATCAGATCGATCTGGTAGAGGTGCCCCAACGAGGCGAGCATGCGGCGCGTGAGCTCGGAGCCGATGCCCTGACCCTGGTACGGAGCCAGCACCTCCAACAATGGAATATAGGCGGAGAGCACGCCATCGCTCACGGCATTGATAAACCCGACGACCTTGTTCGTCTCCTCATCGATTGCCAGCCAGACGCGATAGCTTCCCAGGAGTATCCGCAAGTGGTCGGACGGCGACGGCGGGTCGGGCCAGCCTACCCAGAACGCGCCATCGAGCTGGTCGGCAGTGACAGCCGTAACGTCATCGGTGTACTGAAGCATCTGCGACTCCGCTCACAAAGGCAAAGGACCGGCGTTGCCGCCGGTCCCGAATCTTACGTGGTTGACTATTGACTGGCGACTCGCGCTAGACGCCGCCCTGTAGCTGACGGATGTAGTTCACGAGATTCCAGATTTGCTCGCCCTCGATAAGATCGCCGAAGGCTGGCATGAAGGGCGGCAGGCCGTTGGTGACGACGTTGTAGAAATGGTTGTCCTCAACGCCAACCAGACGGTCAGCCGTCAAAACAGCCGGCGGTCGAGCGCCGTTTTGCGCGAGGAACTCAGCCATCGGCCCGTCGCCATTTCCGCCCTCACCGTGACAGACGGCGCAGTTCACGTTGTAGATCTGCAGCCCGGCAGCCAGCGACGCTTCGTCGGCTGGCGTCGGATTCTGGAGTTCGAGAATCTGCGCTGACGTGTAAGCAGGCGCGCGCCCGTCGACCGGCACAGAGCCCTCGGGCGAGAGGAAGCGGGGCGGCTCCAGCGTCTTGAACGAGTGCTGGTAATGCATACCGGTGTAATAGTCGAGTGGATAGGTGTTCGTCGACGAACAGGCGGCTAGCAGCGCGACCAGGAAGAGGCCGCCAAAGAGCGCCTGCTTCCGGCGCGACCACGCCCTGGGAATCCCCAGCACCGCAGCGAATGGCCGGCTGACGGCACGCCCGCTCTTGAAACCGGTGAGCCGGGTCGCCATTACTGGTCCTCCGGGTCCTCGAGGAGATTGATCGTCTTCCCCTCTTCATCGAACTTGACATCTTCAGCGCCGGAGTCGGTCATGATCTGCGCTGCGCGCCGCACCATCTCCTCCGCGCCTGAAACGATGACGCCGATATAGCCGGCGGTGACGCGCGGGTCATAGACACGCGGCCCGGCGGATGGGATGCGCGACTCAAAGAGCACGCCCAACACCGTGAAGATGATCGCCCCGAGCATCGTGCCCTCATACATGATGACGAGCATCGGCGGGATCGAGAGGATCGGCTTACCGCCGGTGACGAGCGGCCAGGAGATCTGCGTTCCAGCCGTAATCAGCACACCGGTGATGAACCCACACGCGGCCCCGATGAGCGGGAACACGTAGAGGTTGTGGTGGCGTTCCGCCTCGCCGAACGAACCATGCGGGAACGGCGAACTGGACAAGATATCGAAGTCTTCGCCGCTGATGCCGTTGTCGAGCATCGACTGCGTGGCGCTGGCGGCGTCGTCAACATCCTCAAAGACTCCGATGACTGCGCGATCAGCCATGTTGCGTCCTTCCAAACATAGGGGATAGCAGAAGGCTGACTCTGCTGTAACCTGTGCCCTGTAACCTAAACCCTGAGTGCGTCAGCACGGCACTACTCTTCCTTGACGATAGCCGGGACAACCGCCTGGCCAATCTTGACGTTAGCAGCGAAGCGCTGCCCCTCTTTCTCTTCCCACAGCACAATCGGCGGGAACAGCTTGCTGAACATCAACAGGAGGAACACCACGATGCCGAACGATCCGACAACGAGCCCAAGCTCCACGAGTTGCGGGTTGTAGAAGGACCAGCTGAACTTCAGCTCGTACTTCCGCTCGATACCCGGGACGATGAGCCAGTAACGCTCGGACCACATCGCGACATTCACGAGTAATGACGACCAGAACATCAACTTGATGTTACGCCTGACGCTGCGTTTCAACCACATGCCGACAGGGATCAGATATCCGAGGATGATGATCTCGACCAGCAGGAACCAGTAGGGCCACTCGAAAACGCGGCGTTCCATCACGGCGAGTTCGCGCGTCTCCTCGGCGGCAATCGCGAAGACGAAGTCGAGGAAGAAGAAGTAGAGCCAGACCGTTGCGATCACGATCAACAACCGGCCCACGGCGTCGAAGTGCTCGGGGCGGATGAACTTCTCCCACTTGAAGAACCAGCGCATGCCGGCCATCAGCGTCAGCACAGCCGAGACGCCGGAGTGGACCGCGCCAACAACGAAGTAGGGCGCGAAGACCGTCGCGTGCCAGATCGGGACAATCGACACCGCGAAGTCCCAGGAAACGATACTGTGGACCGAGACGAAGACCGGCAGAATCAGCGCCGAGATCAGGACACCGGCGATGCCCTGGAGCTTCCACTGGCGGGTGTTGCCCGTCCAGCCCAATGCCAGCGCGCCGTAGATTGTCCGCCGTAGCCCGGTCGAGCGGTCGCGAATAACCGCCAGGTCCGGAATCAACGCTGTGTAGACGAAGAGCGCGCTACCGGTCAGATAGGTAAAGATCGCGCTCGGATCCCAGATGAGCGGCGAGCGCACATTCGGGAAGACATCGCGCATGAAGTCGTAGGGGAAGACCCAGTACACGGCGCGCCACGGGCGGCCGGTGTGGATCAGCGGGAAGAGCGCGGCGGTGCCGAGCGAAAAGACCGTCATAACCTCGGCGGCGCGGACGACCGGCCGCCGCCATTCGGCCTGAGTCAGGCGGAGAATGGACGAGATCATCGTTCCGGCGTGGCTGATGCCGACCCAGAAGACGAAGTTGGTAATCAGAAAGCCCCAGTAAACGGGCCGGTTGAGGCCGGTGACGCCGACGCCCCAGTAGATCAACCAGCTCAGCGAGATCAACCACATTGCAGCAAAGATGCCCAGCACGCCCGCCCCGACCCAAAACCGGAGTGGATGCTCGAACACCGAGCGCAATAGCTCGTTGTTGATCTCCTGATCGCTCATGATGACACGTTCTTGCATGTCTTACTCCTGTGCCGCTAGCGGCGGGTACCCCGATTTGGACGCCGCGCAGGCGAACCCCCGCAGCCTTACTCCGGTTTCGCGATAACGGTTACTGGATGGTTGAGGTACTGCCGGCGCACCCGCAGCCCGATCCCACCACTAACTTCCCAGATACTTGGAAGCGGCACGATGCGTAGCGCCATGCGTACGCAGAAAGCCGCCGCCGCCAGACTGCCAATCACTATCAAGATATCCAGCACACTCGGCACCAGGAAATCCGGGATATTGTCGGCTTCCATCTCATGCGCGAAGGGATTCTCGACTCCCCAGGCCGCGCCGAAGATGCGCAGTCGGTCAATGAACGTGCCGACGAGGACCAGACAGGCAACGAGCGTCGGTCCACCGATCGTCTTCCGGACGCGGTTCCACATCAGGATGAAGAGCGGCAACGCGAAGTTCAGCAGGAAGGTAAGCAACATCGGTAGGCCGTAAACATCGAACATGACCAGCTCAAGGACGTTGATCTCGTCGGGCTTGCGACCGTACCAGTAGATCATGAATTCTGAGAACCACAGGTAGAACCAGAGCAACGACGTTGTCAGCAGCAGCTTGCTAATTGACCAGAAATAATCCCAGGTCAGGTAGTCCTGCAGACCGCCCCAGCGCTGTAGCGCGTACATCGTCACAATGATCAGCGCCAGGCCCGTCTGCAGCGAGCTCATCGCCGCGAAGCCGGGGAAGACCGAAGAACGCCAACTCGGGACAAGCGACAATCCAAAGTCCCAGAAGAAGAGCGAGACCGTCCAGATATAGAGGATCAGATACGCTCCACCGAGCACGCCCAGGCCAGCCCGATGCACGCTCCACTGGCGCAAGTTGCCGTACCAACCGCGCGCCAGGCGCGAGTAACGCTCGAAGCGCGGGAGATTGTCGTGGCTCCGGTCTCGGACGATCGCGAAATCTGGGATTGCCGAGATATAGAGCAATGCGTAGCCGCCAAAGACCAGCAGGCCGAGCACGACGGCCGAGAAGAATCCGGGCGCGCCCCAGGGCCATTCGACCCAGACGGTAAACCGTCCCTCGGCCTCAGGGATCGCGAAGAACAACGGCAGATAGAGGATATAGACGACGATGCCGGCGGCTGCCTGAATCTCGGCAATGCGACTCAGCGGCCGTCGCCAGTCGCTGCGCGTCAGTCGCAACAGCACCGCGAGAATCGGCGCGGACAGCACGCTCGACATGAGGTAGCCGGCGACAATTGCCGTATAGCCCCATGCCTCGCGGTTGCCAGTACCTTCGATGATCAGATTGAGCACCAGCGCGATGAGGCCGATTGCGCCGAGCACGCCGAGCGCGATATCCAGGGTCGCGAACTTGGCGCCGGTGCTGACAACGCGGCGCGTCGCGTCCTCGATTGTCTGCCGCGCGGTAATCTCCGGAGCGACGTGTCCAGCGTGCGCGTGCTCAGCCATTCACGGTCATCCAAATCACTGGCGACTGCGGTACCGCAGCGTGCTCTTCTTCCTCGGAATGCTCTTCTGCGTCGACATCGACCTTTGCGAGGTAGGTGAGACCCGGCGCGGTGCCGAGTTCGCCAAACAGCTCGTAGTTGCGGTCCGACGCGACCATCTGTGAGACCTGGCTATCCGGATTGTTTAGGTCGCCGAAAATGATGGCGTTCGTCGGGCACGTCTGCGCGCAAGCCGGCATGATATCGCCGTCCTGCAGCTCGCGGCCGTCGTAGCGGGCTTCGCGGACGCCGCGGCGGATGCGCTGGACACACATCGAGCACTTCTCCATGATGCCGCGACTGCGCACGGTGACATCAGGATTCAAGTGGTTCGTAAAGGTGTCCTCGAATTTCGGATCGTGATAGTTGAAATAGCGGACGTTCCACGGGCAGTTATTGCCGCAGTAGCGCGTGCCGATGCAGCGATTGTAAATCTGCGCGTTAAGACCGTCCGGCGTGTGATAGGTCGCGTAGACCGGGCAGACCGGCTCACACGGCGCATTGCCGCAATGCTGGCAGGTCATCGGCAGGTATTGTGGCGACGACTCCGCGAAATCCTCTGAATCCGTCCAGTATCGCTCGATGCGAATCCACTCGATCGCGCGGTTCTCGCGAAAGGCGGACTCTTCGTTGATGGGGATGTTGTTTTCCGCCTGGCAGGCCACGACACATGCTCCGCACCCCGTGCAGGAGTCAAGATCGAGAACCAGCCCCCAGCGGTGGTCGAGTGCCCCTTGTTGCAACAACATCTCGGCTCTTTCCCGTGCGTTCGGCCTTGCGCCGGCTACTCTTCGCCGTGCGCTGGCGGAACGATCCGCACTACTTGATACTCTTCCGGCGCAACCATGTCGACGGTGCCTTCCATTCGCGGGAGCTTCTTGAACTCGCCCGGCACCTTCATGACGTTCGCTCGCGTTGCTGCCCAGGCCAGCGCGCCCGTCGTGGAATCCTGCAATGATCCCTCGACGATCTTCATGACATTGACTCCGCGGCCCTCGGCATAGCGGGTGTAATGGGTATGGCCCTGGCCCATCGGAATCGCGAGAACATTCGGCGGCGCTGCCCGGTTGACATACGCCTGGATCTCCAGCTCGCCCGCAGGTGTCACCACCCGGACGATATCGCCGGTGCTGACCTCAAGCTCGTCGGCAGTCTCCGGGTTGAGACTGACCCACGAAGCCCAGGCCACGGTCGTGATCGGGTCCGGCAGCGCCTGCATCCAAGGCAAATTGGCAAACTGCCCGGCCCCCAGCGACGTGGACTCATAGGGCACGAGGTAATACGGGTATTCCCCGGCGTCGCCCGCGTACTGCGGCGGCTCGCCCGCCGGCATCTCGCTGGAGCCGGCTGCATCCGCCTGCCCGCCGTCTTCGTTGATCCAGACGCCGGTCTGCACCAGCTCGGTCCAATAGAGCGACGCATCGTCAGCTGCCTGGATATTGCCGGCATTTCCCGTCCGCAGCGCCTCGGCCTGTTCTTGTACGACCTGCTGCATCGTGGCCCAGGGCAACGCCTCGGCCAGCCCGACCTCCTCGGCAATCGTCAACAGGACGTCGCCCAGTGGCTGCGTGTCGTAGAAGCGCAGGACGACCGGCTGTTGGAAGCCAACGACCGCGCTGCCCGGCATCACCGCCGGCGCGACGCTGTTCCAACTTTCGAGCGCCGTCTGTCCGGGCATGATCCAGTCGGCCTGAATCGTCGTCTCATCCATGTAGCGTGAGAAGCTCACGACGTTCTGGACGTTCGCGAGCGCGACGGCAAGGTCATCGCCCCACGGCAGCCCGTAGACCGGGTTCGCCTGGCTGATGAAGACGCCGCCAAAATCGCCGTTTGCAATGCGGTCAGTCATATCGCGCCAGGCCTGATTGCTGGCCCCGGCGTCGCGGTCCAGCCCGGCGAACGGTCCGTCGAGCTCACCATTGATATGCAGGCCGCCCGGCACGTTGACGCTGCCCAGCAGCACATTGAGCGCGTGAATCGCCATGAGGTTCGCGACACCGTTAGTGTGCGCGCCGGCATTCCCGCCACCAAACACCACGCTGGGGCCGTTGTTGGCGAGCCGTTCGGCGATCTCCCGGATCATCTCGGCCGGGACGCCTGACTGCGAAGCCACGTCGTCGACCGAGGGCATGGGAGTACCGCCGATGATCGCGTTGTAGCCTGCTTCGTCGGCCGCCATGCCCTCTTCAATGATGACGGAGGCGATCGCCATTGCCAGCATGCCTTCGTAGCCTGGATTGATCGGCACCCAGCGGTCAGCCGCTCCAGATGTGCCGTTGATGTGGGTATCGACGTGATAGAAGAAGCCGCGCGGCGACTCCTCGGTGTCCCGTCGAAATGCGCCGTAGCCCTGGCTATAACGCACCGGCGAGAGCCAGGTGTGGAGCCAGTCCGCGCCAAATGAGAGCACGGTCTGCGCATTGCCGACGTCGGCGAACGGGAGCTGGCTGACGCCGAAACTGCGGCTGACAGCCTCACGCAGCGCGGCCTCTTCGAGTGGCTCATAGACGATGCGCTCGCCGCCAACGCCTTCCACGAAGGCATCAACAACCTGCTTGAGCGCCCCGCTGAGTGGTTCGGTAATGAAGAGAACACTCCCCTGTGCGGCCTGCACTGCCTCGGCGAGGCCGTCAAACGCGTCGTTCCAGCTCACCTCGCTGAACGATGGCGCGCCGCCCGGACCGGAACGCCGCATCGGAGCGCGCACGCGGTCGGGATGGTAGAGATCCTGGAGCATCGCCTGGCCACGGGCATGCAGCTTACCGTTGCTCACCGGATGGTTCGGGTTGCCTTCGATCTTCTTGGCGCGGCCCTCAAAGACGCGGACAATCACGCCCGGCGCTTCGCCGCTGTCCGAGAAGACAGAGGCATACCAGGCATCATTGCCAAAGAGATAATCCTCGGGAATATCGCGCGGGCTCTCGAGCTCGAACTCGCGTGGTGGATCGCCATCGCCCCAGTCGCTGAAGTCACAGGCCTGGAAGATGATCGCGCCCGCGGCTGAGGTGGCCGATAGTTTGAGAAAATCGCGTCGTCTCATACGTCCTCTGCCCTCGCCGCTAGTAGTGGCACGTCGTGCAGTCAATCGGCGCTTCGTTGTCGAGATGGCATTCGACACAATCGTCCATGCGAAGATCCCGCACCTGCTTGATCTTCTCCATCTCTTCGACATCGCCGTGACAGGTGGAACACTCGAATCCAGCGTTGATGTGAGCTTCGTGGACGAATTGGACGTGGTCGGGTAACTGGTGCACCCGCTCCCACTCCACACCTTCATAGTTGTTCCAGGCCTCGAGCAGGAGCCCGATCTGCTCATTGTCCTCCGGCTGGACGGCCGTGTGGCAGAACATGCACTGCTCCAGAGCCGGCAGCCCGGCGTGCGGCTCTTCGGAAGCCGCTCGGTGACAGAAAGTACAGTCGAGTTCGAGCATGCCGGCGTGGACTGTGTGCGGGAAGTCGATAGGCTGGTCCGGCGCGGCCTGTGCCGTCGGCGCCAGCAACGTGCGTTGCAGGATCAAGAATGTCGCGATCCCGACGACGAGCAGAATACCCGGCGATGCGAGCACCCCGTAGGCGACGTATGGGTTCCGGAACATTCTGCGTATCCGATTGCCCAAGCTATCGGTCCTTTCTCCGTCGGAGCGCCGAACGCCGCCACGCGATTCGGCTCGTCACTACCTAGTAGTAGGTGTGGTCGTAAATGTCGAATGCGAAGCCGAGACTGCTGATCCAGAAATATGCCAAGATCAGGACGCCGGCACCGGCCACCGCTGCCACGGCAAACAACGGCATACGCAAGCGGCCGACACGTTCGGAAGCGTGTCCCGTGTAGACAAGTGATGGGATGACAGCGCGCGCGAAGAGGATGCTCCCGGCAAACGTCACAACCGTGAGGTGCAGGAGAGCGAGGAAGAGCAGCGCCTGGTTGAGATCATCCCAGGTCGCCCGAGTGAGAGGTTCCAGAGCCATCGATCCCCCGAATCTGCCCCGCGTCACACTCCCGGAAGTGGGAAGCTGATGACGCCTGTAGTGCCTACTTCCTCATCGTCGCCCGACTCCCCCGAATCGTAAATGGCGACGAGTGCTTTATAGGCTCTCCGCTGCTCCGGCGTCAAGGTCGCGTGTCAGAATCTCCGAAGCACGTCAGTGTTACCTAATTGTGAAAGAATTATCAAGTGTCCGAACACCCTCAGAAACGCCACGTCATCGTCGCCGGTATCGGCTTTGCCGGCCTCGCCTGCGCCCGTGAGCTTGCCGATCATCCCGATCTACTCGTTACGGTCGTCGACCGCACAAACCACCATCTGTTCCAGCCCTTGCTCTATCAGGTCGCCATCGCCGGTCTCGAAGCGCCCGAAATCGCCGAGCCGGCGCGCGCCCTCTTACGCAAGCATCGCAACATCCGATTCCGCATGGGAGCGGTGCAATCCGTCGATCTCGAGCGCCGGATTGTTGACGTCGACGGCTACCGCATGCGCTATGACTACCTCGTCGTGGCTACCGGCAGCACCACCGCACACTTCAACATTCCCGGCATAGCGGAGCATGCCTTCGAGATGAAGACGCTCGATCAAGCGCTGGCAATTCGCGATCAGATCCTCTCTGCTTGTGAAGCGGCAACGCGCGCAAAGGACCCGGCCCGCAGGCAGGCACTGTTGACCTTCGTGGTGGTCGGCGGTGGCGCAACCGGCGTCGAGCTAACCGGCGCGCTGGCCGAGCTGCGTCTGCACGTCCTGCGCCATGACTACCCGGAGATCGACGCCGGCGAGTTTCGCGTCGTGATGGTCGAATCCACCAGCTACCCGTTGGCCCCAATGGGCGAGAAGCTCGGACGCTATACCGACCGCACATTGACCCGTGATTTCGAGGTCGATGTTCGCAGCGACACGCGGGTGACCGAGGTGCGAGCCGACGGCGTCATCACAAATCACGGCGAGCACATCCGCGCGTACACCGTCATCTGGACCGCCGGCGTCGTCGGGGCGGGCTTTGCGGGCTTGCCGGAGCCGGCCGGTGGTGGACGGGTGGCAACGGATGCCGCGCTCTCGCTACCCGGACACCCAGACGTCTTCATCGTCGGCGACCTCAACGGCGTTCTCGACCCGCAGACGGGAGAACCCTATCCGCAACTTGGACAGACGGCAGTCCAGCAGGGTCGCCGCGCTGGCCGCAACATCGTGCGCGATCTTGAGAACCGACCGCGTCAGCCCTTCGCTTATGACGACAAAGGCGTGTTGGTCACGATCGGGCGCAACCGCGGCGTTGCCGATGTCGCCGGCCTGCAATTCACTGGATTTCCAGCCTGGATCGCCTGGCTTGCCATCCACCTGATGCTGCTTGTGGGCTTCCGCAACCGGCTGCTGGTGCTCACCAGCTGGATCTACAACTACGTCACCTACGACTTCGCCGTCCGCATCCTCCGCAACGTCCGCACATTCCCGGATGACGAGCAATGACCGCTGGCTTGCCAAGAGCACATTGCCACCGGGGTTGCGTTCCGGAGACGCGTCGTAGATTCGCGGCGAGCGCTCTCCGGCACTCGCTCCAATTGCATAACCACCGACCACCGATTGCGAAGAGATCGAGCACGACATCGTAAGAGTGGAGACAAGCTCAGTCCTTCATGCATCAAGTTAGACGTCCTGCAGAAAGATTGAGCCCGTGCTCTCCGCTGCACGCCGCCGGGCACCGCCGTTTATCAACGTCCTGCTCCGAGGCCGGCATCCCGAGGAAGGCTCTGCGCCCGAGGGATCCACGACCGACATTGCCGCGCTCCGACGAAGACGGTCACAGTCGCTGCAACGCGGTCGATCATCGTCTCCTGCACCAGCGGGCGGCACGCTCGCGACAAGATCCCTCAGGCGCAAAGCCTTCCTCGGGATGCCAGCCTCAAAGCAGGACGTGTGTCGTGGGAGCTGCTTCAATGCAACGTGGTCTAATCCTCGTCGGATTCGAGGTGGATCAGCATCAGCGGCACAGTGGCGCGTTGAAGCACACGCTGGGCAACTGAACCGAGCAGCAGGCGTCCGACACTGCCGCGGCCGTGCGTTGCCATAGCGATCATGCTGACCTTGTGCTCATTGGCAGCATCGAGAATCCCGTCGGCAGCGCCTCCGGAGCGCAGCTCGGCATCGGCGCGGTAGCCACGCTCACGCAGCTTCCCCGCCAGCTCTTCAAGGTGGTTCTCCGACATTTCACGGCCCGCCTGGAGGTACTGATTCACAAGCCCGGTGTAGTTGGAATGCTCCGACCAACCGGGATGCTCGAGCACCTGCACGAGCCTTGCGGCAGGCCTTGGCTCGCCGAGGATCTCCAGCGCCTCTTCGATCGCGTTCTCGCTGAAGCGGCTACCGTCGGTCGGCAACAGCACCGAATCAATCGCACCGGTCGTCCCGACGGCTTCATCCTGCATGTGCACAACAACGACCGGCATGTGTACATCGTGGAGGATGGAGAGAGCAACGCTGCCGAGAACTACCTGCTGCAGCCCGCTCCGGCCGTGGCTGGCCATTACGAGGAGCGCATCACCGGTCTCTTCAAGCACGGCGCGGATCTCCGGCGCAGGGCGTCCTACACGAATCTCAGTCTCAACATTGTCGCCGGATCGTTCCGCGACCGTCTGGAGATAGCTGCGGCGGTCGTCGAGCCAGGTGTCGAGCTCATCCTCCAACGAGAATGGCGCCGTTTCGACCCAGGCATCGAACTCGGCGCTCACCTCGACGACAGAAATCAGTTTGAGCGTGCCTCCGAGCCGATCCCGCAACTGCCGAGCAATTGGCAGCGCGATCTCCGACGAGTCTGATCCATCCAGCGGCACAACAACTGTGCGCGTCATTTCAACCCACCACTTTCCAGTCGGTCCGAACCTATCTGTCGTTCTGCGTATCGTAGCGCCTGGGGAATGCGGGACATGCTATCCCAGGAGATCGTCGATGTCGCGGCGCAATGTCTGCAATGCCTGGCGCACGTCATCCGTCAGCGCCTGACCCCGCAGCTCGCCGAGCGAACGGCTGAGCCGCCGCGTTTGACGCCCGGTTGCGCGGTAGAGCGCCGTCAGCTCGTGGTCTTCATCAACGGCTTCTGCAAGGTCGAGCAACGCCGCCGCCTCTTGCGCCGACCCGGCTTCCGCAACCGAGCGTGCAGCCCGGTCGAGGTCTGCCGGAGTCAGGCGGCCATCGCCGACGCGCCGCGCCAGCTCATCCTGAACCGCGTCATCCAGGCGCTGCACGGACCGCGTCTGCTTCTCGCTCACCACGCCCTCGCGCAGCAAGCGCCGGAACTCCTCAGAGAGCTTCTCTGTCCCAAGCAGCTGGAAGAGGCGGCTCCGCCGAATTCCAACGGCCGCGGCCACGCTGTCCCAGGGCGCGTCGTTCATCTGCTCCTTGAGCGCCCGTAGCGCATGGGCGCGGTCGAGTGCGTTCAAGTCCTCGCGGACGATATTCTCCATCAGCTGCTGGAGGAGAATGCTCTCCGGATCGACCTCGCGGACGATAGCGGGAATGACCTGTAAGCCGGCCTGCCGCGCCGCACGCCAGCGCCGCTCACCGTGAATGACGACATACATATCGCGTTCGTCGTTGTAGCGCACGGCGATGGGCTGGAGGACCCCCTGGCGCTCGATTGACGCCGCCAGCTCGTCAAGCGCGGTCTCGTCGATGGTCGTGCGTGGCTGGTCGGGATCGGCTTCGATGCGGTCGAGGCTGATCTCCTTGGCGTTGACGAGGTCCTGGACGCCGACCGCCTGGGGCCTGGTATCGGCAAAGAGGTCGTCGACACTGAAGCGGCGGCGGCTAGACACGCTCCCGACGCTCCACTTCCAGCTCCGCCAGCGAGGCGGCGACATCGCGGTAGGCGGCCGACAGCGGCGAGTTGGGCATGTACTCGAGGATCGATGTCTGCTCGATGATCGACTCCGCGCCCTTGACCGAGAGCGGCACCGAGGTCAGCAGCGGCACGTCCGGGAACTGCACCCGGAGCGTCTCGATCATGTCGGCGGCGAGGCGCGACGAGTGATGCACCTTGGTCGGCAGGAAGCCGACAACCCGCAGCCGGGGATTCAGCCGGCGCACCCGCGAAATCGTCTCGAAGAGCCTCCGCAGGACCATGATCGACAGCGGGTGCGGCTCTATCGGGACCACGAGCTCGTCGACGGCTACGAGGATGTTGATGCTCAGGATATTCAGCGTCGGCGGCGAATCGACCAACACATAGTCAAACGCGTCACCGACCAGGCCCGAGAGCGAGTAGGCAAAGCGCCGTTCACGTTCGAGCACATTCAGCAGTTCGAGCTCGGCGGCGGCAAGATCGGGATGGCTCGGCGCTATCCAGATATCGGCAATTGACGACGGCTGGAGCACATCACGCAAGCGCACATCGTCATCGACGAGCACATCGTAAATCGACTGTTCGAGCGATGGGATATCGACGCCGACGGCCATCGAGAGGCTGGCCTGCGGGTCCATATCGATGATGAGCACCCGCGCGCCGCGTTCGACCAGTGCGGCAGCAACATTGAGCGTGCTCGTCGTCTTCGCCGTGCCGCCCTTCTGGTTGAAGAAGGCAATCGTCCGCATATCTGTGCCTGGAATCCCACTCCACGATGTATCCGTACATGCACTTTCCGAGTATACGGCGTTACTCCCTGGCGGCGTCGCGTGCCATCATAGTGACGGGAGACGCCGGGGAGACTTTTCCTCGGTGTGATTGAAGCTGGGGAATTTGGGCCAGATCCGGATGTCGCTTTCGATACCGACAACCTACGCCGGCCGCTACGAGATCATGCGCCCGATCGGCGAAGGCGCGTTCTCGCAGACCTTCCTTGCCCGCGACACAACGCTGCAACGTGATGTCGCGCTCAAAGTGCTACGCCGCGAACACCAATCCAACAACGAGTTCGCCGCCCGCTTCGACCGTGAGGCCCAGGCGGCAGCGCGAGTCAGCCACCCGAATGTCGTCCCGGTCTTCGACTTCGGCCGCGAACAACAGCTCCCCTTCATCGTGATGCAGTACATCGATGGCCAGACACTACGCGCCTTCGCCCGCGACGAGGGGCCTCTGACAACCGAGGAGGTTGTGAACATCGGCCGGCAGGTGCTCGACGGGCTTGCCGCTATCCATGACCAGGGCATCATCCACCGCGACGTCAAACCGCAGAACGTCCTGCTCGACCGCCGTATGGTCGCCCGCCTCACCGACTTCGGCGTCGCCCATCTGAACAACGACGTGACGCTCACCGAGACCGGCACGACCATTGGAACTGCCGCCTACATGGCTCCTGAACAAGCCACAGGCCAGAGCATCGGGCCGGAAGCCGATCTCTATGCAACCGGTGTGATGCTGTATGAGCTGCTCACCGGCCGGCTGCCGTTCCGGGGAGACAATCCGGTCCAGGTGCTCTACCGGCACGTCAGCGATCTACCGCCGCGACCACGCGACCTGAACCCGCGCATTCCCATCGAGCTCGAAGCTGTCGTGCTGCGAGCGTTGGCGAAGATCCCAAGCGAACGCTTCCGCAGCGCCCGGGAGATGCGCGACGCGCTCAGCGGCAAGACAGCGGTCGCGGCCCCCACGGGCTCATCCGAGACGGTTCGACCCCAACCACGCCAGTTCTCACCACCGCCAGCCGCCTCCGCGGTCACGCCGCCCGCCGCGCCAACCCGCAAGACCCCGACGGCCCGCCCACTGCGCAAGCGCCGCCGGAGAACCTGGCTGCTGCCGGTCACGCTGGCTATCGCCGCGCTTGTGGTCGCGACCGTCGCGTTTGCCCTGAGCGGGCTCGACCTTGGCGGACGCAGTGGTGATGCTGACGACGGGATCCCTGCAGCCGCTGAAGCGACGCCGACATCGGCCGTTGCCCCGGTCGCAGCAGGCGGCGCGGAGACTGCGACTGAGGCCGTGGCAGCTGCCGCGACTGCTGAGCCGACAACAACCTCGGAAGCTCCGCCAGAACCAACGGAAGAACCGTTGCCGGGGCCGACAGCAACGCAGCCGCCAACAGACCCAACCGCGACCGCGCCACCCGCCGGTGGCGGCGCGCCGTCGGTTGACTTCAACACGCCCATCCCCGTTGCGGCAATCCCGGCCGTGTGGCAGCAGGGCGCTACCGCTACGTTCACCCGCGATGACTTCGTCGCTGGCGGCGCTTACCGGCGGACCGACGGCGAGCTCTATGGCCGGCCGGCGGCACACCTCTACTCGCAGGAAACCGAGTATCCACAAACAACCGTCGCCTTCACCGTCGGCGGACAACCGGAGCTGCCAGATAGCTACATCGGCATCGTCATCATCGGCATGGACGACGAGCTGCCCGGAAAAGTCCCTTGCCGGCTTTCGCTCAACGGCGTCGTCATCTGGGAGGGCCCCGCGCCGTTCGGCGACGAGACCTGGACCGAGGTCGGCTGGCGCGTTGGGAATCTCGAACTACTGCAACCGGGCAACAACCGCCTGACATTCGAGGTCCTCAGCGAGTCCGGCGACTTCGGCCTGCCTCCGTGGTTGCTCTTGAATCAGGCCGCCGTCTACTGGGATTAGCGAGCGGCAGTCGCCCTGCGAGAGAGCCAGCGCTCAACCCTCCCTCACCGCCTATCCCAACGCGCGTCACCTTTATATTGCCCCGCCAGGACGCCACCAGCCGTCATTCTGAGCGCAGCGAAGAATCCAGCTCTACACTCGGAAGTAACTCATCAGGTGAGATGTGTACCCGTCAGTGTCCCGGCGCCGAAACGACGCCGCAGAGCATCGCTGCACAGTGCTGCCCCGGAACACGGAGAGTCGGATTCTTCGCTACGCTCAGAATGACGGCTGGTGGCGTCTTGACGGTGCGGATCGCGGCGGTGGGGCGGAGACTAGGGAGGAGCGCGTGCAGCAATCGAGAATCGCAGCCAGTCCGACAGTTATCCATGGACGCGAAGTCAGCCTACGGGGCTGGCAGCTCCGGGGTCGTGTCCGCGTACAGCCAGAGGTCGAAGAGGTCGTCAAGCTGCTGGCCAGAAACTTCTTCGGCAACCGCGATGAAGTCGTCGGTACTCGCGTGGGAGTCGGTGTAGCGTTCGACGTAGACCTGTAGGATCTCGAAGAAATCCTCGTCGCCGACGGTCAGGCGAAGGGCCCGGAGGGTCATGCCACCCCGAATGTAGACGCTACCCGCGAACATCTGATCGCGGCCGGGAGCGCCCGGCGGCGGCAGGCTGATCCGCTCGAATTCCGGCAGGACCGTCGCCTCAAGCTGCGCGTCCACCGACACGCCGCTCGCCTCCTCGACCCAGAGCCATTGCGCGTAGGTCGCGAAGCCCTCGTTAAGCCAGATGTCGTCCCATTGCTCGGGCGAGATGCTGTTGCCGAACCACTGGTGCGCCAGCTCGTGGGCAACCGTCTGCTCGGCGCTGATGCCGCGGCGGCCGAAGTTGCGGTCGAAGATCGAGAAGGTCTGCGTTTCGAGCGCGATGCCGCCCCAGTTGAAGTCGAGCACGGCGTTCCCATAGATCTCGAAGGGGTATGGCCCGAAGATCTCCTCGAAGAACTCGACCATCTGAGCGGTCCGTTCGAAGTTCTGCGGGGCGGAGTCGGCGAACTCGGCGTCGTAGGCGTTACGAATAACCAGCCCGCTCGACGTCTCGGTCTCCTCGAACTCGAAGTCGTCGATTGCGACCATCGCCAGATAGCTGGCCATCTCGGAAGGCGCGTCGTAAACCCAGGTCGACCAGCCGTCGCCGGCATCCACGGTCTCGATCAACGTGCCGTTGGCGATGACGTCATAGCCACCCGGGACCGTGATCCGGAAGTGATAGGACGCCTTGTCCTGCGGGTGGTCGTTGACCGGATACCAGGACGCCGCGCCGGTCGGCTCACTCAAC
>JAUIIK010000245.1 GCA_030431755.1 Chloroflexia bacterium
AAGGCCGGCATTCTCCGGGAGCAGATCCAGACGACGTTCTTCGCGTTCACCAGCGAGCCCGACTCGCGCTACGGCGCGGTCATGTACCGCTTCATGGACCAGCCGCTGCTACCGGGGCTCGTCGCGGCGCTGGCCATTGTGGGAGTCGTCGTGCTTTGTCTGCGCTGGCGCTCGGAATCCGCCCGGATCATGCTGGTCTGGCTTGCCGTGCCGTGCGTCTTCGCCAGCATCCTGACCGATGTTGCCGGGCAAGCTCACCGGCTGCTCAACCCAACCGTGGCCGTGTTGCTCGTCGTCGCCCTGGCGCTCGACGGGGCATGGAAGCATCTTCGGCGCAGCTTACCGGGGCATGTGACGCTGGCTCTGTTCGCCGGCCTGTTGAGCGTGCCGCTGGTTGCCGGAGCGCACGACGGCTACGAGTATCTGCGGCCAGGCGCGACCGATCAGTTCGGGGTTCCCGCAACTGCCCAGGCACGGTGCCTCGAATCACTCCCACCCGGTACGCTGGCGCTGGTCAGCGGCGGCACACGCATCTACGCCCGCCACGGCCCCAGCCGATACCTCGCCGGCGACGTGCTCCGGCGTGATTTGGAGGAGTTGGCAGTTCCCGACGCTTCTGATTCCCGCCCGGTCGTTGTCCTCGTCCACGAGTGGAACCGCTCCGCGGCCGAGCGCATCTTGGGCGCGTATCCCCAGGCGGTATCGGTTGAAGTCCAGCGGCCAGCGGGTAGGAGGGTGTTGACGGTTATTGCGATCTATCGAGATCGCGCCGAGGCCGAACGGGTGCTGGACGCGTGCCGGGACAATGCGGAGCTCTAGCGGGTTGCGATACGACGTCGGAGACTAGACCGTATCCCGGTCGAGGCGCAGGCCGAAGGAGAGCAGCATCACGACGAGGGCGAAGCCGAAGATGGCGACGCCGGAGGGGATGTGCCAGGAGAGGAGGCTCACGTTGTCGCGCGCCGAATAGCCCAGGCCGATCTGCGAGATGACCGCGATCAGCAGCAAACCCGTCCAGATGATCATCCGGTTGCGGTGCTGGAACTGAGCGATGAAGGTCAAGCCGAAGAGCAGGATGGCAAGTGGGAAGAGGGCGTTGGCGACGATCTCGTGAAACGATGTGTAGTCGGTGCTGTCTGCCGGCCGGAAGAAGCCAGCTGAACCGAGGAATGCCTGGACTGCCGTCAGGGCAAAGACGATGACCGCCAGCCCGCGAAAATTCCGCCGCAAGCGCGCGGCACGTTCCGGCGACAGATTCAGCACGTTTCAGGCTCCTACCTTGCTCATCAACCGCGATCGACCGCAGCAACGATATCGCCCGGATCTCGTTCACGCCACCATCAGCTACGCGTATTGGTGCGTGCACGACGACTACTGATGAGCCCAAGATCCCCTCTGGTCGGGGCGACGTACCTTCCATCGTGGGTCGTCCTGGTAACCGCATTCAGATCGCACGTCAGAGGCTCGTTGAATTCACGTCTAGAATGACGCCGGGAGAACAAGCGGGGTAAACCAACCCGATGACGAAATTGTGGGAAGGGATCTATCGATATGAGCCGTAACTGGGAAGTTGCCGAGTGGCTGGACGAGCGGCAGGAACGCTATGTCCAGATGGCGAATGAGATCTGGGGCTTTGCTGAGGTCGCATTGGCCGAGACGAAGTCCTGCGCGCTGCAGGCCGAGTTTCTGGAGGGCGAAGGGTTCACGGTGACGCGCAACGTCGGCGACCTGCCGACGGCCTTCATGGCCGAGTGGGGCAGCGGCGGACCGGTCATCGGCTTCCTCGGGGAATATGACGCGCTGGCGACGCTCTCGCAGAAGGCTGAGCCGGACCAGTCGCCGGTCACGAGCGGCGCGCCGGGCCACGGCTGTGGCCACAACCTGCTCGGGACGGCGTCGCTGGCGGCGGCCCATGCGTTGAAGGCCTGGCTGGAGATGAGCGGCAACGAAGGCACTGTGCGTTACTACGGCTGTCCGGCCGAGGAGATCGGCGCCGGCAAGGTCTTCATGGCGCGAGCCGGGGCATTCGACGACCTCGACGCCTGCTTCACCTGGCACCCCGGCGCGACGAACACCGCCTGGGCCGGCAGCAGCCTCGCCATCGACCACATCCGCTTCCGTTTCTTCGGCAAGACGGCTCACGCCGCCGCGTCGCCGGAGCTGGGCCGTTCGGCGCTCGACGCCGTTGAGCTGACCAACATCGGCGTCAACTACCTGCGCGAGCACGTCATGGAGTCGGCCCGCATCCACTACGTCATCACCAACGGCGGCGGTCAGCCCAACGTCGTGCCCGAAGAGGCCGAGGTCTGGTACTACGTCCGCGCCCCCGAACGCGCCGACCTGGAGCCGATCACCGAGCGGGTCCGTGCCATCGCCCGTGGCGCCGAGATGATGACCGAGACGCGGCTGGAGGAGCACGATTTCCACGGCCTCCACAACTACCTGCCGAACGGTGTCCTGACCGACCTGATGGTCAACGTCATGAACGAGGTCGAGCCGCTTGAGTTCACCGATGAGGAGCAAGCCTTCGCCGCCCGTGTGCTCGAAGGCTATCCCGAGGCGACGCGCCGGGCGTCGGTGCGCGCGCTCCAGCTGCCGCCAGACGCCCCGGACGACGCCTTGCTGAGCGATGTCTACCTACCGGAGGATGCGGGCAAGACCGTCTCCGGCTCGACCGATGTCGCCGAGGCGAGCTGGGTTGCGCCGACGGCCCAGATCCGGACGACCTGCTTCGCGGCCGGCACGCCCGGCCACAGCTGGGGCATCACTGCCTGCGGCGGGATGTCGATCGGCCACAAGGGCATGCTCCACGCCGCCAAGATCATGGCCGTCTCAGCCGCCGAGCTGGTCAACAGCCCCGACCTGATCGAGCAGGCCAAGGCTGAGCACCACGAAGTCACTGGTGGCAAACCCTACAGCGCCCCGGTCCCCGATGGCGCGGCCCCGCCGAAACCGCAGTGGAAGAACGCCGACTAAACCTTCTGCTTGAATCACCACCGATGGATC
>JAUIIK010000246.1 GCA_030431755.1 Chloroflexia bacterium
TTCGTCGGGCGAGTCAACGCGCCGAGCCGCGATGTAGTGTGCGTGAGCCAGCGCCACGAAATCGGGCTGGCCGATCTGTGTCTCCGAGTAGTTGGAATTGAAGAAGAACTGCTGCCACTGCCGGACCATGCCGAGGAAGCCGTTGTTGAGAATCGCAATCTTGACGTTGCTGCGTTCCTGCACCAGCGTCGCGAACTCGAACGAGGTCATCTGGACGCCGCCGTCACCGACGATGGCCCAGACCTCAGCCTCGGGTGCAGCCTTGGACGCGCCAAGCGCCGCTGGGACGCCGAAGCCCATCGTGCCGAGACCACCCGACGAGATCCAGCGATTCGGCCGGTCGGTCTTGTAGAACTGCGCCGCCCACATCTGGTGCTGGCCGACATCGGTCGAAACGATCGCCTCGCCCCCCGTCAGCGCGAACATCCGCTCGATCACCGTCTGCGCCAGCAGGCCGCGCTCGGCAGTCGGCGGGCGGTACGGCGGGCGCTGGCGCCAGCTCTCGATCTCGCCGCGCCAGGCGGCGTGGTCCTGCGGCTCCACCGCGTCGATCAGGGCTCGCAGCGCCGACTTGGCGTCGCTCACGACCGGCACATCCGCCGGGACGTTCTTGCCGATCTCTGCCGGGTCAATATCGATATGGATCACACGGGCATTCGGGGCGAACTCGTTGAGGTTGCCGGTCACTCTGTCATCGAAGCGCATGCCGACGGCAATAAGCAGGTCGGCTTCGTTGATCGCACGGTTGCAGTGGGTGAAGCCGTGCATCCCGATCATGCCGAGCCCGAGCGGGTGGGACTGCGGGAAGCCACCGATCCCAAGCAGCGTCATGCCGACCGGGATATCGGTCTTTTCAGCGAACTCGAAGAGCTCCTCGTCCGCGCCGGAGAGCAGCACGCCGTGACCGGACAGGATCATCGGCTTCGAAGCGCGGTCGATCTCCTCGGCGGCCAGGCGGATCTGCCGGCGGTTGGGCGTGTAGGTCGGGCGGTAGCCGGCGAGATCGAGGCTGATCGGATCGCCGATCTCGCCCTCAGCCAGAAAGACATCCTTGGGAATATCGACAAGCACCGGTCCCGGCCGGCCCGACTGCGCCAGGTAGAAGGCCTTCTGAATCGTTGGACCGATATCGTTGACGTCACGGACGAGGAAGTTGTGCTTGGTAATCGGAATGGTGACGCCCATGATGTCGGTTTCCTGGAAGGCGTCGCTGCCGATGACCGGCTGGGCGACCTGTCCGGTGATCGCGACCATTGGAACCGAGTCCAGCTTGGCGTTGGCGATAGCCGTCACCAGGTTGGTCGCGCCGGGTCCGGAGGTGGCCAGACAGACGCCGGCCTTGCCCGTCACCCTGGCGTAGCCGTCGGCCGCATGCCCGGCGCCCTGCTCGTGCCGCACAAGGATGTGCCTGAGCTCGGGGTATTCGGGAAAGACGTCATAGAGCGGGATGATGACCCCACCGGGGTAGCCGAAGATGACTTCGACCTGCTCGCGCAGCAATGCCTCGCAGAGGATGCGCGCGCCGATCATCGGCCGGTCCTGCTGCTGTGCTTGTTGTTGCTCGTGTTCGGGCGGTGTCACGATCTTCTCAGGTGCGACAGCCATATTCCAACAACCCTTCGTCTCGTCCCTGTGGTTTCGCGGCTCGTCTGCTGACACTAAAAAAGCCCCCCGACTCTGGGAGGCTCGCATCTTTCGTCGTTCTCGTCTGTGGTTCTGCGCGCGCTCCCTTATGTCTGGCCCGTAATAAGGAGTACTACGAGCACAAGAATGAGGCTAAGCAGAATAATGGAGCGCACGTCGACCCGCGCCACATCGAGGGCCTGTTCGGCAACCTTCACTTGTGGGCGGCGGTTCGACATCGGTCTGCGACTATCCTTCATTCCAAGCGTGCGTAATCACCGTCCTGGGCATGATACGCAGACGGTAAAGACCTGTCAAGTCGATTGTCTCACCATTTCGTCCTAACCTAACATTCTGGCCGAACAGCTTCCCGGCCATTGGCGGTCCGACGTTGGTGTGCTAGGATGTGACTTGGCTCGGGCGGCATGCCGTCCAGCTTCACGCGCCCGTAGCTCAGTGGATAGAGCGTTTGGTTGCGGACCAAAAGGCCGGAGGTTCGAATCCTCCCGGGCGTACCCAGTAGCCCACCGGTGAACTCCGGTGGGTTTTTCAGTTTTCAGCTATCGACGCCTTCAGTATAATCAGCGGTGGAGAGGTGTCCGAGTGGTTTAAGGTGCTGCTCTCGAAAAGCAGTGTGGGGTAATCCCCCACCGTGGGTTCGAATCCCACCCTCTCCGCCGCGATTCGACGGTATCGATTCGCTCATTAGCACGCTTGGAAGGGTCGCATAGTCTGGCCTAGTGCGCGCGACTGGAAATCGCGTAGGCGGGTCCTCTCGCCTCGTGGGTTCGAATCCCACCCCTTCCGCCCTCTGCTCGCATCGCTCCGCTCCGGAGACGTTGACGCCCGTCGGCATGTTGGGCTATCTATGTCCGGGTCGCTTCCGCGCTAGGACACAGCATTGGCAGGTTCAACAACACCGTTCGAGATTCCGGGACTACCCGACTTTTGGCAGCGCGTGTGCAGCGCCTCACACGCGCTTCTGCTCCTTGATTACGATGGCACGCTGGCCCCCTTTCATCCTGACCGCATGCAAGCCAGGCCGCTGGCGGGCGTCCTACCGGCCATCGCAGCGCTGACCGGGCTCGACGGCACGACGCTGGCGCTGGTCTCTGGCCGGCCAGTCCACGAGATCCAAGAGCTGACGGGCCTCGACAACGTCATCATTGCCGGTACCCATGGGTTCGAGATCTTTCGACCGGGCAGCGGGATCTCACAGGAGCTGCCTGATTCCGCCACCGCCTCGAACCTCGACGCGATTGAACAGGTCGCCCGCGGGCTCGTCGGCGCTGAGCTGGCCGAGCGCAAGATCGCGACGGTCGCGTTGCATACCCGCAAGCTCGATACGGCAGCGGCGTCCGATGCG
>JAUIIK010000111.1 GCA_030431755.1 Chloroflexia bacterium
GTGGGGCAATACCTCGGGGCCAGGCGCAGCGGCGCTTGCCGCAGCGTTGCTCGACGCTTCAGGCTCCTCAATCGCCGTGGCTACGTCAGCTTCGGAGTCCGACTCCTCAGTTGCAGTTGTGGACTCATCAGCGGTCGTCGCCGTCGACGACTCATCGGCTTCCTGCGTGTCAGCCCCGGACTGATCGTCCTCGGGCTCCGTCGGGGTGGGAGTTAGCGCGATTGAGTCGAACAAGGAATCCTCAACCGGCGTCGCTGTTGGTTGGGCAATGGTCGTTGGAACCGCGTCGTCGCCGGGCTGGAGGTAGGCAGAGTAGATCCACGTAAATATGACGGCCGAGATGACGAGCATAAAGATGATGATCGCAAAGTTGGGCGCCCAGTGTCCGTGGATCTCAATGGGCTGCACCGCCGGAACGACTTCAACCTCGTCCCGACGATCATCTGGATCGGAGGTCGCCGACTCGAACATCGTGAGAACTGCTGCCGCGTCCAACCCGAGATACTGGGCATAGTTGCGAACGATCCCGCGTGCATAAGCGCGGGGCGGCAGTTGGTCGAAGTCATGCGCTTCAAGCGCCGCAAGGTAATGCCGGCTGATCCGGGTCCGCTTTTCGGCGTCCCGAAGCGTTACGCCTTTGTGGGCGCGAGCCCGGCGTAGAAGATCGCCAAGATCTGACATGCCTCGTCTAGTGCCCCTCACATTCGCAGAACGTCAACGTTCCCCATAACTCAGTTCTGCGATTCGCCAGCCGCTTGTCGCAACTGGCGGCCCCTATCGAGTCTCTGGCCGCAGGTCGTCAAGAATCGCATCAAGATACGGCGTCGGCCTCGTGTGGTGCGAGATATCCGCTTTCTCAAGCCAGATATCGTCGTTCGGAAGCCACCATACCGCGAAACTGGACCGGCAGGCCAGTTGATCGGACTTTACCATAGTGCGCGACGCAAATGCATAGGGACTGCCGCAATACCCTTGTTTGCCGGACGGGTCCCGCCGGAACTCGCGGCAGGTGTCGCAACAGCGCGGAATACCGGCCACCCAGGCCGACTCATCAAGCGGTGAGATGCCGCTCGGCGAGGCCGGTCCCGGCGCAGTAGCAGGCGCCGCAAATGCGTCACGCGTCGCACTGGCTTCACGGTCCAAGCCATCAATATGGACGAACGGGCTCCCCGGCAAGTGCTCGATTGCCGGCGCTTGGACGTCGGGCAAGGTCCGCTGCCGCTGTGCGGGCCGCTGCTTGGCGACGCGCTCCAGCACGCGATTGACCTCTTCCACTGGAAGTGGGCTGGTGTCTTCCGGCGCAAGGGTAGCTCCGGGCCCGCGATCGGCGACGATAGCCGGCGCTGGCGGCTGTGGGTCGCGGCGGTCCGCCCGAACGATGACCGGGGATTCGGTTGTGTTGACAGCGACCTCCGCTGCGGGGCGTCCTGTCGAACGGGGGCCCGGCAACGCCCGCGAGAAGCTCGGCTCAAGTGAGGAAACACCAGAACCCGGAGGGCGAGCTGCGGATGCTCGAGCCTCCCTGTTGGATACCTCGATCTGCGCCCGGGGCCGCGACTCTTGGCCCCCGGCAACGGCCGGGTGCGGTGAGCGCCGTTCTGATGGGTCCGACGCGCCGGCAGGTCTGGCGATATCAATAGAAGTCACACGATCGGTTGGGTTGTCCGGAACCTGTGGCCGCGCCGGTCCGGGTGGCGATTGTGATGCTATTGGCGATTTGGCCGGCGCTTGTCGCGCCTGCTCCCACAGATCATTGTCCCAGGAGTTCCGGCAGGCGAGCTCTTCGCTCCGCACGAGCACGAGATCGTGTAGGTCGCCGCGCTCGGGGTGCGTGCACCAACCCGAGCATGCAATCTGAGCATCCCGAAAGTAGCGGCATGTGCCACATTTCCGCTTGACCACTATTCCCCCTAGAAAACACCGTCATCGATTCCCCAGCACGCTCTGTTACGAGCTTGCCACCCCATGAAGCGTGTCCCCATCACACGCTTCTTACACGTCCAGGCTGTGCCAGAAAGGCAAGTGAATGCGAGCAGTCCCGATTGTACGTGACGGCATGCAAGGACACAATGTACGTACGGTGCGTATTTTCGGCGTGAAACTTACGCATGATCGCGCAGTTTCTCTACACCCCAGCCAGCGGTATACTTAGCGGTTGGAGTCTCGCCCGTGTACAAGCGCCAGGAAGGGTCGAGCGTTGGAACCATTGCAGCTCGTCACCAGGCAATCCACCGAAGCACCATCGACGGTCTCGAACGGCGGAGAAAAACGCTACTTCATCTGGACCATTGGCTGCCAGATGAACGAAGCCGAATCATCCAAAGTCGAGGCGATCCTCAGCTCATCAGGCTATAGCGCCACGACATCTGAAGCGGATGCCGATATCGTCATTCTGAACTCATGCGTCGTGCGCCAGGCGGCGGAGGATAAGGTGCACGGCAAGCTTGGCTCGCTCGTCCGGGCAAAACGCGAGAATCCGGACCTGAAAATCGGCGTCACCGGCTGCATGGTCACGGGTCAGCAGGAAGCGCTGAAAGAGCAGTTCCCCTACGTCGACCTGTTCTTCGAACCATCAGAGTTCGAACGGCTGGTCGAGATCGCGCCGGAAGCTGGCGAGATCGACATCGACCTGGCCGAGCTACCGCACTTCTACAGTTCGGAAGTAACCGACCCCAAGGTGACTGCCTACCTGCCGATCATTTACGGCTGCAACTTTGTCTGCTCCTACTGCATCGTGCCCTACCGTCGCGGACGCGAAGTTAGCCGGCCCTTCGACGAAATCGTCGCCGAAGTCGAGCGCCTGGCCGCCACCGGTGTCCAGGAGGTCACCCTCCTCGGCCAGACGGTCAACGCCTATGGCCATGACCTCGACGACGACGGACGCGATCTGGCCGATCTCCTGGCGGCCGTCGATGCCGTCGCCGGAATCGAGCGCGTGCGCTTCCTCACCTCGCACCCCAAGTACTTCAACGACAAGCTCATCCAAGCGATCGCCGATCTTCCGAGTCTGTGCGAGCACGTCAACCTGCCGGTGCAGGCCGGGGACAACGAGGTGCTGCGCCGCATGCGCCGCACCTACACCAACGAGATGTACCGCGAGCGCATCGAGAAGATCCGCGACACGATTTCCGACGTCACCATTTCGACGGACATCATCGTCGGATTCCCCGGCGAAACCGACGAGCAGTTTCAGGCGACCCTCGACCTGGTACGCGACCTGGAATTCGACAAGATCCATGTCGCCATGTATTCACCGCGCCCCGGCACGCTCTCGGCCCGCTGGGAAGATGACATTCCATACGACGTCAAACACGAACGCCATCAGGCAATCGAAGCGATCCAGGCCGAGATCAGCGCCGCCAAGTTCCGCGAGCTACGCGGGGCTAACCGCGAGATTCTCGTGGACGGCCGCGCGCGCGGGCGTTGGCGCGGCCGCACGCGCGGCAACCAGCTCGTCTTCTTTGATGGCGTGGGCGACTGGACCGGCCAGTTCGTGGATGTCGAGATTACAAAGACGACGACCTGGTACGCCCTGGGCGAACCCGTGGCATTGCGGCAGCCTGTGCCGGTCGCCACGTAGGCTCACCGCCTCGAAAAGTATTCCGAGTGTCCCGTAGAGAAAGGATCCACCATAGATGTCGTTCCCTGGAACCAGCTCCCGCTCGAAGATCGTCCGTGAGATGGCGGCGGAGGCCCGGCGCGCCGCGGTAGCGGGCAATTGGGAAGAGGCCATTGAGCTCAACGTGAAGCTCATTGAACGCGCGCCGCGCGATGTCGACGCGCTCAACCGGCTCGGCAAAGCGCACTACGAGCTCGGGCACTTTCGGTCTGCCTACGAGGCCTATTCGGAAGCCCTTGAGGCTGATCCGGCCAGCATCATCGCCCGCCGCAACCTCGAACGCCTCGAACCCCTCCGTGACATCGAAGCGTCCGACGAAGACGCAGATGTTGCGGGCGCGGTGAACCACTACGGCGCGTTCGTTCAGGAAGCCGGCAAGACCTATGTAGATGACCTCGTCAACCCGGCTCCTTCTTCGCAGCTGCGTCGCATCGCCGCCGGCGACAAGCTCGGCTTCGCCCGTGAAGGTGACAAGGTCGTCTTCGTCGATGCGTCCGGCGAGTATGTCGGCGCGCCGGAACCGCGCCTCGGACGCAGGCTCGCCTGGCTCCTGGACCGTGGCAACACCTATGACGTATTCGTTACGGCAAACGCTGGCGACCACGTGCGTGTCATCGTCCGCGAAGTCGAGCGCAGTGACGAGATTGGCGCAGAGATGTCCTTCCCGGAACAGGTGAACAAAGCCATCCCGCGCGCCTACGTGCGCGACAGCCGCCTCTTCCGGGCGGATGAGAACGACCTCATCATTCCTCCCGATGACGACGAGGATCTTGACGATCTGATGGAAGACGAGCTCGATGAGGAAGATGAAGAAGAGCTAGAGGCCGACTACGAAGAAGCTGATGGTGAAGACGACATCGGCGACGAAATGATCGACGAAGACGATGATGAAGATGACGACGTCGAGGACTAGGAGAGAATCACCGTCGCCCCGGCGAGCATCGCCAGGAGTATGCCGACAATCCAGGTCAACCGGACCAGATCGCTCTTGATTACGGAGAACTCGTCGTCGCGCGTCATCGTGTAGCCCGTCGAGTCTGGGCGCGCGGCGACCTCTTCATCGTTGGTTTGCAACGCCAGCCGCCGGCGCTCCTCGGCCCGGCGTGCCTCGTAGGCCTTGATTTCTGCGCGTGAGAGCCGCGAGCGACGCCTGGAGGTCGACTTGTTTGCTGACATGGGAACCCACGTTCTCTATCGAGCGAGCGACACAGCGGTCATTATACTACCGACCCACTGAGCGCCTCAGTCATCGCCAGCCGCATAGAGTTCAACCCAATCCCCGCGTTGCAGACCAAAGCGTGCGGCGGCACTGCCGTTGCGGATCGCGAGCTCAACGGTCCCGCTGCTGCCAATCAGGGCCAAAGGGGCTCCCAGACCAACGTCCGCGAAGGTCCGGCTCAGCTCGCTGACGTGGAAGTCGCCGCAGGTCACGCCTCCAAGCGCGCCCAGCCGGCGGCAGTGCTCCGTCGTCAATCTCGTGATGCAGTTACCAAACCGGTCGATCGAGACGATCTTGCCGCGAGTAACGCCATCCCCTAGCTCGACGGCTGGCGGCAAGCGTGTGAGATCCGTCACGTTGACCGCCGGTCCCAGTTGTGCCGGCGCTAACCCAGTTGCAATGTGGCCCGCGGCCGGAGCAAAGATGTCACGGCCGTGGAAGGTCGCCGTAACCGACCGCCGGATCACCGCTGAGCTCAGGATTTCAAAGGCTGCCGACGCCTCTGCAAGCGCCGGAGTCAACAGTCCGTTGTCTGGACCGATGTAGACATGTCCCTCCGCAACAACGCACACTGCGCGGCGGTTGGTTCCAACTCCCGGATCCACAACGGCGACGTGGACCGTGCCCGATGGAAACACGCCCCTTGCGCTCCCCAGCTGAAACGCGCCTTCGTCGATGTCTTGGGGCGCAACCCCATGCGTCAGGTCTACAATCCGCAGCGTTGGATTAAGCGAGAGCAGCACGCCCTTCATCTGACCGACATAGTTATCCATCGTTCCGAAATCAGTCAGGAGTGTCACGATTCCGGAGGAATTGAACTCACCCACAGGTGCCTCGCTTCCAACCCGCACGTGGCGCTTTGAGCCGGCAGCCGGACCACGACCGGGTCCCGCTCGGCGCGTGCTGTTTGTCGAGTCCTACGGCGCGGGATCGCACCTGCGCGTCGCCCGCACGCTGCAACAGGCATCTCGACACGCGATCGATCTCCTGCTTCTCGGCCGCAATCACTGGCGCACACTCGCATTGACCGGCCATCGAACAATAGCGGACGCCTTCAACAGCCTGGCCGTAGGTGATCCATACGATCTCATCATCTTCTCCGGCCCGGCAGATGTCGCGCGCGCGGTCGAGCGCCTGCCCGCCTGGATGGGCAATCCGCGAGTTGCGGTCTATTTTCACGAATCCCAGTGGACTTACCCCGCCGGAACGCTGGACCGTCTGCCACACCTTGTCAGCCATCTCGAAGCTGTCGAGATATCTAACGCTGTCTGGTTCAATTCGCGCTATCACCACAGAGTCTTTGAGCTCAATGCCCTGAACCATCCCGCGCCGGCCGTTCAAGCGCTCGCCCGCGAGATCTTGCCGGATCACTGGAACAAGTCAAGTGTCCTCTACCCGCCGTTCACTGCGCCGGTTGCCGTCGACACACTTCCTGACGCGATCTTCAGGATAGGTTGGACCGCGCGTTGGGAAGCCGAAAAGCGGCCCGATCTGCTCATGGCGATCATCGACCGCCTGGTGGACGTGGGCGTGGAACTTAGGCTACACATCCTCGGCAGCCCAGCCCAACGCTGGCGTGACGAGCTCGCACTCTGGCCGAATGTCGCACCTGCCGTTGACACCCGCTCTGGTTATCTCGATGCAGCCGGCTACGCGGCGGTCCTCGCACAGCTGGATGTCTGGCTCTCGACCGCCGAACACGAATTCTTCGGGATCGCGGCCATCGAAGCCGCGCGGCTCGGCGCGCTCCCGGTCGTGCCCGACGCGCTCGCCTATGCCGAAACGCTGCCCTCCGCCCTAACCTATCCGTCAGGCGACGTCGATGCAGCGGCGCAGCGAATCATGGCAGTCAAGACGGCAGCGGTCGGCCGTGAAGGACCGTGGACAGTCGATGCACGACGGTTCAATATGACAACGCTTGTCGAGCGATTCGACCGGGCAATCGTCCAGGCGAGCACCGGAACGCGAATTACAGGTTAGGCGCTGAAGTCTCGCCAGCCGCGCGCTTCCTGATCGTCGTAGACAGGATCGAGCAGATCGGCCCAGCACTCAGCTACGGCGGCAAAGTCGCGTATCAATGCCTTCTCGAACGCCGCGTTCACCCGCCACCAGTCAGTATCTTCAAGGCTGTCGAGCACTGCCTGCGCCGCCGCCGCGCGGTCCGGTTCCGCTCCGCGCTCCTTCTGCTGCTGAAGCTGGTCCTCCAGATCCCACGCGAGGTACAGCTGTTCGAATACCTCGTCAATGACCGTGTCCCGCGTGCGGTACTCCTTGACAATCGCCGTATAGACCTGTCGCGGGAGGTACCGCACGTTGAGCTGTCCCTCGGCCGTGAGGAACTTCCGATAGTCGCGTTGACCGAGCGTGCCGCGATGTTCCAAGCTAGCTCCTATGTTCCTGACGCAGACGACGGTAATCCTGCGGCGTATTGGCGTTCGCGAACGAACGCTCATCGGGATCATACGTTCGTAGCCAGTCGCGGTCGAGAAAGGTCACAACAAGCTCCTCGAAAATGCTCGCGATACGCAGCTGACCGCCGTCGATCTGCCTCGCTATGACTGGCAGAGCTCGCCGCCGGTAGATGGCGTGCAACGGCTGCGGTTGATCAGTCACCGGCAAAATTGCGTCGGCGTCGGATTCAATCCGCAGCATTGCCCCGAGCAGCGCGGTGGAAAGGCACGGCATATCCACTGCAACCACCAGTACGCGCGCCGTCGACGCCGTTCGCAGCGCGGTCGCGATCCCGCCAAGCGGTCCGGTTCCAGGATAGGCATCAGCGACAACCTCGCCGCCACGCCCCGCATAGTCTTCACGATCGCCGATGATGTAGATGTTGCCTCCGGCCGCGAGCCGACTGGAAGTTGCGATTGCGTTATCCAAGAGCGTACCTGTGCCCCAGGGCAGCAGCGCCTTGTCTTTCCCCATCCGCCTGCTTTCACCGCCAGTAAGAATGGCGATGTCGACCGCGCGCTCGTCCGCGTGGCCCTGGTTCGTCGATTGACCGCTCACATCCACCAATTCGATCCGCTTCGACTGTGACCAATTTCCAGCAATTCGGGCTGGATCGTCTGATACACTAAGCCTATCGTTGGAAACTCATGCGGGGGATGGCCAGACAATGAGCGGGTCACGGCACAGACAACGCAACGCGAGTACATCGCCCGGCGTCTTGCCGAGGCGATTTTTTGTTGCTGCTGCCAATCAGTGGTTTCCAGCGATTGCCGGTCTTTCGGTCCCGAGTCGATAGGAGCGTTTGTTTGAATTCATCACTGATTTCCAAGGTCGAGAAGTCTCGCCGGTACGCCGACGAACCGGAGCGTATCCGCTTCCAATCGTTCAACGTCAGATTTGACGGCGAAAACGGTGAACACACCGTGTCGATGGCGGGCGCGGACTTCTCAGACTCGAGTCCCAGCTTTCAATCGCAGGGCACAAGCTCGCACATCATGGCGCTCCAGAAGATCCTCGCGCCGATGCTCACCGAAGAGCAACAGACGAGCGGCGCTCCGTTCTCGTTTTCAGCGCAGTCGTCCAGCTACGTGAGCAAGGTGGAGAAGGCGCGCATGTACGCCGAGGAGCCGCAGCGGGTCAAGTTCCAGACCTTCGCTGCCACATTGCGCGGCAGCCACGACGAGCACAAGGTATCGATGGACGGCGAGGACTTCTCCTGCGACTGCCACGGTTTCGAGGCTCAGGGCACCTGCGCTCACATCATGGCTATGCAGCGAGTGCTGGCCGACATGCTCACAGAGGATCAGCAAACGGCCGGTCAGCCATTCAGCTTCTCGGCTGCTGAGTAGCGCACGATCCGAAATCGACCGAGGGCGGCGGGCGGTCCGCTCTCGGTCGCCCTGCCGCGCAGTTCAATAGTGCCCACTTCACGGGTTCGGAGACCGCGTTGACTCTTAGAGTCGATTACTCCACCTCCGCGCATATTGCATTACGTCGATCAGACCGAACGGTGACGTGCCGTAGCGCAGCACTCAGTTCCAGATGAATGGGCTCTTCGCAACCTGCCGCTCTTCCTGAACCACGATCCAGACCTCATCGCCAGATCTGATCATCTCGCGCTCGTCCCAGCCGTTGTGGACGCGTCCCGGCAGCCGCCGCACGATCGGCGTCGGCCACGGAATCTCACGAGAGGCTAGATCAGGCACTGCAAGCGCAGCGCTCATTCGCAGTCCGAGGTAGTAGCGAGCGATTGTCCTGCCGAAGCGAGTCAGCGACATCGGGCAAAGATCCTCCACCATACGCCAGAGCCGGGGTTCATGGATGCGAGCGCCAATAGTCAAGCGTATCAGCAAGCGTCTGCTCGATCGTGATCTGCGGCGCCCATCCCGTAGCGGCACGAAAGCGCGTCGAGTCACCGTAGATGATCGGCGTGTCTGACGGTCGCATCCTGGCCGGATCATGCCGTACCGTCAATTGCCGCGTCGCCATGCCGAGATACATGTCGAGCAGATCCCCAATCCGGCGCGGCGCGCCGGAGGAGATATTGTAGGCCTCGCCGGAAACGCCGCGCTCAACCGCGAGCAGGTACGCCCGCACGACATCACGCACATCGAGGAAGTCACGCTCAGCGTCCAAGTTGCCGGTGAGTATCGACGGCTCGACTCTCTCAGATTCGGCATCGGCTACCTGGCGCGCGAAGCCGCTCAAAACAAATCGGTCAGACTGACCCGGGCCGCTATGGTTGAACGGTCGTACTCGCACGATGTCGAGCCCTGCGCTCGCTGCGTACTGATAGCCAAGCAGATCCTGGGTCGCCTTTGATACAGCATAGGGGTTGCCTGGTCGCAACGCGGCATCTTCGTCGACCGGGAGCGCCCCGGCATCGACAGCGCCATAGATCTCCGACGAACTGACAACAAGAATGCGCGGCTGAATCCCAACACTCAAGATAGCCTCGAAGAGATTGACCTGGCCGAGGATATTGTTGGCTAGTGTCGCGCCGGGATCCGCCACCGATTTCGGCACATAGCTCTGCGCGGCCAGGTGGAAGACCGTATCGGGCCGGTAGCGGTCAATAACGCGCTTGACGAGGTCGGCATCGCGCATGTCGCACGCGACCGAGCGCACACGCTCACTTGATTGACCCGTGCGCCGGGAGGTACCGATGACCTCCCACACCGTGGCACTGGCGAGCGCGGCCGTCAGGTGTTGCCCGGCAAACCCGGACGCACCGGTTACGAGCGCGACACTCGCGCTGTCGGGGTTCATTGGCTCCTACGATGCGTCGGCGGCCGCCCCAAGTCCGGCGGCCTCACGCAGCTCTGCAACGCGATCCAGCCTCTCCCAGGGCAGGTCGATGTCAAGCCGGCCGAAATGGCCATACGTCGCCGTCTGCCGGTAGATCGGCTGCCAAAGATCAAGTTGGTCGATGATCGCGCGCGGGCGGAGATCAAAGTGCGCGTCGATCAACTCGGCGATGCGTTCGTCGGGCACAGCGCCCGTCCCAAAGGTCTCCACGTGGATCGACAACGGGTGTGCAACACCAATCGCGTAGGAAACTTGTATCTCGCACCGTCGCGCGAGCCCGGCGGCAACGATGTTGCGCGCTACGTATCGAGCGGCATACGCGCCTGACCGGTCGACCTTTGTCGGATCCTTCCCGGAGAACGCGCCACCACCATGCCGCGCCATGCCACCGTAGGTGTCGACGATGATCTTCCGGCCGGTCAGGCCGGCATCGCCCATCGGCCCACCGATGGTAAAGCGTCCGCTCGGATTGATGAAATAGCTCGTATCGCCGTCGAGCATATTCGCCGGGACCGTCTCGCGGATGATCCCATGCTCGACATCGCGCTCCAGCGTTTCGCGGTCGACGTCCTCGGAGTGCTGCGTCGAGATGACGACGCTGTCGATGCGGGCCGGCTGACCGTGACGGTACTCGACCGTTACCTGGCTTTTGCCATCCGGACGCAGATAGCTGAGGTCGCCGCTGCGCCGCACATCGGTCAGACGCTTGCTTAGCCGGTGGGCCAGCGCAATTGGCAAGGGCATGTGCTCCGGTGTCTCGTCGGTGGCGTAGCCGATCATCATGCCCTGGTCGCCAGCGCCGAGCATGTTGAGGTCGCCTTCGCCATCCTGCGCCAGCCGCACCTCGTAGGCTTCCTCCACCGCGTCGCCGATCTCCGAGGACTGCTCCTTGATCGACGTCAGCACCCCGCACGTCTGCCAGTCGAAGCCGAAAAGCGCATCGGTGTAGCCGACATCGCGAATTACATCGCGAACGACCTGTGGAATATCGACGTAGGTCGAGGTCGATATCTCACCCATGACGATGACGAGCCCGGTTGTGGTCGCCGTCTCGCACGCTACCCGCGCATCGGGATCATCGGCGATGATCGCATCGAGGATGGCGTCGGAAATCTGGTCACAGAGTTTGTCAGGATGCCCTTCGGTTACGGACTCCGACGTAAACAACGTGCGTTTTGCGGTCGCGAATGACGACATAGGTTGGCGATTCCTTCTTCCGCTTGACCTCTAGCTCACCGTCTGGACACGCGCCAGCGGTTACGTGCCGTGCTCCCAGGATTCCAGGTACTCGCGCTGCTCGTCGGTCAGCACGTCGATCTCGACCGCCATGCTGGCCAGCTTGAGCCGCGCGATCTCGTGGTCGATCTCGGTCGGAACGTTGTAGACCCGCCGTTCGAGCTCCTGGCGATGCTCGGCCAGGTAAGAGCAGGCCAGCGCCTGGTTGGCGAAAGACATGTCCATCACGCTAGCCGGGTGCCCCTCGGCTGCGGCGAGGTTGATCAGGCGGCCATCACCGAGGACGACGACGCTGTGGTTACTCGAAACCTGGAACTCCTCAACGAACGGGCGCAACTCCCGACGGCCCTCACCGGCCATCTCTTCCAGCGCGGCAATGTTGATCTCGGAGTTGAAGTGCCCGGCATTGGCGACAATCGCGCCGTCTTTCATTGACTCGAAGTCGTCGCGGTCGATGACGTTGATGTTGCCCGTCGCGGTAATGAAGATGTCGCCGACGCCAGCAGCCGTTTCCATCGGGACAACCTCGAAACCGTCCATCGCGGCTTCCAACGCCTTGACCGGGTCAATTTCAGTGACGAGCACGCGCCCTCCCAGGCCGCGGCCGCGCATGGCAATGCCCTTGCCGCACCAGCCGTAGCCAGCGACGACGACGACCTTCCCGGCGATCAACATGTTCGTTGCCCGAAGAATACCGTCCATCGTGGACTGCCCGGTACCATAGCGATTGTCGAAGAAGTGCTTGGTGTCGGCATCATTGACCGCGATGACCGGGAACTCAAGCACGCCCTGCGCCTCCATCGCACGCATCCGCACGACGCCAGTTGTCGTCTCCTCGGTCGCGCCGAACATCTCCGCGAGGTCGTCGCGCCGCTCGCGGTGGAGCGCGCTTACAACATCCGCGCCATCGTCAATGACGATGTTCGGCTTGTGATCGATCGCCGCGTTGATATGTCGATAGTAGGTCTCGTTGTCTTCGCCCTTGATCGCGAAGACGGGAATGCCTTCATCCACCAAAGCCGCAGCGACATCGTCCTGGGTTGATAGCGGGTTGCTAGCGCAGACGACCGCGTCAGCCCCACCATCGCGCAAGGTCAGCGCTAGATTCGCCGTCTCGGTCGTCACGTGGACACAGGCGACGATGCGCACCCCTGCCAGCGGCTTGTCTTGCTGAAAGCGCTCGCGGATCATCCGGATCACCGGCATCTCGCGGGCTGCCCAGCTAATGCGCCGGTGTCCCGCGTCTGCCAGCGACCTATCTTTGATGTCGTAGTTCATGGCTGCTGTGTCGGCCATGTCGAGTCCCCTCTCCTATACCGAATGCCGCTATGTACCGGCCACGTCCGCAAGCAGCGCATCGAGCGCGGCTGAATGATCTGGAAACGCAGCTTCGAACCGCTCGCGAAACTCGGCCGGTGTGTACGCGTGCGCCTGTGTGCCTTTCTGCTCAACGACATAGGTCGCGGCGGTCGACGCAATGCGTCCGGCACTCTCCCAATCAAGCCCGTGCGTATACCCCGCAAGCAATCCGGCCCGGTAGCCATCGCCAGCGCCGGTCGGGTCGACCACGCGCCAGGGTTCGCACGGAGGGATCTCGTAGCTTGTGCCGTCCGCGTAGATCGTCGATCCAAGATCGCCGAACGTAACCGCGACAACATCAACCTGCTCGAGGATCGCCTCGCGCGTGAGTTCCAGCTTGTCCTCGATAAGCGCAAGTTCGTAGTCATTCGCGGCCAGCAACGTCGCGCCGTCAACCCCGGCGCGCAGATCGTCGGCGCTCAACGCCACGACTTGCTGGCCCGGATCGAACAGGAATGGCGTGCCGGACGCCACGAGCTCGTCGACGTGCCGACGCATGGCGGCCGGGGCCGTCGGCGACACCGCCGCGATACTCACATCATCGAGCAATGCATTGATCGAGTACTCACCCGCATTGGCCATTGCGCCAGGGAAGAACCCGGTTATCTGATTGTCGGCGCGGTCGGTCGTGATAAACGCACTCGCCGTGACGAGATCATCGAGCGTCACGACACCGGATTGATCGATCCCAAGCTCACCAAGCTGTGCGCCATACTCGCCGAAGTCGTTCCCCACGGTCCCGACCAGACGACAGGGCTGACCAAGCAACCCGAGGTTGTAGGCGATGTTTCCGGCGACGCCGCCGCGCTGTCGCTCGAGTGACTCAACCAGAAAGGAGACGTTGAGGACGTGGATCTTGTCCGGCAGGATATGGTCCTCGAAATAGCCGGGGAAGTTCATGATGTAATCGAACGCAAGCGAACCTGATAGCAATATCGTCACGGCAACCTGCGATCCCTTCCCCGGGAACCCCCCGAAAGCACCGCCCGATTATTGCACGTGGCTCAGCCGACCGGCTTTACGACCCGCCGATAGCCCGCAGCGCGTCGGACACCAGCTCCAGATCGATCCCGGTGCGGATCTCGACCCCGGAAGCGCCGACGGGAAGTATCCAGCGCTGCACGCCGGCAATATTCTTCTTATCGGATTGCATGTTCTCCAGGACCGACGCCACGCTGCCGTCATAGCGGGTCGGCAAGCCAGCTGACGCTAGCTGCGCTTCGAGCGTGGCGAAGAGCTCGGAGCCACATAGATCGGTCGAGATCGCGATATGGGTGGCGACGAGCATGCCAAGCCCGATCGCCTCGCCGTGGCGGTAGCGGTAGCCATCGGCCTCGATCGCGTGCCCGGCCGTGTGACCAAAGTTGAGGATCATCCGCAGGCCGGACTCGCGCTCGTCCTCCTGTACAACGCTGTGCTTCGTCCGGACGTTCTCGAGCACGACTTCATCAATTCGGTCAAGTGGAATGGGGTCCAGTGCATCTGCCGCCGCGAGCAGATCGGCCAGCCGGCCCGAGCCGAGCGGGGTCGCGGGCTGGATCACGGAGTGCTTGATAACCTCCGCCATGCCCGAGCGGTACTCCTCCTGCGAAAGCGTCCCCAGGTAATCAGTGTCCACCAGCACCAGCCCCGGCTGATAGAACGCGCCAACCATGTTCTTGCCGGCGCCGGTGTTGATCGCCGTCTTGCCGCCAACGCTCGAATCAACCATCGCCAGCAACGAGGTTGGAAGCTGGACAAGCGAAAGACCGCGCAGACAGATCGCTGCGACGAACCCGGCCAGGTCGCCGATCACCCCACCGCCCAACGCAACGACGACGTCGGATCTCGACACGCCGGATGACGTCATCGTTTCAAGGATCTCGCCAAGCTGCGCGACGGATTTCGTCGACTCTCCCGGTGGCACGACGATCTCACGCGTGTCATAGCCTGCCAGGCGCAGCCGCTCAGTGGTCTCGGCAAGCCAGTGCTCTGCGACATGCTCGTCGGTGATGACCCAGGCCCGCGTCGCGCCCGGCCAACGGGCCCGCGCAAGCTCCGGCAATGCTGCCCGGATGCCACGAGCAACGTACAGGTCGGAGCGTTCCATCGGCGTCTCAATGGAGAGTGCCGGCACAACACCACGTTGGACACGCTTCTGAATGGCCGCGAGCGCCGCATCCAGCACCCGCTGGATGTCGATCTCATCAGTCTGGAGCACGACGTCCGCCTGGCGGTAGAGGGGACCACGCGTTGCGAGCATCGCACGCATGCGTTCGAGCGGATCGCCGGCCATGTTTGGCCGCGCCGCGCTCCGTCCGACGCGCTCCTGCTGCCGCGTCACCCGCTCAACCAGCGTTTCGGCGTTGCCGGTCAAACCGACGATCACGGCTCCAGGGCGCATTGCCGCCCAGTTCGCGGGGGCAATGACAGCGCCGCCGCCGGTCGCGATCACTCGCCCCGGCGCGCCACAGGCAGCGGCGAGTACCTCCGACTCGATTGTCCGAAAGGTCGGCTCGCCAAAGCGAGCGAAGAGCTCATCGATTGTCATCCCGATGCGCGACTCAATCGCGGCGTCGGTGTCAATAAGCTCGAAACCGAGCGCATCGGCCAACAAGCGCCCGAGATGGGACTTGCCGGAGCCGCTCGGTCCGACGAGCACGACACGATCCGGGGTACGCAGCGCCTGCGTCATTACTGCTCCTCGCGCTCTTCAATATGTTGGGCTGACGTCAAGAACGCCTCAAACGGCTGGACATCGACAATCGACCCGGCCGGCGCAACCGCGAGCGATTCATGGACCACGATGTAGCAATTGGCAGCCAGCAAGCTCGACAGCATCCCCGAGCCGTGGATGCCCGTTGGCGCAACCTCGAAGCCATCCGGCGTCTGCCGCAGCACACCGCGCTCGAAGTGCCGCCGCTGGCCGCGGTTGTCGATCGCCGCCAGCAGTCGGGCCTGAACGATCGGCGAATACACCTGCTGGTGGCCATGTAGCTTCATGATCGCCGGACGCGCGAACTGATCGAACGAGACAACCGCCGCCACGGGGTTTCCGGGCAGGCCGATCAACGGGGTCCCACCAACCTTGCCGACCGCGAGCGGCTTGCCTGGCTTCATTCGCACTGTCACAACGTCAATCTGCCCCACGCTGCGGAGCACCTGCTTGACAAAGTCGAAGTCGCCGACCGACACGCCACCGGAGGTCAGGATCAGATCGCAATCCGCAGCCGCCGCGAGTCGTGCGATGAGATCGTCTGCCCGGTCGGCGGCAATCCCAAGCCGGACTGGTTCCGCGCCGAGTTCCGCCACCCGTGCCGCCAGCATGTGCCCGTTCGAGTCCCGGATCTGCCCGGCGCCCGGCATCCTGCCAATGTCGATGACTTCGTCACCCGTCGAAAGGATGCCAACGCGCGCCCGGCGGTGGACATTGACCTGCTCATGGCCCAGCGCCGCCAGCACACCGATCTCGGAGGCTGCAAGCCGCCGGCCGCGCTCCAAAACGGTCGCTCCGCGCGCAATGTCCTCGCCGGCCAGACGCACATT
>JAUIIK010000112.1 GCA_030431755.1 Chloroflexia bacterium
GTGATCGATCGTCGTGTCGGTGTAGAGCGCGCCGCCATTGCCGGAGGCCGTGTTGCCCGTGAAGGTGCTGCGGGAGATGGCAAAGGTGCCGCCGTCGTTGTCGAGCACGCCGCCATCGCCGTCGGTGGTGTTGCCGCTGAAGGTGCTATCGGTGATGGTGGTGTTGAAGGTCTGGTTGTAGATCACGCCGCCGCTGACATCCGCTGAGTTGTTCGAGAAGCTGCTGGCGTGAATCGTTCGGCTGCCGCCGGCGATGCGGTCGGCGACCGCGCCGCCGCTGCCGTTGGCTGTGTTGCCGTCGAGCGTGCTGGCGATGATCGAGAGCGCCACCTGGCCGCCCCAGAGGGCTCCGCCGTCACCGCTGGCCGAATTGCCGGAGATGGTGCTGGCGATGACGCGGAAGACGCCGCCGTTCGCTCCGATGATCGCCGCGCCGCCGTTGCCGGAGGTGGCCGAGTTGCCGGTGAGCGTGCTCTCGATGAGCGTGATCTGGCCGCTGGAGAAGTTCTGGATCGCGCCACCGCCACTGGCGGTATTCGTGGTGAAGCTGCTGTCGACAATCATCGCCGCCAGGCTTGAGCTGAACATGATCGCGCCGCCCACGACTGCGGAGTTGCCGGTGAATGTATTGCCCGAGGCGAAGAGCGAGCTGTCGGTGTCGAAGGCGAGCGCGCCGCCGCTGCTACTGGCCGAGTTGCTGGTGAATGTGCTGTCGGTGACAACCAGGTGGGCGCGGTCGACATAGATTGCGCCGCCCCATGAATCGGCTGTGTTGCCGCTGAAGTCACTATCGGTGACGGTCGTTGGACCTTCGCCATTGATCGCGCCGCCGTTCGCAATCTGCCCGCTCGTTGCGACGTTGTCGGTGAAGGTGCTGCCCGTGACCGTCGTCGTGCCCGAGTTCGAGATGGCACCGCCATCGTCGGCGGTGTTCTCGAAGAAGGTGCTGTCGATGACGTTAACCGTCCCGGCGCTGCGGACCGCGCCGCCTTCCTCTTGGAAGCCAACCAGGCCGTGCTGCAGGGTGATCGAATCGAGCGTCAGTGTCCCGGCGGCAGTCACGTTGAAGAGCCGCGTTGCGTTGCCGCCGTCGAGCGTGATCGCGTTGCCGCCAGCGATCGTAACACCGGTCGTAATCGTCTTCTGGCTGGTAAAGGTGATCGTGCCGGCGCAGCTGAAGGTCAGCGTGCCGCCGCCCGACGATTGCACCGTGCCGAGCGCCGCGTTGAAGCTCGCTTCGTCACAGACGGCGACAGTCGCGTCGTCGGCCAGTACTGTAGCAACCGGCTGGATCGAGACGGGCAGCGCCGGCAGAAGAGCGAGAAGAAGCACGAGTGAAACTGCGCGTCGTATGGCCGTCATCGAGGATACCTCCGTTGCCTGGGAAGGGTTTGAGAAGAGGAGGCGGCCGGAAACCGCCAGGATCCGCTGAGGAGACCGGCCACCTGCCGTCGTCAATATAGTGGCAGCGCGGCGGACTGTATATCCCGGCCACCACCCAATTGCCCGGGTTGCCGACTACGCAGATGGGCAGACCTCAGTTGGTAGCCGGCCTTCGAGTCATCCCGAGGCCGTACTTCGGCCAAGGCCGACGTTGATGAGAACCCATTGCAGGATCGTCAGGACAACGCCGAGCTTGTCACTCAGCCCGTCCTGCTCGCCCGCACGCAGCAGGATGAACTGCCCGGGCAATAGTGCGGCGGCGATCATGAGCAAGCGCCGGTCCGGATGCGTCTCCGGTGGCGCAGGTGTGTCCCGTTCGAGGATGGCCAGGGCGACGGCTCCAGCTGCCGCCGAGCCGAGCACGAGCGGCGCGACAGTCGCCAGCGAAATGTCGATGTCAAGCGTATCGCCGCGCAAACGCAGCGCCTCGCGATTGCGCCGGGCGGCGAGCGACGCGCCGACCGCCAGCGGCAGATGCCAGAGCGTCAGCAGCAGGTGGAACGGGTGCCGTATGTCGCGCCAGCCGGTCGCCAGGATCGTCAGGCCAAGCGCCGCAGTCGCCGGCGCGAGTGGATAGGGCCAGGCAAGCCCGCGCCCCTTGATCCGTTGCGAGACGCCCCAGGCGTAGTCCGCGCCGTCGAAGATGCCGCGCACAGTGACGAGCCAGGCAGGTAGGAATGTGATCGCCGTCCAGATCAGAAGCCCCCGGCGCAGACTGCCGGCAACTCGTGCGCTCACACTGCCCTCCGTTCGTTGATGCGCTCATTCTGGCATGTCGATAGCTGACAGAGAATGGCCTCGCGACGTGGATTTGCGAATCAATGATGCTTACGGGAATAGATTTGGTGACGGCGTGTTATAGAGAGCAGGAGAAGCGGGAAAGAACTGCCGGCTCACCGATCTGGACCGCGTGGAGCCAACATGTTCGAGCATCCCAGCCCGTGAGCGCGGCGCCCGAATCTCCGCCCATTCCCCCTTCCCAAGTCCCCGGCCGCCCCTCAGCGCCGGGGACACTTTCTTTTCTGGCCCATGCTACGATCCCGGCTAGCTTGTGGTTGCGCCTAGGGTTCCGTTCCCCGCCCGCTGCCTGAATCACAATGAGGGCAAGGGAAGTCTGGACCGAGCGGCGCCACGGTGGTCGATGCCTCGGCCGCCGCACACCTGACGGTACAAAAGACTGGAGGCTCGTCGGTTTTCGCTGCCTTGCGTTTGCGAGGTCAGGAAACGGAGCTTCCAACGTGACTCTTCTTGCGCTTGGGCTGATCGTCGCCTCGGCGGTCTGTCATGCGACCTGGAATCTGCTGGCAAAGCAGGCCGGGGGCGGGGCGGCCTTCGTCTGGTTATTTGGCGCATTGGCAGCCGTGATCTATGGCCCGTTGGCTGTGCTCGTCATTGTCATCCAACGCCCGGAGTTCGGCCTGTCACAGTTAGTCTTCCTCGGCGGCAGCGTGTTGTTGCACATGGCCTACTTCCTGCTGCTGCAACAGGGCTACCGGGTCGGCGATCTCTCGGTCGTCTACCCGCTTGCCCGCGGCACCGGGCCGATGCTCTCGACCATTGGCGCGGTCTTGTTGCTTGGTGAGCAACCCGGTGCGCTCGGCATGGTCGGCGCGGGGCTGGTAGTCCTCGGGATATTCCTGATGACCGGCAGCATCCTGACCTTGCGCTCGGCTTCGAGCTCCGGCCTCGGCTTCGGCCTGCTCACCGGGGTGCTGATCGCGAGCTACACGCTCTGGGACAAGCAGGCGGTCGGCGCGTTGGCAATCCCGCCGCTCGTGCTCGACTGGTCGCTCTCCGTCGGCCGGGCAGTGGTGCTCGCGCCTGTTGCGCGCCGGCGTTGGGACGAGGTGCGCCGAATCTGGCGGGAGGCGAGGCTCCAGGTGCTGGGCGTCGCGGTCCTCAGCCCGCTGGCCTACATCCTGGTCTTGACCGCGCTCACCTTCACGCCCGTCAGCTACGTCGCCCCGGCCCGCGAGATCAGCATCCTCATCGGCACGATCTTCGGCGCGCGCCTGCTGGCCGAGGGTGAAGGCCTCCGCCGGGTCGGCGCGGCGAGCGTGCTGGTGCTCGGCGTCGCGGTGCTGGCGCTTGCGTGACGGACTCGCCCTCATCCCCTAACCCCTTCTCCCAATCCTGGGAGAAGGGGGACTAGTCAAACGGACGGAGACGACACTTGATGCCTTACACCCCTCTCCCAAGGTTGGGAGAGGGGCTGGGGGTGAGGGCGGCGTCTTCGTCCCAGACAACCTCGAACTCGATCGCGTGCGACGCTTTCATCGCGGCGAGGACCGATTGGGTGACGTACTCATCGTCGGCATAGGGTTTGCAAGGTAGGAGGATCTCGGTTGCCGGCAGGTCGCGGCCTTCGACGGCAGGAACCCGGCGGCATTCGATGTTCTCGCGCAGAATCTCGGTTGCATAGGCCTCGGCGAGCTCCAGATCGTCATCGCAGTGGAATCCGACCCGGTAGTTGGTGGCATCGACGAAGGCTTCGAGGTGGGCGACGATGGCGATGCCGGTCGCGATGCGCGTGGCATTGTGCCGCCAGCTGGCGATCTCGTCGTCGGTCAGTTCTCCGTCAGGCTCCCAGAATGGCGTCAGATCACCGCGAATGGGCGGACCGCCCAGACTGGCCGGCTCTCACAGCTCGTCCCACTTGCCCACCCACTCGGCCTCGTAGTCGAAGGTCACTCGCTGTCCTTGCTAGTGGTCTCTGTTTTCGGGAGAGAAGTGTAGCGTGTTGGGGCGTTTCCTCTCTGACCCCCTCTCCCCGCGCAGCAGTGGGAGAGGGGGCCGGGGGGTGAGGGACGTCTCTCTCGCACCTACGACCTTCTCCCGATGACCCGCCGCCCGCCCACACCTGACACTACACCCAGCGCACAACACCGAACGAGGGAGCACATAGATGCAATTCGGCGTAGACATCGGACCGACGGAGCACGCGATGGATGTGCGGGATTTGGGGAGGCTGGTCGAGGACTACGGCTTCGATTCGATCTTCTTTCCCGACCACACCCACAAACCGGCGGTCGCGGGCCAACTGGCGCGTGAGAGCTACCACATGCTCGATCCGTTCATCGCGCTGACGGCGGTGGCCGGGGCGACCGAGCGGCTGAAGCTGGGCTTCGGGATCTGCCTGGTGATCCAACGCGACCCGATTTTGATGGCCAAAGAGATCGCGACGCTCGATCTGCTGTCGGGCGGCCGCGTGCTCTTCGGCATCGGCGCTGGCTGGCATCGGGGCGAGATGCGCAATCACGGCACTGATCCACGAACCCGTTTCAGCCTTATGCGCGAGCAGGTGCTGGTGATGAAGAGCCTCTGGACTGAGGATGAGACGACCTTCGCAGGCGAGCACCTCAGTTATGGACCGATCTGGCTCTGGCCCAAGCCCGTTCAGCGGCCGCATCCGCCGGTCATGATCGGCGGCGAGGGGCCCACAGTACTTCAGCGTGTTATCGACTATGGCGACGCGTGGTTCCCGAACGCCCACGACGGCATCGAAGACCGTGTCCGTGAACTCCAGCGACTTGCCGCTGCCGCGGGCCGCGACCCGATCCCCGTCACCGTGATTCACACCGAACCCGACCTCGACACCATCCACAGCTACGCCGCCGCGGGCGTCACCCGCTGCCTCTTCTCCCTGCCCTCCAGCGGCCGCGACGAGATCGAGCCGCTACTGGAGGAGTACGCCGCAGTCGCGGCGGAGTTTGTAGGTTGTAGTGTGTAGTACGTAGGAAATCCAGGGCTCTTGGCTGTTCACTACAAACTACAACCTACGACCTACACACTATTCCGCGGCTCGTTCGAAAACGAAGTACGCGAGGTCGAGGTCTCCGGGGGAGTGGCCGAAGTGGGTCAGGAGCATCGCGATCTCGCTGCGGTGCTGGGTACCGTGGTTGAAGACGTGGGTCATCGTTTGCCAGAGCGGCGCGCCGTTGAAGTCGCCATCGAGGTCATCGTCGCTGAGGCTGTCGATGTAGGCCAGGGTCTCCGCGCTGGTTTCGTCGAGCAGCGTGCGGATGGCCGGGAGATCGGGGTAGTCCGCAAGCTCGATTGGCGGCTGCCGTTCGCCGGTCTGCCAGGCGCTCCGCCAGCCATTCTCGGCCCGGGCGATGTGGAAGAAGATCTGTTTCACACTGTCATGCCCGAAGGGCGGATCACCCGCGAACTGCTCGTCGCTTAGTTCCCCGGTCTTCTCAAGTAGCTTCATATTGCGGTCGTGGGCGTACTTATAGAGCAGTCGCAAGTCGGCAGAACGCATCCTGGGTAGTCCTCTCAGTCATCATCAAATCGAACTGTGTCATTGTAGAACAGATATTCTAGTTTGTCGCACGGCCTGTATCAGGCATCTGTAGCCCGTGCATGCCCCGGTAATCGGGCGCTTGCGGTGATTCCCAGCCCTCCAGCAACTCCGTCTCAGGCTGGTAGACCTCGATGCCGAGCGGGCGGCAGGTCGCGAGCGGATCACCGGCGTCGGGACCCCAGAGCGGCACCGAGAGGTCGCCGCCAGGGCAGGTCGAGATGGCGCAAAGGAGGTCGATCTCGGCGAAGAACTCGAAGTAGTCGCCCTGTTGGGCCGGGCTCGGTTTCATGAAGTAGCGGCCGTCGTCGTCCAGCCCCGTTACCTGGAAGATGTTCAGCACGTCGTGAACGTCGCGCTCATCCAGCCCCCAGGGCATGATGGCGCGGGTCAGGTTCGAGTGGCAGTGGAAGTCGAACTCGTCGTCCATCAGCAGCTTCGTGACGTAGGGATCGCAACGCGAGCCGAGCAGGTCGTGGCAGCGCCCGCCGTCCTCGTCGATGCCGTACTGGATCGTCTCGTGGGTGATTGTCAGCAGCGGCCGCAGGTAGGGCAGCGTCGACCAGAGCCGGTCGAAAGTCGTGACGTGCGACGACCCAAGCTGCCGGCTGCGTGCGGCCCAGAAGCGTTCACGGGGATTGTGGAGATTCCAGGCATTGAAATCGGCCACTTGCGGCCCCTCGATTGCGACGATCCGGCACAGCTGCCCGGCCTTGACTTCCCAGGCCCGCCCTGACCGGATCGGCACGACGACCTGCTCGACGAGCTCGCGCCGCGCCGTTTCCACCGCCAGCCGCCCGTAGAACGCCTCATCAACCCCAAGCGCGCCCTCGTTTTCCGGTAGATAGGTCCAACCTGGCATTGTTCGCTCCTGTAGGTGGATCAAGCTTTGTGGCGACGTTCTAGCACAGACCGCCGGTCGCGCTCGTGACTCGGATTGGCCGTGTGCCGTTGGGCCAGCGTGCAGAGTTGGCGTCCGCGAGCGGGACTGGCTGAGCTGACGTACTCGGCAGCGTAGTCGTGTCCCGTTGTGGAGTAGTGGATTGTTGCACTGAGATTTCTCCCGCTGGTCGAAATGACAAGTTTGTTAGGTTTGAGCGACCTATCGATAGTTGAGTGGCGCCACTCCTCATTGTCCTGAGTACTATTGCGCTCAAACTCTGTCATTTCGACCAGCGGGAGAAATCTCAGTCAAGCGGAGGCATCAAGGTGTCCAGGGATCGTGTTTATCATGTGTACATTCTCGCCAGTTGGACGCGACGACTCTATGTCGGGATGACCAATGATCTCGAAGAGCGCGTTCGGGAGCACAAGCAGAAGAGCCAGCCTGGCTTTACTGCACGCTACAACATCGACCGGCTTATGTATTTCGAGGAGTTTGAGTATGTGAATGACGCGATTGAGCGTGAGAAAGAGATCAAGAAGTGGCGGCGGGAGAAGAAGATCGAGTTGATTGAGGAAGTGAATCCAGGCTGGGAGGATCTGAGCGACGATTGGTATGCGCGGTAGCGGCTTGCGTTGCGACACGGAGTAGAGTCGCTGAAGCATCTCTTGCTGGTCAGGATGACAGGATCTATGCGTGTCGACTGATGCCACTGTGCGCCGCTACTTGGGATTAGCTATGGAAGCCCGCATGAGCATCAAGCTTGTCATTTCGACCAGCGGGAGAAATCTCAGACTTCACTTCCAAGGTGTTGCGAACAGCACCGTCCCCACGCGCTAGGATACGCGCATCTAACGAGCATCAGGGGGCAGGAGCAGCGAGCGATGACGTTCACGGTGTCGCGGTGGGGCACGTTCAAGACCGAGGTCAGTGCAAGCGGTGGGATGGTAGTGGCGAAGCAGGAGGCGGCGGCGCGGGCCGGTGCGCAGGTGCTGGCCGAGGGCGGGAACGCCATCGACGCCGTCGTCACGATGGGCTGGTGCATGGCCGTGATGGAGCCCTACCAGTGCACCATCGGCGGGGCCGGCTACACCGTCTTGCGTCCGGTTGAGGGCGAAGCACAGGTGGTCGAGTTCACCGGCCGCGCGCCAATGGCGTCGAAGCAGGAGCACATGGGCGACCGCAAACCCGGGGACATCTTCCAGGGACCGCTGGCGATCGGCGTGCCGGGCACAGTCGCCGGGCTGTCTCTGGCGCTGGAGCGTTTCGGCACGATCTCGCTGGCCAGGTCGCTCGAACCGGCGATTGCGTTGGCCGAGTCGATGCCGCTCGATTTCCTGATGGCCATTCGTATTTCACAGTGTCTGCTGGCGTTGCGGGAGAATCCCGATTCGGCGCGGGCTTTCCTGCACAACAACGACTCCCCGCTGACCGGCGAGAAGTTCACGCTCGAGCAGGCCGACCTCGCCACGACGTTGCGAGCCATCGCCGATCAGGGACCGCGCGCCTTCTACGAAGGGGAGGTTGGACGCGAGCTGGTCCGGGCGGTGCGGGACCGCGGCGGGGTGCTGGCGGAGAGCGATCTGGCAGACTATCAGGCGAACATCCTGCCAGTACTGCGGAGCAGCTTCCGCGATTACGACCTGCTGGCGGTGCCGATGCCCTCGCCGGGCACGACGACCGTCGAAAGCCTGCGGATTCTGGAAGGCTTCGATCTGGCTGGCATGGGCCACAACAGCGCCGACGCGTTGCACGTGATCGGCGAGGCTTACCGGCTCGCCTTCGCCGACCGGGACGCCTACCTCGGCGATCCCGACTTCGGCGAGATCCCGGTCGAGGAGATTCTTTCGGACGAGTTCATCGAGCAGCGCCGGGCCGAGATCGCGCTGGACCGTGCCATCTCCGACCTGCAACCTGGACGCCTCGGTGTCCCGGCGGTTGGCGCGGCCGGTGCCGGTGGAGGCACGACGAACATCTGCGCCGTTGACGCGCAGGGGAACATGGTTTCACATACCCAGACCTGCATCGGCGGTTTCGAGGGCTTCGGGGTGGCCGGCAGCACCGGCGTCATTCCGAGCTGCTCGCTCAACTGGTTCGATGCCAATCCCGGCGCGCCGAACAGCGTCGCGCCAGGCAAGCGGCCGTTGACCAACATGACGCCGATGATCGTTGAGCGCGATGGCAAGCCGGTGCTGGCGGTCGGCGCGCCGGGCGCGCGGCGCATCACGAACGCGGTCAGTCAGGTGGCGCTGAATGTGCTGGAATTCGGCATGATGCCGCAGGAGGCCGTCTCAGTGTCCCGGATCGATTACTCGACGCCGCGTCTCTGCGCTGATGACCGCATCAATGCCGATGTTTTGGCGGAGCTGGAGCGGCGCGGGCATGATGTCGAGCGCGTCCACGAGTTCATTAGCTACGGCGGGGCTGGAGCGGGATTCCCAGGGTTCATGGGCCACTTCGCCCGCCCCAATGCAATCTACGTCGACTCCGACTGCATCCGGCATGGCGGCGACTACCCCGGCTCGTCGGGGGCGGCAATTGGCGTCGATGGTAGCGCCTAGCTCCAGACTATCCAGCCGCTGGCTGCGGTCCAGCGGAGGATCTCATTGTCTAGGTTCGACATTGCTCCGACAACCTGGTCGATCTCCAACGCGCACTGTTCTGTCGTCCAACGCGCTTGAGGGATGACCAGAATACCTGCGTGCGTCCATTCAACGCCGAAGTGGAGAGGCCATGCCAGCCAGGCGCCATGTAGCATGCGGTAGTCCTTTGCATTGTGGGTCACTAGCGTTAGCTGATTGCTTGCCGCATGGAGCAGTTGCGTGAAGTCAGGCGCTCGATCGAGTCGCTGGTGGCGCGCGTGCGTTGCGAAATGCCCGAGACCGTCGAGGTCACGGGCAAGTTGCATCGCAACATCATTGTCGAGGTAAAATTCCGCCAACCAGCCGCTCCCAGCTAGTCCGGATTACACTCGTTCGCGCGCAATCGCGCATCGATGAGCGTTTGGTTTTGATGGTAGTAAATGATCGCCGCGATGACTGCTGCGATGGGCATCTCGTAGTCCCTCGCAACATGTTCGAGATCACCACCGAGGGCATGAGCGTGAGCGACAACTGCCCAGACGGGAACGCCGGTGCCCGTGATGATGACTTCATCGGGGGTCGGTTTCAACGGATTTGGCTCGATCCGCCCTTCGATTAGCGCTTGCGGCGCCACCCGTTCCGCGACCGGTGTCGTGCTTGCGTGAGAAAGAGAGGCTGCGGGACTGTGTTCGGCCATGATGCTGCTCCAGATTGCGACATGGATGGACGGTGTTCGGCTTGCGGATGCGCTCACCCGAAGAAGCGTGTCACCCGACGGGACGTGTGTCAAGCCAGCGGCTTCTGTCTGCGCGACGCATGAGTACGTCGCGTGATTGGCACATCCTGTTGATCGGTGGCGGGGCCGGGGTTGGGAAGTCGACGCTGGCGCTGCAGCTTGCGCGACATTTCGGAGTTGGGTTGACTGAGGTCGATGACTTCCAGCAGGTCCTGGAGTACATGACGACACCAGAGCAGTATCCGGCCGTCCACGCCTTCCGGCAGGATCCCGAGCGTTGGCTGGCGATGAGCGATGCGCGGAAACTCGACGCAATCCGCGCGTATTGCGATGTCATGTCCGAGGCGCTGGACCCGGTTCTCTCGAACCATCTGTTCGATGGCATCCCGTCGATCTACAACGGCGATTTCATCTCGCCATGCTTCGCGGCGCGTGAGTCGTACAACGGGCGACCATCAGAGGGCCGCGTCCGTGCGCTCTTCCTTTACGACGATGCCGCACAGATCGATCGCAACTTTCAGTCCCGCGAAGGCAGCCCCCAGCCGGATCGCGCCCGGATCAGCGCGCTGTACAGCGCATGGCTGCGGCAAGAAGCCACGCGGCTCGGGCATATCGCACTCCCTGCGCGGCCGTGGAAGACGCTGCTGGAGCGGGCGCTTGCAGCGCTGTCGCGCGCGTAGATTGAAACGGTTGTGGAATGCACGGAAGTAGCGGCTGCGCCGCAAGCGGCTGTGCTAGTCTGACTGCGTCTAGACAATAGGCTCTGCCGGGTTCAAATCTCAGGGAAAGTCGGGTCACATGCGCTCGTTCGTTGCCGGGTTGCTTCTCATCGTGCTACTGGCGGCGGCGCTGCCACCCGGCTCCATCCAGCCCGCTACCGCCATTGCCCAGGCCGAAGCGTCCGACGCTTCCACGACGAACATCTTCAACACCTCGGCCGGGCCTGTCTTCACCCTGCCGCAATGGACGGACGGCAGCGGTTGGTCGTCTGCGGAGTACTACGCGACGATCCAGCTGGCCGATGTGGACGGCGACGGTACTGATGAGCTGCTGGGCCGTGGCGCGTTCGGGATGATCATCCAGTCCTGGGATGCGACGACCGGTCTCTGGACCAGCGTCTCCGAGAGTGGGCCGTTCAGCGATGCAGGTGGGTGGATCGCGGAGGAGTACTACGCAACGATCCAGGCTGCCGATATCGACGGCGATGGCGCGGCGGAGCTGATTGCTCGCTCCTCGGTTGGGATCGATACCTACAAATGGAGCGGCACAGCCTGGACGCAGCTCGCCGCAGGCGCCCCGGACTTTGGCGATGGCAACGGCTGGGACAAGAAGGAGTACTACTCGACGATTCAGACCGCCGACATCGACGGCGATGGCGCAGCCGAGATGCTCGCAAGAAGTACGAATGGCATCGAGACCTACAAGTGGTCCGGTAGCGCCTGGACCCAGGTCGACTCCAAGAACCCGCCCTGGAGCGACAAAGAGGGGTGGGAAAAGCACGAGTACTACTCGACGATCCAAACCGGTGACATCGACGGCGATGGTGCTGCCGAGCTGCTGGGCCGTGGCGGCTCGGGGATAGATGCGTACAAATGGAGCGGCAGCTCCTGGAGCTTGTTGAAGGCTGACAGCCCGAACTGGAGCGACAAAGAAGGCTGGAACAAGAGCCAGTACTACTCGACGATCCAAACCGGCGACATCGATGGCGATGGCGCGGACGAGCTGCTCGGCCGCGCCGCCAAGGGTATGGACACCAATGAGTGGAACGGCTCAGACTGGACGAATGTCCGGTCCGATAGCCCGTCGTGGAGCGACGATGCCGGCTGGGACAAGGCAGAGTATTACGCGACGATCCAGACCGGTGACTTCAACGGCGACGGCGCGGCCGAGCTGCTTGCACGCTCCGCAACCGCAATCGAATCTTATGGCTGGCATGGGAGCGGCTGGACGACCATCGAAACCGACGACCCGAAGCTGTCCGACAGTCACTGGGCGAATGAAGGAAACTACTCGACGATCCAGATGGGCGATATTGACGGCGACGGCGATGATGACCTCGTCGCCCGCGGTCTCTACGGCATCCGCACATGGTCGTTCAACGCGCTGACGGCGAATGCCTGGGATAACCCGGTAGGCTATGGCTTCAGTCCATTTACCGGCACACAGCTCGACGCCTACAACTTCATCAATAGCTTCCTGACGCTGGCCTCCGGCGAGACGTTGCGCGGCCAGTATGCAACGGACGCCAACACCCTCAGCAGCTACCAGACATGCCTCCTGTCGAGCTCGGCCAACAATGAGTGGGAGGATTGGACGGCGCTGCCGACCGAGACATGCATTGGACTTGGCGATCAGACCGCGATCACCGCTCCGTCCGGGCTGACGCTGGCTGACTGGAACACGGTTGCGAAGGGCCTCTACGACGAGCTTGGCTCGGCCCAGGCCGTTAGCGACTACTACGCCGACTTGCTCACGCTCTACGTCGATATCTTTGGCGATGAGAAGAGCATCATGGAGTCGACGGCGCAGACGCTCTTGAACGAGGACCTGAGTGAGAAGAAGGTCGATGCCCTGTTCGAGTCGCTCTTCCTCGCGCCATTCAAGCTCGGGCCGCTGGCCGGCCCGGCCGGTTCCGCCATCAGCGGCATTTTGTCGGCGCTCATGACGGCTGCGCTGTCGGCGGCCAGCAGCGATACCTTCGAAGGCACCTGGGCGGATGCCCTCAACCAGTTCACGACGATGACCGAGGGAAATGAGGACGCGATCAACGCCGGTCACGCCTACGTCGTTGGTGATCCGACCCTGATGACCTTTGTCGGAGCGCAGAAGAACTCGGGCGCCTGGGATCCCTCCGATCCCTGGATCGTCCGGTCGATGACCAGCGAGGGCCGCATTGAGTACGCGCGCTGGATCTACCAGACGTTGACGCCGACGGTCTGGAAGCTGAGCCTGACCTACTGGGTTCCTGACATTCTCGGGAAGTCGGACTGCTCCGCCCCGAAGGATGAGATCTATAACTATTTCACGAACGACAACGGTAACGAGGATTGCTACCGGACGATCGTCCAGAAGGACTTCCTGGAGGACAACGCACCGACGAGCATCCTGAAGAACATCATGGACGCGGTGTCCGACGATTGCACGGCCACCGAGAGCAACTCGGTCACCTGGGAGTTCGGGAACTGCGACCTCGGTGTGTCGAAGAAGGAGTTCTTTCTCAACGAGAACGGCTGGAACTTCGAGACCGAGGTCGATTGCGTGAACTGCTCCGCCTACGGCCCGTCGGAGATGGATGTGACGCCCAACGATCCGGCGAATCAGATCGACCTCTCCGATCCCGGTCACGCGCACGTGACGATCTACGGTAGCCAGACATTCGATGCCCAGACGGTCATCCCGAGTTCGCTGAATTTCGCTGGCGCGTCACCGATCGGCTGGTGGTCCGACGATGACGACTGGCACCCCGCGAAGCTCCAGGACCGCAACGGCGATGGCTACATCGACGTGATGGCGGCCTTCCTGATCTCCGACATGGTCGATCTTCAGCCCGGCGACACCGAAGCGACGCTGACCGGCTCGACCACCGTCGGCAGCGACTTCACCCTGACCGAGCCGGTGACGATCATTAGCGGGCCGTAGCCGATCTTCGACGACCGGCTCCTACGGGTGCTGGGAAGCGGCATCGATGGATTTGCGAACGAAGTGATCATGCCCCCGCCGACCTGGTGACCGAGATCGTGGGGGGAGACCGACACATCGTGTATCCCGGTCATGTCCGATCCGAACGCGATCTGGGAGTATGGCAACTGCAACCTCGGCGTGCCAGCCTCTGACTTCTTCTTGAACGAGAATGGCTGGGACTTCAATGTGCTGGGCGCTGCGGTGAACATCGGGTGCTCACCGAAGATCTGCCCCGGATGCATCGCTAATGAGTGCAGCGGCGACAGTGCGACCTCGCCAGCCCCTGGCGGCGAAAGTGTGTCTGCTCCCAGGATGGACGGCGCGCTAGGGGATCCGGAGAACCGCATCATGTTGTCGGACCCGGGCCAGCTTCATGTTGCCATTCTCAGTAACGCGGATTTCTACGCGCCAGCGGTCGTGCCAAGCTCCCCCGAGTTCGAGGGCGCGACACCAGCGGCATGGTGGTCGAACGCCGAGGTCTCGCCCCCGGCCCAGATTTGGGACGTTAACGGAGACGGGTATGCCGACGTAGTTGCATCGTTCCCGGTCCAGAATATGGTTGATCTCAAGCTGGGCGACACCGAGGCGACGCTAATCGGCACCTTCCTCGGCGAGTCATTCTCGATCACCAGCAGGGTAACAGTGTTGCCGTGACTCACATAGACACCCCTGGTAGCCATAAGCCTGTTGGCTAGAAGCCACCCCCGCGCCACATTGCGCGGGGGCGTTTCACGTTCCAACCAGGCGACCTGCATGACGGCGCTGCTGGGCCGGACGCCATCGCCTGAATAGGCGGTTGAGAACCATGCTACGCTGCAGTGAGCACGCTCGGGTGCGACGCCACGGAGTTGATTCCTACATCGAAAGTCGGAAGTTATGCGTTTCTTCGTACTCGGGCTACTTGTTGCCACGACGTTGAGTCCCGCGCTGCCGGCCCTATCTGTTCAACCGGCAACCGTTGTGGCGCAGGCGGGATCGTCGTCTAACTCCTACAACACCTCTGCCGGTCCGTTCTTCACCCTGCCGCAATGGTCTGACGGCGGCGGTTGGACCGCGTCGGAATACTACGCGACGATTCAACTGGCGGACATCGATGGCGACGGCGCGGACGAGCTGCTCGCCCGTGGCCCGAGTGGAATGATGGTCCAATCCTGGGATACGGCGGCAGGTATCTGGAAGAGCGTCGCCGACTCCGGCCCTTTCACCGATGCTGGTGGATGGGGTTCATCCCCGGCTTACTACGCAACGATCCAGTTCGCCGACATTGATGGCGATGGGGCCGAGGAGCTGCTTGCACGGGGGGCGGGTGGACTCCAGGTCGAGAAGTGGGATGCGAGCAACGGCGTCTGGACTTCAATTGCGACGAGCGGGCGTTTTCCCGATTCAGGTGGCTGGAGCGACCCGAAGTTCTATCAGACGATTCAGACCGCCGACATTGATGGCGATGGAGCTGCCGAGCTGTTAGCTCGTGGCAGCGCCGGTATTGAGACCTTTGCGTGGAACGGGGCCGGTTGGACGTTGCTTGCGTCGGCGAATCCTGCCTGGAGTAATGCCGGAGGCTGGGGCACGCCGGACCGCTACACCACGATCCAGACAGCGGATATCGACGGCGATGGTTCGGCAGAGCTACTAGCGCGCAACAGCGCCGGTATTGAGACCTTTGCGTGGAACGGGACCGGCTGGCAGCTGCTGTCATCGGCGAATCCGGGTTATAGCGACGCCAGGGGCTGGACGAATCCGCAGTACTACACAACGATCCAGACGGGAGATGTCGACGGGGACGGCGCGGCAGAGCTGCTCGCCCGCAATGGCGCGGGTATCGAAACGTTCACCTGGCAGGGGACCGGATGGACGCAAATCGCGTCGGCTGAGCCCGCGCTGAGCAATGCTGAAGGTTGGAACGCGCCGGACCTTTACGCGACGATCCAGACCGGCGACATAAGCGGCGATGGCGCAGCCGAGCTGATCGCCCGCGGCGTTCACGGCATTCAGACCTACGGTTGGAACGGCGGTGGCTGGACAACACTTGCAATGTCGCACCCGGCGCTCAAAGACGACTACTGGGATGAGGCGGCGAACTACCTGACGATCCAGACCGGCGATATCGACGGAGACGGCGACGCCGATTTGCTGGCGCGAGGCATCTACGGTGTCCGCACCTGGTCATGGAATGACGTCACAGCCAATGCTTGGGACAATCCGGTGCCTTACGGTTTCACCGCGTTTGCCGGCGACCAGCTGACGGCCTACAACTACATCGGAACCTATCTCGTCTTGCCGCGTGGGAACACGGTGCGGGGGCAGTATGCGTCCAACCCAACGATCCTGGCCGAATTCAGAGCGTGTTTGCTCGGTGGATCGGATAGTGGTGGTTGGAGCGCCTGGACAGCCTTGCCACCCGAGACGTGCAGCCTTGTTGGACCGCAGACATCGATTACACCGCCTTCCGGGCTAGCGCTAGACGATTGGAACGTCGTAGCCGAACAGATCTATGACGAGCTTGGGCAAGCGATTTCGGTTTCGACCTATTTCGCGGACCTCACCACGTTGTTCAACGGCGTGTTCGCTTACGATTACGAGACGCACGG
>JAUIIK010000247.1 GCA_030431755.1 Chloroflexia bacterium
CGGCGCGAACAGGCAGGCGATGGCGATGCTTGATTTCTGGCGCTCGATGGGCGGGGTCGAGGTCTGTGGTTACCCACTGGAGGGCATGCAGCGGGATGCGGACGGCGTCCTCCGGCAGCTCTGCGAGAATGTCTTGCTGGAGTGCTGGCCGGACGGATTCGGCCGCTATCCGGAGCCACACTATCGTCTCGGGGGATTGGGGCAACGTTATGCGGAATTGCGGTCCACGCTGACGCGCTGAATCTGCCGGCTACCTGGGTGCTCATGATAGCGGATGGCTGGTGCAAGAGAGGCTGTGACATTGGGACCACTACCCCATAGCTCGCAGGCAGTGCCCGTCCCTACAATGGTGGCGCGGATTCTTATCACGAGATGGATATCAGGGGAGTCTATATGACACAGCGACGAATCGTACTGGCGCTTGCGCTGCTTGTTGGGCTTGTTGGGAGCGCACTGCCAGTGCTCGCCCAGCCAGCGGATCAGGCAACCTACAGCTACGCGCCCGCTGGCAATTCCGGCGCGGCGGAATCGCAGCAGGCCGGACCTCCGGCAGCGGCTTCGCAGACGATCACGCATTCGCAAGCATTCAACATTGTGTCTTTGAACTCTGTTGCGTGCCCGATCGATAACGACCGTTACCTGCGGACGTTTGATCTCGCGAGCTTCGGTATCGACGATAACTTTGAGATTTCCAGTGTCGATATTGGCATTGAGACCTCGACTCCGATGCCGCTGACCATCAACTTGTATACGCTAGACGGCGCATTTGTCTTTGCGAACCTGACGCTGATCGGCACGACGACGACGAACATTGGGACCCATACAGTAGAGATCATCAATATTCCGGTCAGCGGCACTGCCCCGGCAGGGTCGATCCTTGTGGTCGAGGTTGTGGCGAACGACTTCACTGAAGGGTCGACGTTCTTCATTGGGTCGAACCCTGCCGGCGAAACTGCGCCGAGCTACCTTTCCTCGGTCGGCTGTAACGTGCCGGAACCGGCAACAACGGCGGCGGTGGGCTTCTCCAACATGCAGATCGTCATGAGCGTGCATGGTGATCCGGTAGTCGATCCGGTTGTCATCGAAGATGTTTGCGTCAGCTACTACACTGGCGCGGTGACTGTGCCGCGTGGGTCCAACGGTTGCCCGGCGGGAACAATGCCGATGACGCTGCCGGGACCGCAGTCGACGACACTGTGCATCAATGGCTACACCGGCGCGATTAGCTGGGCCTCCCGAGGGACATGCACTGGCTACGGCGCCATGGCGCACGTTGTGCCGGATGACGGTCCGCTCTTTGTCTGCTGGAGCACCTGGACCGGAAAATTGCGGGTGGCGCGCACGAATCAAAGCTGCACGCCAGCTGAGGTGTATGGGGTCATCGCGCAGCCGGTGTAAGCCCGGCTGACCAACTGTAGCAATGATGTTTCTGAGGGCGGTGCCGGCCGGCATCGCCCTCAGTGCGTTGTGTCGCTAGCGTGCCAGATTTCTGTGCTTTGATAGATGTCTCGCGCTGGCGGACCAAGGGCGACGGTTGAGTACACTCGTTTGAGTACGGTGAATCGGGAACCAGGGGAGATCGGTGAATGCGACAGAGCTTGCGGGTGTTGATGGTTGCCGGGTTGTTGGCGAGCTTTGTGCCGCTGCTGCCGTCCGGGTCGGCGCTGGCCGGCGACGCGGTGGTGACAACGTGTACTGAAGCCGGCTTCGACGCGGCGCTGGCGGCGGCGCAGATTGGCGGCGGGGGAACGATCAGCTTCGACTGCGGCGGTCCGGCGACGATTACCTTCACCGGCGAGAAAACGATTGCAGCACCGAACAGCGTGGTCATCGACGGGGCGCAGCAGATCACGTTGGATGGCCAGGACGCCACGCATTTCTTCGCGGTGAATGACGGGGCGACGCTGACGGTTAGAGGGCTAACGTTCGTTAATGGGCACAGCGCGAGCTACGGCGGCGCAATTGTCAACCGGGGAACGCTCGCGGTCGAAGCGAGCGCGTTCAGCGGGAATAGCGCGAACAACGGTGGCGGCGCGATTGACAGTGGCGCACACGCGTTGAGTGTCACCGGTAGTACATTCACCGCCAACAGCACGAATGGCAACGGCGGCGCGATCAGTCTCTTCGCCGGCGGCGAGGCGACGATCATCGCTAGCTCGTTTGTCGATAATACGAGCTCTGGGGACGGTGGCGCAATTGACAGCCTGAATCCGCTCACCATCGAAGAGACCACATTTCGAGGCAACATCTCTGGTAGCAATGGCGGAGCTATCAGCAATCGCTCATATGTCGTAGGCATTGCGTCGAGCTCGTTTACTGACAATGAAGCGGCATTCTTTGGCGGCGGCGTCTTTGCGAGCAACGGCGCGGACATCCTCTCAAGCCGCTTCGAAGGCAACAGCGCAGAGGTGGGCGGCGGGCTGTGGAACAACCGCTCAGCGTCGATTATGGACAGCACGTTCGCGCAGAACACGAGCGTTGACGGCAGCGGCGGGGCGATCAAGCATTACACCGGCCTGATGGAGATCTCAGCGAGCACGTTCGAGGGGAATGAGGCCAGTACGGTCGGCGGCGCGCTTGAGATCGAGGACGGCACGCTAGTGGTTGCGTTGAGCACCTTTAGTGGCAACCACGCCGAGACCAACGGCGCGGCCATCGCGAACTCCGGCCAAACGGAGATTGTTGCGAGCACGATCAGCGGGAATTCCACGTTCACGCCGGGTTTCCAGGTCTACAACGATGGCGGGACGGCGACGATCGCCGGATCGATTGTCGCGGATGGGCCGCCGGATACTGACAACTGCAATGGCGCAGCAGTCCAGTCGCTCGGCTCGAATCTGAGCGACGACGACTCCTGCGACTTCTTCCAGCCAACGGACATACAGAACAGCGGCAACGTCGCGCTCGGCCCGCTTCAGAAC
>JAUIIK010000113.1 GCA_030431755.1 Chloroflexia bacterium
GAGCAGGTGCTAACGATCGCGGCGACCGAGCTTGAAGCGTCGGCGGACGACCTCGAGATGGTCGATGGCATGGTGCGCGTCAAGGGCACCGACCAGGAGCTCAGCGTCGCCCAGATCGCGACGATGAGCATGGGCTTCGGCGCAAAGTACGAGCCGGTCTACGGGCTCGGCAAGTCCGCCCACAACGACCGCGCGCCGGGCTTCTCCGGCCAGATCGCCGAGGTCGAGGTCGATCCCGACACGGGGCACGTCACGATGACCAACTACGTCACGATCCAGGACGTCGGCAAGGCGCTCAACCCGGCCGCCGTCGAGGGTCAGATCATCGGCGGAACCGTCCAGGCGATGGGCTTCGGGCTCTTCGAAGCGATGGTTTATGGCGACGACGGCCAGCTCATCAGCGAGACGTTGATGGACTACGGCATCCCGAAGGCTGACCAGGTGCCGTCGATGGAGACGATCTTGATTGAGATCCCATCGCGCTCCGGTCCGTTCGGCGCGAAGGGCGTCGGCGAACCGCCGATCGTGCCCGGCGCGGCAGCCATCGCCAACGCCGTCTCGGCGGCAACCGGCAAGCGCATCAATGAGATGCCGCTCACACCCGAGCGTATCGTCAAGGCGCTTCAGAACGGCGCGTAGCCGACAGCACGCGACGAGTGACAACACAAATCCCCCGGCTCGGTGCCGGGGGATTTTTCATTGCATGTCAAAACACCCACGTGCCCCGAGTAGGGCAGGGGCTCGTTCCCTGCCGGTCAACAACTCCGGCCAAACGCGGCAGCGGACAAGCCCCTGCCCTACGCCGATCCGGCGGTTGCGAGGTCTCGTCTCGGGGAGCACATCCAATTGCCGCAAAGTACGTCGCGGGGCTACTCCGGGTAGACGAGGTCGAACGCGGTGCCGTCGGGCGTCAAGGCGTGGAACACATGCCCCGAGGACGCCGTGTCGCCGAGCCGTTCGATTGCGTCGCGCCACGATTGTTCGTCCGGCAGCACGATGGTGAAGGCGTCGAGGCCGGAGACATCTGCCCCCGCGAGCGGCCGCCCACGGCTCTGCCACATGTTCATGCCGATGTGGTGGTGATACCCGCCGGCGCTCACGAAGCTCGCGCCCCGGACAAAGTCGGCGGTGACTTCGAATCCAAGCTGCACGAAGAAGGCTTCTGCCCGCTCCACATCCGCGACCCGCAGGTGGACGTGTCCGATAGCTGTGCCCGCCGGCATTCCGGCCCATATGGAACTGTCTTTGATCTCACCGAGCAGGTCGTCGAAGTCGATTGGATCGCCGGTGAAGCGGACGATGCCGTCGTCGACCGGCCAGGTCGCGCGGTCACGGTCGGCGTAGACCTCGATGCCGTTGCCGTCCGGGTCGTCGAAGTAGAGAGCCTCACTCACCGTGTGGTCGGACTGCCCGAACGGCACGCGCTGTTCGGCAAGGTGGCGGACAAAGCGCGCCAGGTCCGGCCGCGACGGCAGCAGAATCGCGAAGTGATACATCCCGGCGGCGTTGGCCGGCGCGCGTTGCAGGCCGGGTACTTCGCGCAGCTCGACGAGCGTCGGTCCACCGGCAGCCGCCAGGCTGGCAACGTCGCCATTGCGGACCGCCTCGAAACCGAGCGTATCGACGTAGAAGGCAAGCGAGCGGTCGAGGCTCGCTACACGCAGTCGCACGCTACCGACGCTCGTTGCGGCCGGAAGAACGTGAGACTGCTGTTTAAGTGACGGTGATGACATGGACGACGCCTTTCAGGCTTGCGCGGCTGCGGTTGCTTCTTCTAACGCGCCGCATAGTCATTCTATGCCTGAAATGGAGTCGAGAAGCGTGTGGCGAAGGCGGACCTAGGCGGAGGCGTCCGGCTCATGCTCGGTCAACGCCGCCAGCATAAGGAGCACGAGCAACGGCGACGGTTGCGGCTCGCCGTCTGGGTCGTCGACCGCCGGGAGCCGGGCAAACATCAGCGTCCGCAAGAGTCCGGCCGCGCCAACCATCGAGACGGCGATCACGGCGCATTGCATACACATAGTGGGCTCCCTCCCGACGCTCGGCACATCACCTGCAGGATAGCTACCGGCAAAGCAACCGGGAACTGCCCGAATGTCCCGGATTCGCAACAGTGGTTAGCCGTTCGCTAACAACCCTCATACAGCGCCCAAATCAACGATTTCTACAGTGCCGACTAGACGATCAGCGGCCCGTGGAAGCGGGCGCATGTTGCCCATATTGGGCGAGGGGAGGATCTGGCTTGAAAGCCACTTCACCGACGAGCGGTCCACGACGGACCAGCCTGGCCAGATGGCTGGTGACGAACGCCCTGGTACTGGCGCTCGTCGCACTCAGCGGCGGCCTGGCCATCGCGCAATCGACCGACCCGGTCGAGCCCGTTGATGGCTGCGCCTACTACGAGGAAACAGGCCACAATCTCTGTGAGCCCTTCCAGCCGTTTTGGCAGGACAATGGCGGCCTGCCGGTCTTCGGCTATCCCAAGACGGAGGCCGAAGAACTGGTCAACGTCGACCTGAACCAGGAGTTCCTGACCCAGTACTTCGAGCGCGAACGCCTCGAACACCACGCGGAGAACGCCGGCACGCCGTACGAAATCCTGCTCGGCCGGCTCGGCTCCGAGGTCTTGACCCAGATGGACCGCGACTGGATGGAATACCCGAAGGACGATCCAGCGACCGAGTACTATCAGGAAACGACCGGTTTCGCGATCGCTCCCGAGTTCTACGAGTACTGGTCAAGTCACGGGCTCGACCTGGGCGAAAGCGGCATGACCTACGCCGAGTCGCTCGCGCTCTTCGGCTATCCGATCTCGCCGGCGATGATGGAGACGAACTCCAGCGGCGATACCGTACTGACCCAGTGGTACGAGCGCGCCCGCTTTGAGTACCACCCGGACAATCCTGAAGAATTCCAGGTGCTGCTCGGTCTACTGGGAAATGAGATCCTCGACGGTTCCGGCCCGCCACCACCACCGAGTTCGCAGATCGACTCCTTCGCTCCGCTGGCGACCTACGTCGTGCCCGGTGGCGGCGTTGCCGAGATCGTCAGCGCGACACCGGACGGCAACTGGCTGGCCTACACCGACTCCAGCGCGAAATCGGTCGGCATCGTCGACCTAAGCGATCCGACCAACCCGTCGCTTGCGACGACCGTCCCGGTCGGCGGCGAGCCGACCAGCGTGTCGATCACGCCTGACGGCGCCTGGGCCATTGCTGGCGTCAACACGTCGGTACTGGAGGAGGGCGCTGCGCCGGAAGTCAACCCCGGTCTGCTCTACATCATCGCGATGCCATCCGGTGACATCGCCGGGACCATCGAGATCGGCAACAGCCCTGACTCGGTCGCGACGAAGGTCATCGACGGACAGCTCTACGCGGTTGTCGCCATCGAGAACGAGCCGATCGTCGTCGATGCCGACGGCAACCAGACGGACGATGAAGAGCCAGGGCTCGAAGGCGACGTCAGCGGTCCCGGATTCGTCCAGATCATCGCGATCGACGAGTCCGACCTCGCGGCGTCGACCGTCACCGACGTGATGTTCGACGAGACGGCGATGTCCGACGCCGGCCTCTACTTCCCCGGCGACCCGCAGCCGGAGTTCGTCGACATCAGCGCCGACGGCCACGCGGCTGTGTCGCTGCAAGAGAACAACGGCATAGCGATCATCCACGTCTCGACCGGCGAGGTCGACGCGATCTTCGGCACCGGCGTCGTCGCCGACCGGCCGGCCGATCTCGTCGAAGACAGCATGATCTCCTTCACCGACATCTACCCCGCAGACGTGGCCGAGGAGCCTTACGCTGGCTCGCGCTTCGCTGACGCCATCGCCTGGAGCGCCGACGGTTCGACAATCTACTCCGCCGATGAGGGCGAGTTCGACTATACCGGTGGGCGCGGTTGGAGTATCTGGTCCGCGTCCGGGGAGTTCGTTTGGGACGACGGCGGGGCTTACGAAGCCGCCGCCGTTATGTACAGCCACTATCCCGAAGGCCGCTCCGAGGCCAAGGGCGTCGAGGTCGAAGGGATCGAAGTCGGTGAGTACGGCGACAAGACCTTCGTCTTTGTCGGCTCGGAACGTGGGTCGTTCGTCGGCGTCTATGAAATGGTCGACGCGACGACGCCCGTCTGGGTCCAGCTCCTGCCGACCGGCATCTCTCCGGAAGGCCTGCTAGCCATCACTGAGCGCGATCTCTTCGTGACCTCCGACGAGGTCTCGGGCACGATCACAATCTTTGAAGGCGTTGAAGGCATCTGGGAAGGCGACGTCGACGCGCCGACGATTCGCTCGGCAAGCGTCGAAGAACCCTGGGCGGCCATCTCCGGTCTCGCGGCCAGCCTGACCGATGCGATGGTGCTCTACGCTGTGCCGGACAACGCCATGCCGTCGGAGATCTACATGATCGAAACCGGTAGCGAGGTCGCGAACATCCAAAGCATGGGGCCACTCACACTGGGCGGCGAAGCGGTGCTCTACGACCTCGAAGGCATCGCCGTTGACTGGAGCGTCGACGCACCGGAGGAGAACGCCGGCTTCTGGCTCGCCAGCGAGGGCAACGCAGCCTTCGGCGAGGAGGACTACAGCCCGAATGTCCTCATCCAGGTCGACGGCAGCGGCGCGGTGCTGCAGGAGATCCTGCTGCCGGCGGAGATCGACTCTCCCGAAGGCGGCATGATCCGCAGCAACGGCTACGAGGGCGTCACAATCTCCGATGACGGCGCGTACGTCCTGGCGGCGATTCAGCGCCAGTACACCGGCGATGAGGAGAACGGCGGCGCCTGGTACACGCGCATCGCACGCTATGACATCGCCAACGCGACCTGGGAGTTCTTCCTCTATCCGCTCGATGCCCCGCCGAACGACGACGCCTGGATCGGTCTCTCAGAGATCACCAACCTGGGCAACGACGTCTACGCAGTCATCGAACGTGATAACCAGGTCGGCGGCGCGGCCGAGACGAAGAAGGTCTACTCCTTCACGCTCGATGACGTGGCCCCCTACGACGGCCTCGTCACCGGCGACGCTGATCTGAGCGGCGCGGTCATCGAGAAGACGGAGATCTTCGACGTCCTCGCTGAGTTCACGCCGTATGAGAAGGTTGAGGGTCTGGCGATCGACGTCAATGGCGACGTCTGGTCTGCGCTGGACAATGACGGCGGCGAGTTGGAGTCAGTCCTGGTCAACCTCGGCCAGGTACCGAACTAGCCCGCCAGGTCACACGCAAGCAAACACCCCCGGCGAATGCGCATTCGCCGGGGGTGTTTCACATAGATCACCAGGCCTGTTCCTACTGCAAAGCGGCACTGATCTTCTCGGCATTCGCCAGCAGCATGCCGTCGACCGTCTCCGCGCCGCTGCCCTCCTCGCCAACCTGATCGGAGTAGAGACCGTAGACGATCTCGACTCCGGTATCGGCAGCCAGTGACTCCGCCACCTTCGGGTCGATCAGCGCCTCGGCGAAGATAGCTTTCACTCCCTCGTGCTCGATCAACTCGGAGAGCTCGGCGATGTCTCCCGCCGACGGGTCAGCCTCCGAGGAGGTGCCCGGTATCACCGTGCCGACGATCTCCAACCCATAGCGGTCCGCGAAATAGGCGAACGCTTCGTGATTCGTCACGATCTTGCGGTTGTCCTCCGGAAGCGCGTCAATCAACCCGCGGATTTCAGCGTCCGTCTCGTCGAGCGTTTCCTCGTAGGTGGCGGCATTGTCGCGGTAAGCGTCGGCGTTGTCGGGATCGGCGTCAGCAAGCGCATCGGCGATATTCGCGACCATGACCTTTACCCGAATAGGATCCTGCCAGACATGGGGGTCGAACTCACCATGTTCGTGGTCATCGTGTTCGTCCGCATCGTCCTCGTCATGCTCGTGGTCATCCTCATCTTCGTGCTCTTCGCCCTCATCCTCCTCGTGCTCACCGACTTCGTCATGTTCATCTTCGTGCTCATCTTCGTGGTTGGCATCTTCCTCGTGCTCGTGGTGATCGCCCGATTCGAGCAGATCGACGCCATCGGTCACAACGATTACTTCGACGTCGTCACCAGCGTCCACCGCATCCTCGGCGATGTAATCGTCCAATTCGAGACCGTTGATGAAGATGAGATCCGCCGCCACGACATCCTGGACATCGCCCGGCGCAAGCTCGAACGTGTGCGGGTCGACCCCCGCAACGATAAGCGTCTCAACGTCGACCATGTCGCCGCCGACTTCCTGGACCAACTGGGCGATGACCGATGTCGAGGCGACGACCTGTAGCTGCTCGTCGCCATCGGCCCCAGACCCGCCGTCGTCATCGCTCCCACACGCCACAATCAGCGCAATGAGACCAACGATGGATAGAATTCGGCTGACTCGGGATCGTCCTCTATGCGCCACTGCCATATCCTTTGCATATTGATACTCAGTATCACTAACATCTGACAGCCTACACTAGGCTTGACCAGGAAGCAATGCAATAAGAGGAGGTCATTGACCGTGGATGCCGAGCAACGCAAGCTCCGGGAGTGGTTCGAACGCGAGCAAGCCCAGCCGCGCAACGCGGTCGTCGGCGCGCTCGACGGCCTGGGCCTGCGGCCTGGCGACCGGATCGCCGACATCGGCTGCGGCCCAGGCGTCCATATCCCGCAGATGCTGGCGCGTATCCAGCCCGGAGGCACGGTGACGGGAATCGACACGAACCCCGACCGGCTTGCCGTTGGCCGGGAACTGCTTGGCAGAGAGCTAGACGCCGGCGCAGTGCAGTTGATTGAGGGCGACCTCCACGCGCTCGACCCAGACCTTCAGCCGTTCGACCTGGTCTGGATGTCGCTCGTTCTGCATCATGAGGAGATCCCGGTAGATGTCATTCGCAGCTTACGCGAGATCGTACGTCCCGGCGGCCGCATCGCGATTCTCGATGGGGACGATCTGGCGTCATTCCCGCTCATCCCCTGGCCGCCGCAGCTTGAGCTGGCGGTGCGGCGAGCCGTTGTCGCCGCCGCCGGGGAGACGCAAGACGGTCGCTGGTTCGGGCGGCGCTTCACCGCCCGCAGTATGCCGGCGATCTTCGCCGACGCGGGCCTCGATGAGATCCAGGTACGGGGCTTCGTCGATATAGAGCAGGGCCCGCTAACAACGGCGCGGGAGGCGGAGTTGCGGAACTGGTTTCGCAACTCCTTCGGCAGCCGGATACGCCAGCATTTGAGCGATGCGGAGCTGCAGTCGTTCGATGCCGCCTTCGATCCCGACAGTCCCGACTACTTGCTGGACAAGGCCGAATTCGTGATGAGCCGGACCTGGTTCCTCGGCGTCGGCACGTCCCATTGAGCCAGCGTCGCGAGCCAGAAATACCGCAGCGCATGGTATATTAACAGTTCACTGCCCGACTATCGGGCGGTTGGCGTGTTCGCACGCCCACAACACGACCGCTATCGACTCGGAGAGGATCACATCAATGGCAAAGAAGAAGGGCGACCGCATCGTCGTCAAGCTCCGCAGTACGGAGACCGGTCATGTCTACTGGACTGAGAAGAACCGCCGCAACGATCAGGGGCGGCTCGAATTGAAGAAGTTTGACCCGGTGTTGCGCAAGCACGCGGTCTACCGCGAACAGCGCTAGCGCACACTGCGGAGCTGAGTAAGGAGCACGCGATGGGCAAGGTCTGCGCCATCACCGGCAAAAAGCGCGTATTCGGCAATAACCGGCCGTTCTCTGAGAAGAAGACACGCCGCCACTGGAAGCCGAACGTCCAGACCCGCAAGATGTTCGTGCCGGAGCTGGGACGAACCGTCAAGGTCAAGATGTCGGCCCGGGCGCTACGCACCGTCGAGAAGAAGGGCGGCCTGATGCCGTACCTCAACTCACAGAACATGCGCCTCGAAGATGTGACCTGCTAGCCGCGCGCTCCAGGATCAATGACCGTCAACCGCGCTCTGCAGGCCAGGGCGCGGTTTCTGTATTCCGGGGTACGGATTTCGCGTACAATCGGGACAGCGTGACGCACGAAGACGAAGGGCCAGCAGTGTTCGGCATCAAGTTTCGGAGAACGCCCGCCCCGCCAATCGAGCCCAAGCGCACCCGCCCGGAGACGACCGGGGCAATGCGCTTCTCATTGCCCTCTGTTCCACGCCACCACGACGCCATACGCGATATCATCAACAACAGCTCCGGCGCGCGCGTGTTCTTCAGCGAGCCGTTGGCCTACCTGCGCGGCCAGGGTGTCTCGCTCTTTCGGGTCGAGGCGACATCGCTCGACTTCCTCGACGAACTCTACAGTTGGTGGATCGAGACCGAGCGGCGCGAAGCCTTCGCATTCGACGTCAACCTTTTCTTCAATGACCGCGAGTGGGTCGCATCGTTGCGGGAGCATTCCGCCGCTGACATCCGCCAGATGATCCAGGACAATGCGCCTCGCACCACCGACGAAGACCTTCAGCCTGCCTATCTCCGCGGTTGATCTCCGCCGATGCAGCAATCTACCGCAGCTTGTCCGTGAATCCTATCCGGCATAGCCAATGATGTTTGGGCGCCGCAGGACGCGCAAGCAGGTGGTGATCTCGATCCTGACGAGCATCGTCGTCGTCTCGATCCTCGCCGTCATGATCGGCACGCTGCCGAATGACCAGCTCCAGATCGGGACACTCATCATGGCGGCGCTGGGGCTGGTCGGCATCTGGTTCTTCGACAGCGGCACGCGCTGGTCGTGGCCGGCCGATGTCGCCGACTACTTCACCATCGTCGGGATGATCGGCTTCTGGGATGCCTCGCTCGACAACTTCCTGAGCTGGGTCGTCGGCGTGATCTTTTACTGGGGGCTCGCGACGCTCGTCAAACGCGCGCGCTACGCCGTCGGTCGTTCCTGACCTTTTTGCCGGTAAGGCACTCGACCAGCAGCCACCGGAGAAATGCGAGAGGCAGATCAAGCGGCGATGGCAACACAACGCTACAAACTCGATCCGGTCCACTCCTCGATAGAGTTCGCGGTGACCTATGCGATGAACTCAATCGTCAAAGGCCGCTTCACAGATTTCAACGGCAGCATTGCGCTCGACCCTGACGCGCCGGAGGAATCATCGACGACCGTTGAGATCCGCGCCGGGTCGATCACGACCGATGCCGAGCCGCGCGACCAGCACCTGCGGGGCGACGACTTCTTTGACGTCGCCAACCACGCCACCCTCGCCTTCGAGAGCACCGACATCGAGGTTGTCGAAGCGCATCGCTGGCAGATCAACGGCAATCTGACCATCATTGGCGTGACGAAGCCAGTGACACTGGACGCCCACTTCTATGGCATCGTCGATGACGCTCGCGGTAGCGCTCGCGCCGGCTTCGTCGCCGAGGTCGATCTGACTCGCTCAAACTGGGGCCTGACCTGGAACGCCAAGCAGCCGGATGGCGTCCTCGTGAGCGACCGGGTGCGGGTCTCGCTCTACATCTCCGCCGTGCCCGACGACAGCGAACAACCTGACAACGACACAAGTGAAGATGACCGGCCCGATACGACCGAGTTGAGCTAACGCAGCCCCCACGCTCGGCGTAGGGCAGGGGCTCGTCCCCTGCCGGTATGCGGGCTCGTGTGCGAACACGGCACGGGACAAGCCCCTGCCCTACGTGGCGTATCGTGATTCTCCGATGATGGCGCGGATCAACCAGTCGGTTCGAGCGGCAGCCAGTTCCGGGCCCAGTGGTCGATCTCGGTGAAGACGGGCGCGAGACCGCGGCCCATCGCTGTGAGCTGGTAGGACGTCCGCACCGGAGTTGTCGGGATAACGTGGCGCTCGACAAGACCCGCCTGCTCCAGTTCCTTGAGGCGCTCCGAGAGCATCCGCGGGCTCAGATCCGGGATGGCGCGTTTGATGTCGTTGAAGTGGCCGATATCGTGCATCAACGCCCGCAGGATCACGCCACTCCAGCGCCGGCCAATAAGTTCGGTCGCCCGATGAAAACGCGGACAGAAGACATCTCCGCCGGGGCTGCCGGCAGCCTGCGGTGAAGGCCCATTACGACCATCCTCAACCATCAGTCGTCCTCCGCCATGATGTTTGGCGCGCGCCTGGCGAACTGCAACAGGACGATGCCGACGAGCGCTGCGCCGAGCCCGTAGAGGAACGCATCGCCGAACTCGCTGAACTCCTCCGGGCCGAAATAGATCGGCAGCAAGGCGGACTCATCCATACGCGCAGACAGGAGTCCGGTCGACACCGCCGCGCCAAAGGCCGCGCCGACGAAGAACATCATGTTGTAGATGCCTATCCCGGTGCCGGCCAGCCGGCGCGGGATCACCCGTGTCACAGTTGTCTGGAGCGGCGAGAAGGTCGACGCCTGTCCGACACCAAAGACGAGCAACAGCGGCAGCAGAGCCCAGACCGACCAACCGACCGCGACGGTCGCCAGCATCACAATTACGCCGAGAACGATTGAGAGTCCGATAGAGGAAAGCACCACGGCATCGTAGCGATCCGCCAACGAGCCGACCGGGCGGCTCAGCAGTGTCACGACAATCGCCTGCGAGAGCAAGACCAGGCCGACCTGCGAGGTTGCCAACCCATTGACATCTTCGAGCATGAACGGCAGCAGGATCAGCGTCGAGACACCGGCGCTCATCATCGCGAACGCGGTGAGGGAGTAGAGAACGAAGCGGCGGTTCGCGAGCAACTCCCGGTCAATGAACGGGAAGCGCATCGAGCGCTGGCGCATTACGGTGAGCGTGACCGCCGTGATCGTTACCGGCGCGCCGATCAGCACGAGCAGCGAATCGAAGCCCTCGCGTTGGATGCCGTCGACGGTCACAAGCAAGCCGGCGATCGTGCCGGCGAGAGCAACTCCGCCCCACCAATCAACCGGCGCGGCGTCGCCCTCGCCCTTCGTCGGGAACATCTTGTACTGGAAGGGGATGAGGGTCATGATGACGGCGCTAATCAGGAACACGGCCCGCCAGGAGACGAACTCGGTCAACGCGCCGCCGAGCGACGGGCCGATGGCCTGCCCCGCGCCGACCGATGCGGCAATCAAACCGATCGACGCGCCACGCCGGGCGCTCGGAATGCGCCGCATGATGAGCGCCGTGCCCAGCGGCGGTATCGCTGCCGACCCGATGCCCTGGCCGACGCGAAAGAGCACGAGCAACGGGAATGCGCTGGTTGGCACTGAGGTTGCAAGGAGCGACGAGACGCCGAAAATGACCATGCCGGTGATGTACATCCGCCGTAGGCCGTAGCGGTCTCCAAGCCGGCCATAGAAGGGCGTCATGATCCCGAAGAAGAGCGAGTAGAGCGTCGCCAACCGCCCGGTATCGGCCTCGGTGACGTCGAAGACGTCGCGAATAGTCGGCAGCGCGACGTTGATCATGGTGGTGTTGAGCACGCTGAAGAAGACGGCCGCCGCCAACAACGGCACAAGCCAGCGACTGGTCTCGACGCTCGCCGCCGTGCCGCCGGACTGTTCCGGCGGACCGCTCACGATCTCATCCAGCTACCGTTTGGTCGCACGCAGATTCCCATCTCACATGGCCCCTAGCCTCTCAGGAATGCCAGGGCGACAACCGCGAAAAGGCGACGATGAGAATCCAGCGGAACGGCGCGGCCTACCGGGATTGTACCGATTTTCACAATTGGCGCGTCACTCAGAACGACCCGAGCAGGGGGTAAAGCGCTGCTTGCCAATGCGCGCGCACGGGCGCTCGGGCCGCCTCGGTCGCGACGATTCTGACCAGCCGCCGGTGGTGCTCGTAGGTCGTCAACGATGACTCGCCGGCGCCGGTGACATCGTGCCAGGGCATCACCCGGCTCATACCGATCGGAGGGTCGTCGAAGTAGACCCAGACCGTTGAACGCCACTTCTCCGGCTTCGGGATATCAACCAGGATATCGCCCGCCTCCAGCGGCAAGCCACTCGCTGAGGAGACTACATCGAGGATGCGCTGTTCCAATGCCCGGCGGCGCGGTGGATCGCTGAAGAGGCTGCTGATGTACTCGTAGAGATCGGTGGCCCGCGAGCTGATCTCGACGGCGCGTTTGTGGAAGCGGCGCGCGCGCAGCCCGGTCACGAGCCGGCGCGTGCTGGCCGGCATATCCGGCAAGCTCAGGCGCTGGAGCAGCTCGACGTCGGCGAACGTCGAGAGCTCGCCGGGCGCGAGGCCGGCGTCGAGCGCGTCCTGGACGGCGCGCAGCAGCATCGCCATGCAGGCGCGGTTCGTGTGATGCCAGTACACGTTGTCGAACATCTCCTGCCGGGCGTTCATCAGCGAGTGCATCGGCGAAATGCCCTTGTGGTCGATGCCGAGCACCTGCCCGGCCGGTGACGCGATGTCGACGAGCGCGCCGAGCAGCCGCGCGGTGTCGACGCCACCGTAGGGGACGGCGCAGGCACGGGCGTCGCGTGGCAGGTAATCCAGCTTGTCGACATCCAGCGGCCCGGAGAGCAGCTGCCGCGCCACCCGGTCGACTGCCGGCGGACCAGCGGGCGGCGGGTCAATCAGCCCGGCGACGCGCTCGGGATCTACCCGCCAGTCATTCCGGAGCAACGCGGCGATCTCGTCTCCCAAAACCAGCCGCCGGCCGACCTCCTCATGCGCCTGGACGGGACCGCCAAGCTCTTCGATCGCATGGCTGAAAGGGTAGTGGCCAACGTCGTGGAGGAGCGCGGCGGCGATGCCGGTTCTGGCCGCCTCGTCATCGAATTCGATTCCACGAGCCCGCAACTGCGCGAGCGCCTCGCGCATCAGGTGCATGACACCAATCGAATGTTCCAGACGCGAGTGCCGCGCGCCCGGCCAGATGCGGGAGACAAAGCCGAGCTGCTGGATACCGTCGAGGCGTAGCATCGGACCGCTGGCTAGCAAGCGCGCAGCCTCAGCCGACAGTGGCACGAGATCGTAGAGGCTATCCCGAAGGATCGTTGTCGGTGTCAGGCCGAATTCAGCGCCGGTGATCATGCGCGAAGTGTACCCGCACGAGCCGCCGAATCCCGTCTACAATGCGCCGGAGATCGTATCAATGACAGGATGATTCATGGATAGCTGGCAATCCGCGCCCGAGTCCGCCGCTGACTACGCCGTGCTCCGGGCAACCGACATCATGGTCCCGATGCGCGACGGCGTGCGCCTCGCCACCGACGTCTACTTTCCGGCACCGCCTGATGGCCCCGACGCGCGTGTCGCTGACCCTGCACCGGCCATCCTCATTCGCACGCCCTACAACAAGACCGGCTCAGCGGACACCGGCGAGTATTTCGCCGGGCGCGGCTACGTCGTTGTCATCCAGGATTGCCGCGGCCGCTATCGCTCCGAAGGCTGCTTCTACTTCCTCACCCAGGAAGCCGAGGATGGCTACGACTGCGTCGAGTGGGTCGGGGCCCAGGCGTGGTGCGACGGGCAGGTCGGCATGATGGGCACGTCCTACCTGGGCTGGACGCAGACCGCGGCGGCAGTCATGAACCCGCCGCATCTCGCGGCGCTCGTCGTCAACCAGGCGGGCGCCAACGCCTACAGCAGCTCGGTCCGCCACAATGGCACGATCGAGCAGCGCTTCCTCGCCTGGGCATTCATGGGCGCGGCGACCGGCACCGAGGCCATCGCCGACCCGGCTGTACGCGCAGCCCTCAATGATGTCCGCGCGTCGCAGTGGCTTGACGCGCTGCCGTGGAGCGAGAATCAGACGCCGCTCGCCCACGCGCCCTCCTACGAGCAGTGGGCGCTCGATCTCTACCGCAACGCGGACTACAGCGACTACTGGGATCATCCGGGCTTCAACTTCGAGAAACACTGGAACAACCACGCCGACGTGCCGACGCTCTTCTCCGGCGCCTGGTATGATTCCTACACGCGCGCGACCATCGAGAACTACGTCGGGCTTTCCGAACGGCTCTCCAGCCCGGTCCGCATCATGCTCGGCCCCTGGACCCATGGCTCGACCACGGTCGACCAGACCTTCTCGGGCAACATCGAGTACGGTCCGCAAGCCCCCGTTGCAGGGAACCTAGCGCGAGACTTCAACCACCTGCACCTGCGCTGGTTCGACCACTGGCTGAAGGGTCTCGACAACGGCGTTGGTAATGAGCCGCCGGCACGCTACTTCATCATGGGCGGCGAGGCCGTCCATCGGACTCCCGAGGACCGGCTCTACCGCGGCGGGCGTTGGGCCAGCGCAACTGACCTGCCACTCGCAAACGCGCAGGACACGCCCTTCTATCTCGGCAGCGGCGGCACACTCGCGGACAATGGGCCAGGGGCTGGCGGCGCAACGAGCTTTGAGTACGACCCGGACAACCCGGTTCCAACGGCGGCAACATGTCGTCACTGTCCGAGGCTTATCCCGTGCCGCCGGAGATCGCCGCCAAAGTCGAGTACGAGCAGCGCTGGGGACTGATCGTCTCCGTCGGCGGTCAGGACCAGCGGGAGCCTGCGGGAAGCACCCGGGCCGGCATGCCGCTCAACTCCCGACACGATGTCGTCAGCTACCAGACCGAACCGCTGACCGCGCCGCTTCAGGTCGTCGGGCCGTTGAGCGCCGTCATCTACGTTTCGTCGGACGCCCCCGACACCGACATCACGGTGAAGCTCGTCGATGTCGTGCCGCCCGCGCCAGGCTTCCCACAGGGCTACGAGCTGAACATCTCCGACAGCATCTTCCGCTGCCGCTACCGCGATAGCTTCAGTGAGCCCGCGATGATGGAACCGGGCGAGGTCTACAAGATCGAGATTCCAATGTACGGCACGGGCACGATCTTCGGCACTGGCCACCGCATCCGCGTCGACATCTCATCGAGCAACTACCCGCGCTTCGACGTCAATCCGAATACCGGCGAGCCGATTGGCCATCACACCCACACACGGGTGGCGCTCAACACGATTCATCACGGCGCGGAGCATCCATCGCACATTCTGCTGCCGGTTGTGGACGTCGATGAGGAGTGATCGCGCCTGGCACTCTGATAGCCTTGTCGCCAGAATCGGCATCCTTACGCTGAAACGGTGGTAGAGAAGATCATGGATCGCTCGCTTCCATCGCTCCGGGGAGTGCGCCCCTGGATAGAAACCGAAGCGCGGCTCTACTGGGCGGACTTCAAGGTGCTCGGGCGGCGAGCTGTTCAGGAGTTCGCTGACGACCGCTGTACCCAGATCGCGGCGAGCATATCGTATTATGTCTTCTTCTCCGTCTTCCCGCTGACGATCTTCCTCGTCACGGTCTTCGGCCAGGTACTGCGCAACGAGAGCGTGCGCGACCGGGTCATCGACGCCCTCATGGAGGTCGTGCCGTTGACCCCGGTCGAGGGCCGCGATCAGCTCGACGAGATTCTCTCCGGCGTTGCGACGGATCTCTCGCTGCTCGGTTTGTTCAGCGTCATCGGGCTGATGTGGTCGGCCAGCGCGATGATGGCGGCGTTGCGCGGCGCGCTCAATGTCGCCTGGGACACCGACCACCGCAGGACAGCGGTCCAGGGCAAGCTCGTTGACATCCTGATGGTCATCGTCGTCGGGATCCTCATCGCCGTCTCAGTTGGCGCGACAACGGTCCGGCCCTACATCCAGGACGAGATCCAGGCTATCGCCGACAACGTAAGCTTGGTCGGCAGCGTCATCCGGGCGGGGATGTGGTCGCTGACGTTCATCGTGCCGATCATCGTCTCATTTCTGATCTTCGCGGCATTGTTCCGGTTCGTGCCCGCCGTCAAGACCTCGTTTGATGAGATCTGGCCCGGCGCGCTCTTCGGCGCGGTGACATTCGAGATCGCCAAGGTCGGCTTCTCGTTCTATATCCGCAACTTCGGCAACTACAACGCGATCTACGGCTCGCTCGGCGCGGTCATCGTTTTCATGCTCTTCATCTTCATCGCGGCAAACGTCCTCCTGATGAGCGCCGAGATTGCCTCGGAGTGGCCG
>JAUIIK010000114.1 GCA_030431755.1 Chloroflexia bacterium
CTCGTCGTCGGCGTCGCTCTCGACGCGGCTGGCGTTGCCCCGACGCTCGTCGCGCTCGGTCTCGTCGCAGTGACCCTCGCCGGGCTTCTTGCGTTGCTCGGGCTTGACGCGCGCGGCGCAATTCCTCACACAGAAAGCGTGCTCGCCGATGGCGTAGAGCGGCCAGCCGGTGGCTAGGATGTGCCTGTCCCGATAGCCTCACCAGTTTCTTGAGCTCCGCCTCACCAACTCGACCCAATGTCATAGGAATAGACCAACACATACTCCTGTAACTTCGACCGAAACAGTAGCGGAGTGGCGAAATCTCAGGCGAACTTCAGGATTTCGCTACGCTGAGATCTCTCATACGGAATTATGGTGATGGGTTCCTCATCCGCAGAGAGTGAGCGCGGCGGGTATGGCGACGCACCGCGTCGCCGGTTGCGGCCGGACGAACCTGGCAATAGGAGCACTTCAACCGGATTTCTTATGACACCCGCGGGTCGGTACCGGCGTCGCTCAGCCTTCGCTCAGGTCGGGATGACAGAGGAGGCGGCCCAGCCAGTTGAGACGAGGGATGTGTTTGCCAACGCGCGCGTCGCAATGTAAAATGACCACCGGTTACTGACCGGTGGTCATTGAAGGGCGACGCCATGTCCGGCGAGCGACGGAAACGCGATACCGAACAAACCCGGATGCAGATCCTCGATGCCGCCAGCGAGCTCTTCATCGAAGATGGCTACGACGCGGTCAGCGTCCGAAAGATCGCCGCCAAGGCGAAGCTCTCGCACGGCACGATCTACATCCACTTCAAGGACAAAGAGGATCTGCTCTACCAGGCCAGCGAAGAGCAATTCACCCGCCTAATGAGCCGCCTGCGACGGCTACCGCGCAGCCGCGATCCGCTCCAGCGTCTCGGCGACGCTCTGCTCGAAGCAATTCGATTTGGACTCGAACACCCGAACGAGTACCAGCTGATGATGGGTTTGCAGACGACCTTTGGCGGGCCGAAGTCCGTAAACCAGTGGGGGCCGAGCGCCGACCAGGTGGGCGCCTTCTTCACCGGGCTGCTGGGCGAGGGCTACGAATCCGGCTCAATCCGCACTGGTGACCGGGATATCGACGAGCTAATGCTCCTCGGATTGATGCACGGCGTCGTGCTCGAGGGCGCGGAACTCGAAAGCGAGCGCGGCGAAGCGCTCGCAACGACGATGGTTGAGACGTTCCTTTCGGGACTCCTTGAGAAGGGCAGAACGAAATGAATGTACTGACGATGCTGGTAGCCTGGCTCGGGCTGGGCCACGAGGAGACGGACGATCCTGAAACGCTGATGCGGCGCAAAGTCATGCGGCTAGCCTGGCCCGCCGTCGTTCAGGGGTTGCTGATGACGTCGATCCAGGTCATCGACACCTTCCTCGTGTCGCTCATGAGCGACGACGCGCTGGCGGCCGTCGGCACCGCCAGCCAGCTGATCTTCGTCATGTTCGTCGTGTTGATCGCGATTGAGATCGGCGCGTCGGTGCTCGTTGCGCAAGCCGTCGGCGCGGAGGATCGCGAGACGGCTGGTGCGGTTGCCCGGCAGTCGATCACACTGGGCATGATGCTGGCGATTCCGGTCTCGTTGCTCGGCTACGCCCTACGACATCAGCTCATCGGCGTCTTTGGACTCGAACCGAATGTCGCCGACCTCGGCGTTGAGTATTGGAGCGTCGTCTCGCTGGCGATCTTCATCGTTATGCTCGTCTTCGTCCTCTCCGGCATCCTGCAAGGGTCGGGCGACACGGCGACGCCGATGTGGGGCACGGCGGTCGCGACGGTCGTCAACACCTTCTTTGCCTACGTACTGATCTTCGGAAAGTGGGGTTTCCCCGAGCTGGGCGTTGGTGGCAGCGCCTGGGGGTCGGTCATCGGCTGGTCGGCGCAAGTCGTCTTCCTGCTCGTGATGATTGGCCGGGGCAGCCGTCCGTTCGACTTCTTCAGCCGTAGCGGCTGGTGGCCGAGCTGGGAGACGACGCGTGGGGTCGTGCGCGTTGGCGGGCCTACGGCGATCGAGGATCTCGCGATCTCGACCGGGCTGGCTGTTCACACCGGCATCGTCGCAGTGCTTGGAACCGCGTCGCTGGCGGCGCACCGGATCGTCTTCAATGCCTTGAACCTCTCCTTCATGCCCGGCTTCGGGTTGGCGATCGCCGCGACCGCGCTTGTCGGGCAATCCGTCGGCGCGCGCGACCCCGCCTCTGGTCGGCTCGCGACGAAGATCTGTGCTCAGTACGCTGTCCTCTGGATGGGCTCGATGGGATTGATCTATTTCGCGCTGGCCGGTCCGATTGCCGGGGTGTTCACCAGCGATGCCGATGTGCGTTCGATTGGCGCCTCGTCGATGCAGGCGCTGGCGTTGTCGCAAGCGTTCTGGGGCATGCTCTTCGTCTTTTCCGGCACGCTTCGAGGCACCGGCAAGTCGCTCTACCCGGCGATCGTCAACTCGATCATGATTTGGGCCGCGGTCGGTCTCGGCTATGCGCTCGTCCGTGGCGGCGGCTATGGCCTGGCGTCCACATGGCTGGCGTATCTGCCGGTGGCCGGCGTGACCGTCTACTTCCTCTGGCGGCGGGTCCGGACGGAGCCGTTGCTCGATGAGCAGCTCGAAGGCGCGCGGAATCTCTCGCTGTTGCTGGAGCCGGACCTGGTCCCGGTAGGCGGCGAACAAGGGCCGTCGATCGTTGACGCGGAGCATGAGGAACGCGAGCCTGTTGGTGCGGGCATCAGGGATTGAAGGCATCGCCCTCCGCGTATCCGGTGAGCTCGACGTAACCAAGCCCGTTCAGGGCTGCGCCAGCACGTGACGCGCTGACGATGACCTCACCTTCCCAGTAGATCGTACCGGTACTGGCTGTCGTGTCGAGCTCCTGACCTTCAAGCGTCGGATCGAGCTCGAAGATCAGGTCGTGGCTCGGGATCTCAATAGTCCAGTCTAGCGGGTAGGTTGCGCCGGTCTCGGCACTCGTCCACTCGTCGTTGGCAGTGATCGTGTAGTCATCCTCCGACAGGTGGATGACCGTTCCATCGGGCCGTACGAGCGTGCCGAAGTCGGGCACGTCGCCGACGCCCTCGATGCCACGGAGCTGGAAGACCATCAGCGCCGTGCCGTCGTCGAGCTCGACGGCAAACCAGTCCCAGCCACCGCCGTCGATGAGGACGAAATCACCCCACTGGTGGTCCATCCAGGCGCTGCCCATGACATCCAGCGACTCGCCATTGACGACGAGTTCGCCGGTGAGGTCCATGTGCGGCCGTGAGTAATAGTAGGAGCCGCCTGCCAGCCCGATTTCCATGTAGCCGCTGCCGTCGTTGTGGAGGACAGGCGCCGTGTCGGTCGTTAGCTCCAGGTCGATTGCGTAGCCGTTCATCGCGGCCAGGAGTTGATCGTTTCCCTGCGCGCCCTGCATCCCCCAGTCGCCAACCTCCAGGTGGAAGCCGGTCTCTGTCGGAACGAGGCCTTCGAAGCCCGACCGCTCGTCATAGGTAAATGCGCCGGCGGCATTGTCGGTGATCGCGAAGTGGCTGGCGTAGAAGGCGGGGAAGCTGCCGCGCTGGACCTGGAAAACGACGAACTCGAAGCCGTAGCGGTTGCCGTCGGGATCGAACATGTGGCCGGTGTAGTACCACCACTCGGTCATATTGTCGTGCGGCGCTTCATCATCGGGGAACTGCACCGGGCGCACCTCCGGCGACGGTGTCAGGAGCGCCGCTGCTTGCCGCGTGGCCGTAGGCTGAGGCACAGCCGTGGATTCAGGTGTGGAGTCAGAGCCACAGGCTGTCGCGATGACAAGGAGTAGGAGGAGCAAGACTGCGCGGCGGATCAATGTACGAGTTCCTTTCCGGGTAGCGCTCTGGCAAGTCGGGCGGGCATCCACCAGTTGAGATCCCCGAGCAGGCGCATCGTTGCCGGGACGAGCAGCGCCCGCACGACCGTGGCATCAAGCAGAATCGCGATGGCGATGCCCAACCCGAGCGACTTCACCAACACGATCTCGGCCGTGGCAAAGGACGCCGTTACGAGCACGACGATCAGGGCAGCGCCGGTGATGATCCGTCCGCTGCGTTGGAGGCCGGTCGCAACACTCCGACGGTTGTCGCCGGAGCGGCCGTACTCCTCGCGGATTCGCGAGAGCAGGAAGACCTCGTAATCCATCGAGAGGCCGAAGAGGATGCAGAAGAGGATGATCGGCTGCGAGGCCTCGACGTAGCCCAGGGGCTCGAAGCGCAAGAGCCAGTCGAAGTGACCTTGCTGAAATATGAAGACCATTGCCCCGAAACTCGCAATGATGCTCAAGCCGTTCATGATGATTGCCTTGAGCGGCAGGATCAACGAACGCAGCATCACAAGCAGCACGAGGTAGGTCGCGACGATGATGAGCCCGGCAACGAGCGGGAAGGTTGAGTACATGTCGTTGATGATGTCCTCGATCTCAGCCGCGCCGCCATCCACTAGGATCGCTGTTCCTACGGGCTGCTGGTAGTCCCGGATGTCGCCTATGAGATCTCGGGTTGTAGCCGAGTTTGAGGGGTCGCGCGTGTAGACGAGCATGGCGGTTGTGTCCTTGGACGCAAGGCGGTCGAAGGTGAGCGACAAGAACGGGTCATCCAGACTGGCGGGGTCGCGGTAGAGGAGCTGGTATTGCGTCAGTGATAGTCGTGGATCCGCCGTCACGATGCTGTCGATGCGTAGGACCCGCTCGTCGCGCGCCAGCCAGCGCGAGAAGTCGTAGAGCGCCGTGAGCTGGTCGGGATTCGTGATCGCCTGAGGACTCTGGACGGCGATGATGATCGGCGAGATCTCACCGTCGTTGAACTCCGACTGCAGGATGTCGAAACCCTGGCGCGAGTCTACTCGGGCCGGCAGGATCGACGCGTCGGGCGAAGAGAGACGAGCATCGAGGAACGGCAGCCCTAGCACGAGCAGCAGCCCGACGGTTGGGACGAAGACCCACCAGGGGCGGTCCATTACGAAGTTCGAGAGCCGGATCCAGAAACGTCCGCTTTCGTTGCTACGCCGGAAACCCGGGATGCGGAGGGCGTCGATGCGATGCCCGACGGTTGCGAGGACTGCCGGCAAGAGCGTCAGCGCTCCGAGGATCGAGATGGCGACGACGAAGAGCCCGGCGACGCCGACCGAGCGCAGGAACATGATGTCGAAGAGCGTGAGGCCCGAGAGGCCGATCATGACGGTAATGCCGGAGTAGAAGACTGCCTGTCCGGCGGATTCGACCGTAACAGCTGTTGCTTCAATGGGATCGTACTGCTCAAGCTCTTCCCGAAATCTGCTTGTCATAAACAATGAGTAGTCGATTGCCAGGCCAAGGCCGAGCATCGTCGTTAGATTGAGAACGAAGATCGACAGGTCGACTACGTGGCCGACGAGGAAGAGCAGCCCAAGGACGGTCGCGACACTGAACGCTCCGGCGACGAGCGGCACCGCGGCTCCGACGATTGACCGGAATACGAGCACCAGCGCGATCAGGGCAAAGGGGATCGCGATCAACTCCGCCCGCTGAAGGTCCTGCTCCGACAGGCGCTCAACGTCCTCGAAGAAAGCCGGCGCGCCGGCGACCGTTACCTCGAGCTGTGTCTCGGTGAGTCGCTCCCGGAGTTCCGGCAGGACGCGCTGCGCCTCCTCCGGGTCAGCATCGAGTTGAACGAGCGAGTAGGCCGTCTGACCGTCTGCGGACACCTGGGCTGGATTCTCGGTAAAGCGGGTGACGCCAACGACGTGCGGGTGATCGAGAACGTCGCTCAGCGCGATCTCGGCGTTGGCGATGAAGTCCGGATCGGTTGCAATGAGGTCGTCCGATTGGAAGATGACGACGAGGACTGAGGGAGCGAAGGACTCGAGGTTCGCTTCGAGCGCTTGGCGTGCCCGTGCCGACTCCGTGCCGGGGTTGCTGAAGCCGCCGACCTTGAGCACAGACGGCAGCCGGGGGATGAGCGGCGCGCTGCATACGAAAAACAGCAGCCAGACGGCGATCATGTATCTGGAGTTCCGGGCGGCGAAGTGGCCCAGCCGGTAGAACATACAACCTTTTCGTCATCCTGGCCGACCGCTAAGATGGCCGGGCTTGAGCGGGTGCGGATAGACCGTCTGGAAACCTCAACCGCAGGTTTAGAAATGTATCATGTAGGAGGCTCGATGGACAGCTCCCAGGTGCACAAGAGCGCCGTCCAGGAACAATTCGGCAAGACGGCTCAGGACTACGTCAATTCGCCGACCCACGCATCGGGTCAGGATATCGTTCGCCTCGTTGAGCTCACCGAGGCGGGTCCAGATGATATCGCGTTGGATGTAGCGACGGGCGGCGGCCATACGGCGCTCGCGCTCGCTCCGCACGTCCTCCGGATCGTTGCAAGCGACCTTACACCTCGGATGTTGGAAGCCGCAGGCGAGCACATCCGCGGCACAGGCATCGAAAACGCTGACTTCGAGCTTGCCGACGCCGAGGATATGCCCTTTGCCGACGCTTCCTTCGACATCGTCACCTGCCGGATAGCGCCGCACCATTTCAGTGACATTGCGGCCTTCGCGCGCGAGGTTGCTCGCGTCCTCAAGCCGGGCGGACGGTTTGTGTTGATGGACTCGACGAGCCCCGATGACGACGAGCTGGATGCCTTCATCAACGAGCTCGAGCAGCGTCGCGATACAACCCACGTCCGCAGCTACCGGTTGAGCGAGTGGTTCGAGGTTCTCGAGCAAGCCGGACTCGCCGTTGATCATCACGAGCCGGTCGTCCGGGCGCACGAATACGAGAGCTGGACGGCCCGTTCACAGATGATTTCGGAGGACCGCGAGGCGCTCGACGCCTGGGTGCTAGCGACGCCGGAGCGGGTGCGCGACCACTTCGGGGTTGCGATTGAGGACGGCAAGATCAAGCACTTCGTCGACTTCAAAACGCTCATCCGGGCGCGCAAGCCGTAACGAATGGCCAGTCAGTGAAGATCACCCGGATCGAGACGTTCTGTCACTACGTTGACTGGTGCAACTGGCTCTTCGTCAAGATAACGACAGACGAAGGGCTCTACGGCTGGGGCGAAGGGTCGATCGCCGGACCGATCAAGGCGACCGAGGCGGCGATTCACGAGCTCGGCCAGGTGCTCATCGGCCACGACCCAGCTGGAGTCGAGCGGCACTGGCAGCGGATGTACAACGCCTGGCGCTGGCGTGGCGGCGCGATCGGACAGACGGCGCTCGCGGCACTGGACATTGCGCTCTGGGACATCGAGGGCAAGCGGCTCGGCGTCCCGGTCTACCGGCTGCTCGGCGGGCCGTTTCGAGAACGACACCGCGTCTATGCCAGTCACTGGCTCGGAGGCGTCACGACACCTGAGGATGCCTACGACGGCGCGCGCGAGGCCGTGCGACGGGGCTTCACCGGCTTCAAGTGGATTCCGTTTCGCGCGAGCGACCTGCGGGAGAACGAGGCAGCGGCAATCCGCCGCGGGGCCGAGCTGATGGCTGCGGCGCGGGAAGGGGCGGGCGATGATGTCGAGATTTACATCGAGTGCGCCGAGTTCCTCTCGCCGCGCACGGCGGTGCTCGCGGCAGAGGCGCTGAAGCCGTACCGACCGGCCTGGTTCGAGGAGCCGATCCCATTCGAGAACATCGCGGCGCTGGCTGACCTCCGGCGGCAGATCGGCGTCCCGATCGCGACCGGCGAGCGGTTGCTCTCGCGCTACGAGTTCCGGGAGCTGCTCGAGCGCCAGGCTGTCGACGTGATCCAGCCGGACCTGATGCACGCTGGCGGCATCACCGAGGTCCGGAAGATCGCGGCGCTGGCCGACACGCACTACATCCCGGTTGCGCCACACAACCCGACCGGCCCTATCTGCAACCTTGCCGCGCTACATCTCTCCGCCGCGATCCCGAACTTCTACGTGCTCGAGCAGATGGAGGACGAGCGTGCTTTGCGCGACGAAATCGCGACCCAGCCAATCGTCTATCAGGATGGCTACTATGAGCTGCCCCAGGAGCCCGGCCTTGGGACGGACCTGAAGCTCGACGCGCTGGCCGACCGCCCGGCGCGGCCACACAGGATGGCGGATTCGAGCGAGAGCCTGTGGTGGTAGTCGACAGCTGACGTTTTGCGCCAGATCACGAAGGAGGACGACATGCCGAAACTCAATGCACTGCACCACATCGGGATGGTGACGGACGATCTCGAGGCTACCAAGAGGTTCTACTGTGACTTCATGGGCGGCGAGGTGGTCTTTGAGGGCGGCCTGCACCATGGCGCGACGGGGCAATGCTTCATCGCGCTGGGTAGCGGTGCGATGCTTGAGTTCTTCGAGTTCACGGATATTGAAATGCCGGGCTGGACCTCGATGTTCCTCGGCAGCGATGTGCCGCAGCGGGGACGAATCCTCGAGCACGTAGCATTCTACGTTGACACCGAGGATGAACTAGTCGCCTGGCAGGAGAAGGTCGCCGCCGAAGGTATCCAGGTCGTGCGGCCGCCGGGGCGCGATGTCATCTTCTTTCCCGACCCGAACAATGCCACGGTTCAGATCATCGTCGGCGACCCGATCCGGGGGTAGATATCGTCTGCGTCATGGGTCTGCGCTGAGATTGGCCGCTCAACGAGCCTTGTTGGGGTGGAGTTCATCTCCACCCGCTTTAGGATTTATACCGTTTTACAGTGAGGAGTCCGGTAGCGTGTAGGGGCGTGATTCATCACGACCGCGCTCGGAATCCGCATACGTTCGCCGGCTGTGAACCCTGGGCGTGATGAATCACGCCCCTACTACTGTCGCCGGTTTCCTGCCATCGATTGCCTGAATCAGTATTAAACCCGGAGCCGGGTGGAGATGAACTCCACCCCTACGGCCCATTGGATGCCATTTCGCCCGTCGCATCGTCGTGCGCAAGCGTCCCGTGAGGGCAGGCCGTACACAGCGCATACACACGGTCGCGTCCTAATCCGCAGTAACCTCGGCCCGCATCGGCGGAGGTGTCCACCGGTGGCCGGGACGTACCTGTTCCGCGAGTACCTCGGCGATATGGCGAGTGCGGCGGTCGGTGAAGTGCTCGATCTGCTGGCGGCACGAGACCCCGGCGACGGCGATGATGGTGTCGTCCTCCGACGAACGAACCGCCGGGAAGAGCCGTTCCTCGCCGACCTTGCGCGACACCTCGTAGTGCTCGGCTTCGAAGCCGAATGATCCGGCCATGCCGCAGCAACCTGCGCCTGATTCGCGCGGGGTAATGCCGGCTGCATGGAGCATCTGCATCGACGGCCCCATGCCGATGACCGCCTTCTGGTGGCAATGGCCGTGGAAGAGCACCTCGCGCTGGCGGTCGTCTCGCCAGGCGATGCCTGTGCCTTCCTCGCCCGCATCCAGCAGCGCCAGGTACTCATCGATCATGTAGGTGTGGCTGGCGACGGCCCGGGCGTCCTCGTTGTCGTGACCGACGAGATCGAGGTATTCGTCGCGGAACATCAGGATGCAGCTCGGTTCTGAGCCGATGATCGGGATACCACGCTGGGCATAAGGCGCGAGCACGTCGATGTTCTCCTTCGCAAGTGCCCGGGCCTTGTTTACCAAGCCTTTGGAGTAGAACGGACGTCCGCAACAGACACGACGCGTTTCGACGATCACGTCGTAGCCCGCGGCTTCGAGCAGGCGCACCGTCGCCCGTCCGACACGCGGGAAGTTGAACTCGGTAAATGTGTCGTGGAAGTAGACGACCTCGCCACGGCTGACGCGCGTCTCAGGCCCAGCGCTGTCGCGATCCCGTTTCGCCGCGTGGCGGCTCCACCACTCCTCGAAGGTCGTCGTTGCGTAGGGCGACAGCTCCCGTTCAGGATGGACGCCGAGGCGTTTCATGGCTTGCTTGCCGACCGGTGAGCGCATCCCGATGTTCGACAGCCTGGCCGTCCGTGATGCGACCTTCGATGCGCGGTGGACATCGGCCATGGCTTTGGCGCGCGCAGGTACCCCGTGCTCCTCATAGTAGTGGGCCAGGAACTCGGTCTTGATCTTCGCCATGTCAACGCTTGACGGACACTCGGTCAGACATGCCTTGCAGGAGAGACAGAGGTCGAGCACTTCGTAGACTTCCTGGCTCAACCACTCGTCCTGGGAAAAGAGCTTGCCCGACAGGGCATTCCGGAGGGCGTTGGCGCGGGCGCGGGTCGTGTCCTGCTCGTCCCGCGTGGCCATGTAGCTGGGGCACATCGTCCCGCTGCCGAGCTTGCGGCAGACGCCGGCGCCGTTGCACATCTCGATGGCCGCCGCGAAGCCCCCTTCGGGAGAGAAGTCGAGGTAGGTGTCGACTGGCAGGGTGGAGTATGCGGGACCATAGCGGAGGCTCTCGGTGAGCGGCGGCGCTTCGACGATCTTGCCAGGATTCATCAGGTTCTCTGGATCGAAAATGCCTTTGAGCTCGACCATCGCATCGTAGAGCTCGTCGCCGAAGATAACGCGGTTGAGCTCCGAGCGCTGGAGCCCGTCACCATGTTCGCCGCTCATGACCCCGCCGAACTTCGCCGCGAGATCTGCAGCCGCGCGGGTGACCTCATCCATCGTGGCGATGCCGGCCTGGTTCTTCAGGCTAATCAGCGGCCGGATGTGGAGGCAGCCGGCGCTCGCGTGAGCGTAGTAGGCGGCGGTCGTGCCGTGAGCCGCGCAGAGGCGCTGGATCTCGGCGACATACTCCGCCAGGTGCTCGACCGGCACCGAGACATCTTCGATGCAGGGGATCGGTTTGGCGTCGCCTTTGACACTCATCAAAAGGCCAAGTCCCGCCTTGCGGACCGACCAGATGTCGGCTTGCCGGCGCGGGTCCATGACCTGCTGGATCTCGGCATCGATGCCGTTCGCCCGCAGGTGGACCTCGAGATGATCGAGCTTGCGGCGCAGCTCCGCCTCGGAGTCACCGTAGTACTCGACCGTAATCAGCGCCTCGGGGTTGCCACGCACGAAGGCGATCTGGCTGGCATAGCCGGGTTGCTGGCGGGTGAGCTCGATCAACATCCGGTCCATCAGCTCAATCGCGGACGGCTCGGTTTCGAGGATCGTCGTCGTGACCGCCATCGATTCGACGAGATCGTCGAACTGAATCAGCGCCAGCGCTGTCATCTTTGGCGTTGGGACGAGGTTGATCGTCGCGCCGAGGGTGGTCGCCAACGTGCCTTCCGATGAAACGAGCAGCCGGGCTGGATTGAAGTCATCCTTGAGCAGCTCGTTGAGCGAATAGCCGGTGGCCCTGCGCCAGTGGCGCGGGAAATCGCGCTCGATCACGGTGCTGTAGGTCTCCTGGAAGTCCAGCACCTGGCTCATCAGCTGACCGATGCGGGTGGCCTGCCCGGTGTGCTGGAGCGCGCTGCGGTCGAGCGTCAGCTGGCTGGCGTCGGCGAGTAGGAGATCGACGGCGCTGACGTGGTCGGCGGTCATGCCGTAGAGGATCGAGTGCGCGCCGGAGGAATTGTTGCCGACGACGCCGCCAATCGTGGCGCGGTCGCCGGACGAAGGGTCAGGCCCGAACATCAGCCCAGACCGGGCAAGCTGCCGGTTGAGCACGGCCAGATTGATGCCCGGCTCGACGGTCGCAGTGCGCTCCTCGGCGTTGATATCCAGGATATTGTTCATGTATTTCGAGAAGTCGATGACGAGCGAGTGACCGACGGTCTGGCCGGCGAGGGCCGAACCGCCGCCGCGCGGGAGGATCGTGATGCCGTGTTTCGCGGCGAGCTCGACGGCTGCCTGGACATCACCGGCATGGCGCGGAATCAGGACACCGACTGGCTCGATCTGGTAATTGCTAGCGTCGGTCGAGTAGAGCATCCTGCTCGTGCGGTCGAAGCGCACTTCGCCATCAACCAGCCCGCGCAGTTCCGCTTCGAGCATGATCGTCGCGTCATCGATCTGCGCCTCTGTCGGCGTCGTCCGGATGCTTGCTGCCATGGAGTCCTCTCTCGTCCAGGAGACCGCCGGTTGGGCGGTCAACTCTGCTCAGGGAACGGTGCGGCAGTGTACCACCCACCGCTTGCGCTCACGTTGCGAAGAGCCCGGCTTGTTTGCCAAACCAGAGCATGAACGCCGTTTCCCCACGCCACGGCTTCCAACGCTCGGCAAGCATGCGCACTTCCAGCTCGGTAGCCGCCCGGCCGAGCTCCAGGTGCTGGCCGACGAGCGCCTTCAGCGCGGCATCGCCGGCGGGGATGACGTCGAGCCGGCCAAATCCGCGCAGCAATATGTATTCGGCGGTCCAGCGTCCGATGCCGATTTGTTGCTGAAGGCGTGCCGAAGCGGCCTCGTCGTCGAGCGTCGCGATTGCGTCGAAGTCGAGCGAACCGTCGAGCACGGCCTGGGCGGCCGCGATGATGTAGCGCGATTTCTGGCGACTGAACTGGATTGGCAATAGATCGCGTTCGTGTTCGAGCCTGGCGACTTGTTCGGGCGCTGGGAAGGCGTGAAAGGTCCGGTCATCGTGTTGGAGGGCCGCGCCGTACTGCTCGATGAATGCGCGTTTCAGGCGGTAGGCAAAGGCGATGTTGATCTGCTGCCCGATGATCGCCCAGACGAGCGCCTCCCACGGTGTGAGCGTCTGGACGACCGGCAAACCCTCGAAGTTCTCGCGCAATAGCTCCGCCAGCGGCTCGTCTAGCTGCACTTGTGCCTCTCCGGAACGCGGGGGATAGAGCCGTTCGACCGTTCGATGTAGCGCTGCTTCATCGGCTGAGCCGGCGAGCACCGACGCCTGTAGTGAGGGTGTCTCTGTCGCGTTGTCGAAGCTGATCTCGATAAGGGCGGGTCCGGCGGACGTCGTGAGGACGCGGTAGTGGCGGTCGTCGAGGATCAGGTCGAGGATTTCGTCATCTGAGCGTCGCAGGTATTGGAGCGCGAAGTCGAAGCGGAAGGACGGATGGACAGGGATGGCGATGGTCTTCGAGGGGCTGATTTCAGTTGCTCCAGCTTCGTTGCGAGTCCGGTCCTCCAGAGAATTCTATGACCATCGGTTGATTGTTCGCTTGGTTCAGGCAACGTATTACTGAGATAGGAGCTTTGAGCCAGGGCCGCGGCGCCGCGCGCGTACGCCTGGATCGTGTCGAGGACTGGCCGCTGTTGCTGGAGAAGGAACCCGGATAATCATGCACATTCAATCTAAATGGTCCCGAAACATCACCATGCAGACGCGCATCGCGGCCGCTTGCCTGGCGCTCGTGTTGATCGTCGCCGGGTGCGGGTCTTCCGGCGACGCGCAGGAGTCGCCGAGCTCGGATATCGGCGTTTCGATATCATCCGGCACCTTCACAACGACCGTCGATTTCGACGATGTCACCGAGGTGCCATTCTCGGAGACAATCGTCGTCGAGGCGCTGTTTGAGGAGTCGATCTACGGCGCTGCCGGCCAGACTTCGGTCTACGCTCAGGCGTCACCAGCCGTCTACCGTATCGGGTCGCGCCCGCCGCGCAACGAGCGCACCTTTGTCTTCTCGTTGAGCAACCGCTCGCCCGGCACAGTCGAGATCAGCATCTACGAGAACCGCGACACCAAACCGCTCACCTTCACCGTCCAGGTCGGGGAGCAGTAGTCACAGCGCGACAACGGAACCACCTGGATACGAGGTCGCCGCTTCGTGGCGCGGTCGAAATCAGCTTCTAACCTGTCCGAATACGAACGGCGATCGTGTCTCCAAGCGGGGACTGGAGGCATAGTCCCCTGCATCGGTTGGCGAGCGACGTATAGGGCTAGAATGTCCTGTCATTCATAGCTCGCGCGGTGCAGGGGAAGTAGGGCGACGTGTCCGGTTCGGAGCAGCTGCTGGTCGAGACAACGGGCCGGGTGCGGACGATCCGGTTGAACCGGCCGGAGGTGCGGAATGCGCTGACGGACCGGTTGGCGTGGGACATCGTCACGGCTGTCGAGGAAGCGGCGCAGGATGACGCTGTCTGGGTGGTCGGCATCACCGGATCGGATGGCGCATTCTGCGCCGGCCTGGATCTCCGCAACCGGGCCGCCGGTGGCGGCTCGCCGCTGTCGGAGATGGACGATGCCGTCGATGACATTGGCTGGGTGGGCCGGTTTCTGATCACGCTACGCGAGGTCTGCGACAAACCGGTGATTGCCGGGGTCAATGGCCCTGCGGCCGGGGCCGGGCTGGCGCTGGCCATGGCCTCGGACATGCGGCTGATGGCCGAGAGCGCGATCTTGATCGCTGGCTACCCACGTATCGGGGCGTCACCGGATGGTGGCCTGACGCTCACGTTGCAGCAGGCGCTCGGCTACGAAGGCGCGATGCGCTTTCTGTTGGAGAACCGCACCGTGACCGCTGCCGAAGCGCTGAAGCTTGGTCTGGTTGGCGAAGTCGTTACTGACGACGCATTCGCCGAGCGCTTCGCCGCGTATTGCGCTTTCATCGCCGAACGCGCGCCGATAGCCAGTCGCCTAACCAAGCGCGGCGTCGTGCGGGCGGGGAACCTCAACCTGACTGACCACATGCGCTACGAGCTGGCCAACATCCGGCGGGCGTTCGGGACGGACGATTCCAAAGAAGCGATCCAGGCGTTTCTGGAGAAGCGCCCGCCCGAGTTCAAGGGCCGCTAGTTCCCGTTCGAGAAGAGCTCGACGGCGCAGAGCGCGTACGCCTGCGTCGCTTCCATCACCTCGTCAATTCCAACCCACTCATTCGGAACGTGGGCCAGCGCGGGGTCGCCGGGTCCATAGATGATCGTCGGGATGCCGGCTGCCGCGAAATGCCTGCCGTCGGTTGCCATGTTGTAGCCGACCGGCTCCGGTGGGATGCCGAGGGCGCTATTGGCTGCTGACATCGCGTGGACGATTGCGGCGTCAACGTCAAGCAGCGTCGCACGGCCGCCGATGCGACCCTCAACTTCGACCCGCATGCCCGGAAACTGACGGACGACGCGCTCGGCGATGGCCTGGATTTCCGCAGTTGCGCCTTCAGAGGTCTCGCCGGGCAGGATACGCCGGTCGACGTGGAATGTGCAGCGATCCGGGACGACGTTGCTCTTGACCCCACCGTCGATCAGACTGATCGTCGCGGTCGAGGGCGGGTCGAAGAGTGGATGTCGCCGGGCGGCGAGCTTCGGCCAGAGTTCACGGCGTAGTGCGGCGATGATCTCGGCCGCGCCTTCGATTGCGTGGACGCCGTTCCAGGGCAAGGCCGCATGTGCCGTCTTGCCGATCACCGTGACCGTGACGCCCGCGCCGCCGCGTTCACCGACACAGACGCGGTTCAACGTCTGCTCGCCGGCAACCACAAAATCGGGCAGCGGGTCGAGGTTGTCGACCGTGAACTTTGCGCCGTGCGTGCCGCCGGTCTCCTCGTCGCCACAGACGTTGACGATGATCTCGCCACCGAGATCGAGTCCGGCCCGTTTGACGGCAATCGCGCCCATGATCTGGGCCGCGACGCTGGCCTTGTCGTCGCCCGAGCCACGGCCCCAGACCTTGCCACGGGCGATTGTCGCGTCGAAAGGTGGGAACTCCCAGGCGGCCTCGTCACCGGTTGGGACGACGTCGACATGGGCGTTGTAGAGCACCGACGGACCGGCGCCGAAGCGGTGGCGGGCAACGAGGTTCGGGACGTGGTCGAGATCGCCGATCGTCTCGCACTCGAAGCCCTCGGCCTCCAGCTTTGCCTGAGCCACACTCACTGAACGCCGGACGTCTCCGGGCGGGTTGACCGACTC
>JAUIIK010000115.1 GCA_030431755.1 Chloroflexia bacterium
GCATTGGAGGAGCGATGAGAGCGTGGCAGACCAGAAGAACAGGCCATTCCCCGACTGGTTGACGGCGGGCCTCGAGGCGGCACGGCTTGCGCCATCCGGCCACAACACTCAGCCGTGGCGTTTCACGTGGAACAGCAACGAATTGACCGTTGGCTGGGAGGCCGAGCGGGATCTCACAGCGGGCGACCCAGGCGGGCGCTACCTGCTCACGAGCCTTGGGGCGGCGGTCGAGTCATTCGCGCTCGCAGCGGCCGAGCGTGGTGTCGAAGCCCGCTTCCATGCGCGGTTCGATCGCGAGCTGCGTATGGCCGGCGTGCTTGAGGCCGTCCAGCGACGTGGTCGCTCCGCGTGCGGTGAGCTTGCAGCGATGATCCCGCGCCGCAAGACCACCCGACTGCCCTTTGAGCCGGCGCGGCCAGGCTCAGTCCACCTGGGTGGACTCCAACGCGTCGCCGACTGCGGCGGCCTACAGCTACGCTTCACCGCCGACCCCGGACACATCCGTAGCCTGGCCGAGACCGTTGCCGCTGGCACTGAACGCAACCTCTCGGCAGCCAGCGTCGCAACTGAGTTCTGCCGCTGGCTGCGCTTTCCCGGCGACCAGCGGCCGGACGGGCTCTCGGCCACGGCGCTCGAATACAACGCCCTTGAGACGCTCGCGGCGCGCGTGCTGCTCAGACCCCGTGCCCTCCGCGCCGGCCACTACACCGGCCTCAACCGTCGCATGGCGGCCACTCAGGCACGCCTTGCGCTCGCTACGCCGATCTTCGGCCTACTCACGGCCGCCGCAAGCGACCCCGCCGCGCTCATCCAGGCCGGCAGGATCATGCAGCGTGTCTGGCTGGAGGCGACCCGGCACGGGCTACGGGTCCACCCGATGACTGCCGGCATCGACTATCCAGATCTGACAACGACGACGCTCGCCATCTTCGGGGCGGATCAGCGCGAGCTACCGGTGCTCTGCTTCAGAGTCGGCTACGGGCCGTCGGGGAACTGGGCACGGAAACGGCCAATCAGCTTCAACGTGGAATAGGAAACGTACAATGGGGTACACGCGTGACTTCTCGAACGCGCCGTCACAGGCCAGCGCCAACGCCGTCTTCTATGGCGGCACGCAATACAGCGGCATCCGCTCGATGATCGGGCTGCTACGCCACTGGCGCAGGGTTCGCAAAGCCATGCAACAGGCCGACGGATATCTGGGCCACCACATCTGGTATCGCTACCCCTTCACCTTCGGCACCTTTTCATTCTTCGCCTCTCAACGGCAGATGATGGAGTTTGCCGGCGGGCTGCGCCACCAAGCCGCCGCCAACTGGATGTACCTCCCCGGGGTTTCCGAAGGCTCGTTCTTCCGGATTCTCTCGCCCGAGCGCAATGGCTACACCAACGGTATCTGGGCCGCCGAACCGACGGCCGCAGGCGACAACGGCGACACCGAGTCAGGAGGCGCCGACACTCCACCGGAATCAACAACGCTCGTGTTCGACGACGAGCCCTCTGCTCAGCGAGAGCCGACAGTGTCCGAAACCCCAAGTCAGGGCCTCCGGGACCGCATCCCCCGGCTGCCCGGCGTCGACCGGGTGCTGCTCGGTACTGCCGAGACAGTCCTGCGTGTGCCCCAGGCACGGGCGACGCTGGACTCGATGGGACGAGATGGGCTGCCGGCCGGGTTAATCCACCGGCTGGGCGAGGAACGGGCCGAACAGGCCGTCCGCGCCGCCCGCAATGAGGTGCCGGCGCTCCAGGAGTTCTACGCCTCGTTGGGGCCGAACGCGCCGCACGTCATGATCGGCAATGAGCGTGTGCCGACGACCGACAAGCAACGCTACATCCGCCGCTACTCGATAACCGAGCGTTGCGTCGACGGCCGGGTGCCGGCGCGCGGCGTCACCATCGACGAATCGTCGGGCAGCTCCGGGACACCGAACAACTGGCTACGGACGACTGCCGAGCGCAGGGTCGTGCACGCTAATATCCAGCACTACGTCTACAGCTGGCTCGGCGACGAACCCTACATAACGATCAATGCCTTCTCGCTTGGCGCATGGTCCACTGGGTTGAACATGGGCGCAGCGCTCGAACGCGGCAGTGTCATTAAGAACACTGGCCCAGACCCAAAGAAGATCATCGAGACGTTGCGCTTCTTCGGCACATCCCAGCGCTACCTGATCTGCGCCTATCCGCCCTTCCTGAAGCACCTGATTGATGTCGCCGCCGAATCCAATCTCGACCTCAGCCGGTACCGGCTGGCAGCCCTCGTGGGTGGGGAAGGGATGTCCGAGGGCCTGCGTGACTACCTGCGCCCGGCCATCGACCCGATCTTCAGCGGCTACGGCGCATCGGACGTCGAAATCGGCCTGGCTGGCGAGACGCCGTTGAGCGTGGCCCTGCGGCGGCTCGCTGCAGATGATGAGCAGGTACGCGAAGCGCTTTTCGGCCGCAACCCTCGGCTGCCGATGCTCTTCCAGTACAACCCCTTCGAGTACTACGTCAATGCGACCGAGGACGACGAACTCGTCTACACGATCTCACGGCCCGGGGTACTGTCGCCGGTCATCGCCTACAATCTGCACGACGAGGGCGGCGTCGCAACCTATGAGGAATTGCGTGAGCGCCTGACCCAGGTCGGCGTCGACCTCGACAGCATCGCTAAGGAGCATCCGCGGTCGGCGGAAGCGCCGTTTGTCTGGGTCTTCGGCCGTAAGGACTCGACGGTGAGCGTCATGGGGGCCAACGTGTATCCCGAAGACATCGAAGCCGCGCTCTACGATCACCCGGAGCTAGCCCGGATGACGAAGTCCTATTGCCTCGGCCTCGTGGATCTTGACGACGGACTACGCCGGGCAACGGCGTCGTTCGAGATCCTAGGCGACATAACATCAGAACTGTCCGAAACGTTCGACAAAGCGATCTTCGATGGCATCCACCGGCGCAGCCCGGACTTCCGCGAGGCCTACAAGAATCGCCCGGATCTCGTGCGGCCGCTCATCCAGCTCTATTCGGAGGGCCAAGGTCCGTTCGCCGACGAAGATTGGCGCATCAAACAACGCCGGCTGATCGCCCAACCTGCCAATGTCTGAACGACAGACCGCCAGGGAGCGCATTCGCCGCGACAGTCATCTCGCGCTCGGCTGCGGCTTTGCGTTCGCGCTCGCGGTCGTCGCGGCGCTGATCGTTCTGGAGCTTGCCACCTGATGAATGCTCATGACGTCGAGGTACCGCAGTACTTCAAGGACTTCATCGAGCTGAGCTTTGGAGATGCTGGAAGGGAGTGGCTCGACGCTATCCCAACGCGCGTCGCGCACTACGCCGCCATCTGGGATCTCGACATCCTGCCGCCCTTCGCGGGGCTCAGCTACAACTACGTCACACCGGCCCGGCGCAGGGACGGTAGCGCGGCCGTCCTGAAGATCGGCCTGCCGGAGCCGGAGCAACGCTCGGAGATTTACGCCCTGCAGGCCTTCGCTGGCCGGGGTATCACCAGGCTGCTGGAGGCCGACCCGGACGAACAGGTGGCCCTCATCGAACGGCTTTCACCAGGCGTCATGCTCTCGACGCTTTACCCGGACGAAGACGCGAAGGCAACAGAGATCGGCGCGCGAGTGATGCGTGCCGTTGCAATGCCCGCGCCGGACGACCGGAGCAACTTCGTCGTGCTCGAAGACTGGTTCAAGCGGGGGTTGGGCGGGCTACGCAGTGAGTTCGACGGCGGAGTAGGGCCGTTTCCCGAAGCGCTGGTCGAGCGGACCGAGGGACTCTTCCAGGAGCTCAACGGGTCCGTCGATTCCTTGTCGCTCATCCACGGCGATCTACACCACATGAACATCCTGTCGAGCGATGCTCACGGCGGCTGGTTGGCCATCGACCCGAAGGGCCTCATCGCCGACCGCGCTTACGAACCGGCGCCGTTCATCCTGAACCCGCATGATCTGGGCAAGCTGCCGAATCTCAACACGACCCTGGAGCGCCGAATCGACCAGTTCGCGGAGATCCTGGAGATCGACCGCTACCGCGTCCACGGTTGGACGCTTGCCTTCACCGTGCTATCAGCCTGGTGGAGTTACGGCTCGAATCATGACTGGCAGAAGACCATCGCGCTGGGCGAAGTGTTGGCGGAGTTGGAGTAGACCAGATTCGTTGTCATCGCGACCCCTTCACCCCAAATGGGCATCCGGCTCAGGGCAGGCTCCGGGCGAGATCTCAGCCCAACATCTGGGCGGCGCGAGGCGGAGATTTCTCCACTTCGGTCGAAATGACATGGTTGTCTGTCGGCCAGTTCGAATGAGATCGGTCTAGTGCCGTTTCATCCTATTGGTGGCATGAACTGACAGACATCGGTAGGGGCGTGATTCATCACGCCCGGCCCTTGCTTATCGCGAACGTACGCATGGATAGAGGCGCTGGCGTGAGGGGCACCCCCTGGGTCCATGCCCCTACATCAATCAAGACAATCTCGCCGTGAAACAGTAGAAGCTGGGACGCTGCCTACTGCCCGGTCATCACCAGCTCGTTCTCGTTGGCGGTGTCGGCGATGACCCGGCCATCGAGGATGTCGATGACACGGTCGGCGATGTCGATCAGCGCCGGGTCGTGGGTCGCAACAATCGCCGTGACGCCCTCGCTCCGTACCAGCGCCAGGATCAGGTTCATGATCGAGCGCCCGGTGCGCGAATCAAGCTGACCCGTCGGCTCGTCCGCCAGCAACAGCTGCGGGCCGTTCGCCAGCGCCCGGGCCAGCGCCACACGCTGCTGCTCGCCACCGGAGAGCTCATGCGGCCGGTGACTGGAGCGCTCGCCTAGCCCGACTAGCTCCAGCAGGATACGCACACGTTCCTCGCGTTCGGCGACGCTGGCATGGGACAGGCGTAGCGGGATCTCGACATTCTCGGCGGCGGTCAGGATAGGGATCAAGCCGAAGGCCTGGAAGACAAAGCCGATCTTCTCCCGGCGCAGCTGCACCAGGTCGCTCTCGTCCATCACCGTGATGTCCGCGCCATCGACACGCACCGACCCGGTCGTCGGCTTGTCTAGTCCGCCAAGCAGATTGAGCAATGTCGTCTTGCCGCTCCCGGAGCGCCCGCGCACGGCGACGAGCTGGCCGCGGTCAATGGTGAAGTCGATGCCCTTGAGCGCTTGCACCGTGTGTGCGGGAGTGACATAATCTCGCGTTAATTCATGGACGGCGACGATAGGAACGTGGTGGTCGGCGTCGATGCTCGGCCGGCTGCGGGACCAGCTGCGCGTGGCGGTCTCATCCTCGGTCACGAACGCGTCCCGCCCGCTATCTGCGCCCGGTCTGCGCCAGCGTGGACTATCGTCGGATTGGAAACTCATTCGCCAACCTCCTCGGTCTCGCGCTCGCGCGCCGGCCGGTAGCGCTCGTCGGTATCGGGCCAGACGTTCGCGTGATCGTCATCGAGCGTCAGTCGGACGCGCCGCTTAAGCTCCAATGAATCTACATAATGTTCAGGTAGCTGCAACCGGCCAACGCGGTCGAGGACGACGAACTCCTCGGCATAGGTCTGGGTTTCGCCGGCTTCGTCGATCTCCGTCCGGCGCAGCGTCTCGGTACTCGTCCGGCCGTCGCGGATCGCTACGGTGCGGTTGACATGCTCAGAGACCAGCGGGTCGTGCGTCACGACGACAACGGTGACGCCCTGGTCCTGGTTGACCGTTCGCAAAACCTCGAAGATCTCGGACGAGGTCGCCGTGTCCAGTTCGCCGGTCGGCTCGTCGGCGAAGATGACCGACGGCGCGTTGGCGAGCGAGACGGCGATGGCGACGCGCTGCTGCTCGCCACCGGAGAGCTGCTCGGGCCGGTGATCCGTCCGGTCGCCGAGCCCGACGAGCTCCAGCAGCTCCGTGGCGCGGGCGTGCCGGATGCCGCGCGGCGTGCCTTCGAGGATCATCGGCAGCTCGACATTCTCCTGTGCCGAGAGATAGGGGAGCAGATTCCTGGCCGTCTGCTGCCAGACGAAACCGATCACCTGCCGCCGGTAGCGGGTGCGGTCCTCGCTGGACATATTCAGCAGATCGTAGCCGGCGACCGCCGCCGCGCCGGCCGAGGGCACATCCAGACCGCCGAGGATGTTGAGCAAGGTCGACTTGCCGCTGCCCGACGCGCCGACGATCGCGATGAACTCACCCTGATCGACGAGCAGATCAAGCCCCTGGAGCGCCACGACCTCCAGCTCGGCGACCTTGTAGATCTTGACCAGGTTGTCGCAGGCGATGACCGAGTCGATCCCGTAGGCAATCCGCTCGGTCGTCGCCGCGCGTTCGCGTAGCTCTTGAAAATCCAATGACTCGCTCATGTGCGGTCTCCCAATCGAAGTACGTTTCCGAGTTGCATGCGTCGTGTCAGATAACTGTAAACCGCGATCGCCACCAGCACCGTGAGCAGCTCGACCCCGGCGACCAGCGCGACGATCCGGCCATCGATCACCACCTCGGTCGGCAGCGTCGTCCCAGCGAAAGTGCTGAGATCCAAGCCCGGCTCGACCAGCCAGATCATCAGGAAACCGAGCCCGGCCCCGGTAGTTGCCGCGAAGACCGCCGGCGGCAGCTGCTCGATGGCCGTCAAAATGACGGCTTGCGCCGAGGTCAACCCGAGCGTCCGGAGATAGCCGAGGTCTCGGGAGCGCTCCCGCGCCGTCAGAGCGATCCCGGCCAGCGCCGCCAGCACCGCGTAGAGCGTCGCCAGCACGACCGTTGCCCGGAAGCCGATCTCGACGCCGTCGACCAGCGGCTGGCTGGCGATCTCCTCGAAGAGCTCCGGCCGCGAGACGAAGTCCGTTGCGAACGACTGGCTACGCACCGTTGCCTTGATCTCGTCGTTGGCGCTGTCCGGCGCCTTGATGTAGATGAAGGTCGCCCGCAGGTCGAAGCGCGGGTCGACGACATCGAGACTACCGCGCGGCAAGACGACGAACTGCTCCCCCGGCGGTAGGCTGGCGAAGCGCTCACGCACGCCACGGACGACGATGGTGAACGTCGTACGGTTGACTTCCAGTTCAACCGTGTCGCCGACTGCAACTGTAGTGCTACCGGTCCAGTTGGCCGAAACGAGCGCCGGGATCGGGTTGGATGGCGTGCCGATGCCCTGGACGTTCTGGTCGATCAGCATGGCCTCGGGGAACTCCGGATCGGCCCGCGTGCCGCCGGCAACGACCTGGTAATCCTCCGGCTCGATAGCTAGCAGGGTGAAACTCCCGCCGCGGATCGTCGATGACTGGTCGCTCGCCTCCATCGTCACGCCCTCGGCCATAGCCTCGATCGCCTCGACCTCGCTGATGTCGACGAAGCTCGACACCGGCGCGTTCTCGCGCACCGATTGCAGCCGGTAGTCAGCGCCGACCACCTGCCAGGTAGAGTTCTGCTGTCCCTCGGTGATCGAGAAGAGAACAATCGACGAGAAGACCGCGAGGCCGGTCGCCACCAGCATGACCACCAACGGCAGGCGCGCCGCCAGCGGTTGCTGGACGATGCGCCGGAAGCCGACGAAGATGACAGCGCCGCGCCGCAGCGAGCCAATCCAGCCGAGCACCCGCACCGGCAGCGGGTAGAGCCGCAACACGACGACACCAATGGCCAGTGTTAGCAGCACCGGCACGGCGGTCAGGAAGGGGTCGAAGCCCTGATCAGGGTTGCTGAGACTCCCCGCTTCCAGGCCCCGCCGCCGGAAGAGCACCAGCCCGCCGACCGCGGCCAGCACGATCAACCCCTCAACCACGAGCCGGTAGCGGCCACGGCCTGCGCCGCCGCGCGTTGCCTGGAGCAAGCCGCCGAGATCCCCGGAAAGATCGGGGAGCGAGAGCAACAGCACGATCATTGCAACGATGACGGTGACGCCAACGACGAGCGGGACGACAAGCGCCGAAGGGCGCCCGGGGATGAGCAGCGTCGCCAGCAGCATGCCGGCCAGCGCCGCCGGGAAGTAAACGATAAGCGACTCGACGATCTCAGACCAACCAAGCTGCCGCCCCGACGCGCCCCGGCTGCGGGCCAGCATGGTCGCGCCGCTCCGTCGGGCCGCGATCAGCGATCCCAGCAGCGCCGCCACGGCCAGGGCAACGATCAACGTCCCGGCAATGACCAGCGAGAGCATCGAGATCGTCAGCTGGCGCTGGCCGCGGTAGACATCGGCAATCCGCACCAGCCCCGTCCGCAGCCGGTTTTCGTCAATCGTCGCTCGGCCGCTTGCGCCATACTGGACCTGGAGCGCCTGAAGCTCGTCGGTGATCTCGTCGATCTCGCCGGCGTCGAAGCTGTCCGGATCGACGAAGTAGCGCCAACCGTAGTTCCAGCGGCCGGGGCTGGTGTCGTTCAGCAGCTGGTCATAGTTGTCGGGCGACATCAGGCCCATCCCGAAAATCAGCACGAAGTCGGGGTTCTCGACGATCACCGGCCGTTCGAGGCGCGTATCGCCGTACCAGTACTCGTCGTCGGGATCGTTGATCTCGATGATCCCGGTCACTGTCGCGACGAGCGTGTAATCAATCTCCGAGAGCGCCATGCCGACATTGAGCTGGTCCTCGCGCACGGGCGAAATCAGCAGCGAGTCACCGATGCCAACGCGCATCTCCTCCGACGTCTCTGGGGAGATGACGATCTCGTGCGCGGGCAGCTCAACCGGCGCATCACCCTCGACCAGCTGTACCTCGACCGGCTCGGCCGGAGCAGGCATGCGACCTTCGACAAGCGTGATATTGCTATCGACGTCCTGCTGGTAGCGGATCCGCAGGAAGCGCGGGAAGGGCACGGTCGGATCGCCGGGCATCGCGCTCACTTCATAGTTCGTCGTGTCAACAACGTAGCGCTGTTCGCCGATGATGTCGCGAATCGGTTCCGAGAAGTCGGCGCGGAGACTGCTGCCCTCGTCGTCCACGCGCTGGAGTGGATCAGCTTCATCGGAGGCAAAGATCCGGTCGCCGCGTTCGATGCTGATATTGCGGTTGATCGGCACGGCGTCGCGCACCGCCGTTCGCAGCGCGTCGTCTGACACCTGGTTCAGGAAGCGTGGCAGCGCGATCAGGGCGAACGAGGTCAGCAGCACGACGCCGGCCAGCACCAGCGTGGCGCTGCCTTCGACGCGCAGCCGCCGGAGATTGATCAGCGTCAGCGGAGCAATGCTCCGCAGGCCGCCTCTCGCGTTTGTCCGCTCAGCGCTCGCCACGGCTACTCCTCGCCCAATCGCAACAGTGCCCCAAGTCCCATCCGGCGCAGCATGACCGCCAGCAACCCGACCGCCGCGACAAGCACCAGCACCAGCACGAGATCGAGCCAGAGGATCGTCTGCCAGGGGTAGACAACGACGACACCGGGCACGGCGACCGTCGCCTCCTGCGTGATCGCGATCAACGGCAGCACGAGCCAGGCCAGCACGATGCCGAGGATCGTCCCGCCCACCAGCCCGAAGACGACCAGCAGCGCGTTCTCCAGCCCAAGCCAGGCCAGCAGCTGCCGGTTGGACAGTCCTACCGCTCGCATCAGCGCGAACTCGACCATACGCTCACGGGCCGACACGGCGGCATTCACCGCGAAGCCGATGCCCGCGAAGATCGCTGCCGCGACGAAGCCGATCATCAGCGACCCAATGGTTCCGAGCGCCACCGGATCCGATTGCAGCGTCGTCTCGCGCTCGTCACGGCTGAGGATCTCGGCGCTGAAAAACGGTTCAGCCGCCAGCGCATCCATCGCGGCATCGAGTTGATCCGGGTCAATCGACAGCCAGTATTCGTCGGGAGCTAGCGTCACCTGGCCGGGGTCGAAGCTGGCGGCCACATAGCTGCGCCGGTCGACGACAACCGGTTCGCCCCGCTCCGGCTCGACCGTCGGAAACTCCTCGATCACCCCGACGACTGTGCCCATGCCGTCGTAGCCGGGCAACGAAGGCAGCGGGAACTCATCGCCAACGACTAGTCCGCTCTGCTCCATTAGCTCCGCCGAGACGAGCACCGGCAACGTCTCGAACTCCGGAGCGTTCGCCGGCTGGAAGCCGATGACAAGCGGGATCGCCGCCTCGCTGGTCGTCGCGCCGGAGAAGATGTCGATTGCCAGGAGGTTGGCGGCGTCCTCATCGGGCATGATGGCGGGCCGCTCGCGCGCCAGGGCCAGATCCGTCACCGAGACATCCCAGGCCGGCAACGAGAGATCGAGCGGCACGGGTTGCCACGCCTCACCACTATCCTCTGGACTGACAAGGAGGCCGGCGACCTCCAGCCGGGCGGTCCGTGGGACATCCTGCGGACCCGCGGCACGCATTTCGACTGAGAGTACCTGGAGCGGATAGGCCGGGCGCAAGCGCGTCCCGTCGTCGAGCTGGTGGCTCAGCGCGCCTTCGACGCGGACGACCTCGCCAGTCTGGGCCACTTCGCCCAGCTCGACCCTGAAGATCTGGCCGTCGGCGTCGATCAGCGCCAGCCGCATCGTCGCGTTGAATTCGAGCCGCGACTCGCGCACGTCGGGCGGTATCTCCGTGCCCGGCGCAAGTGGGTCGACCTGATAGGCAACGTCGAGGGCAACGCGAGCCGGAGCGCCGGGCAGCTCGATTGCGGCCGGCTCGACCCGCGCCTCAGCAATACGGCCCATGAGTTCGGAGAGGCTGCCATCGGCGAGGTCGGGCCGCAAGAGCACCGTCTCCGCTGCCTGATCGGCATCGAGCACGACATAACGAGCAATGGACGTGGAGCGCGACAGCTGGCCAAACTCGCGCTGAACCGGCATCGCCGCCTCAAAACCGGGCACGTCCTGATAGGCGTCTTGCAATGCCCAGTAGGGCACTGCTGTGCCGATGCGCCGGTCCGGCTCGACCCGCAGCTGCGCGCCGGTCTGGAAGGCGGCCTGGTCGCTCTGGGAATTCCGCCAGGTCGTCGCATAGGCGACCGAGAAGAGCCCGATGCCGGTCGCCAGCATCAGCAGCAGCGCAGCCCGGGCGTAGCGCAACGGACGCCGCGCCACCTGCCAGGCGCTCAGGGCGGGCACCAGCAACGTACTGCGTGACGTCACCGACTCGGCCAGCCGCGAGATAAGCGGTAGCGTCCGCAGCGCGACGACGCCACCGGCCAGCAGTCCGAGCGCCGGCGCGGCGACGAGCAGCGGGTCAATCCCCAGCCGCCCCTGCACCGTCTCGGTGATCGGCGCGCCGAAGCGTTGCAGCTGCCAGAAGCCGACGACAGCCACAAGCAGCAGCCCGATGTCGAGACCAGCCCGCTGGACAATGCTGCGCGATTCCTCGCGGGAGCGCGCCGCCCGCACATCGCCGAACTGGCGCGCTGAGCGCAGAGCCGGCACGGCCAGCGCGATCAGACAACCGACGGCCGCGACACCGGCGATGATGAAGCTCGTGCGAGTCACGACGGGATTGATCGCCAGCTCGATCTCGGAGAGCGGCCCGGCGATATTCATGGCGCGCAACACGAATGCTGCGAAAAATGGCGCGGCAAGCGCTGCCGGCACGGTCAGCAAGATGCCTTCCATCACCGCCATCGCCAGCACCTGATTGCTGCCCGCGCCCCGCGACCGCAGCAGATTCGTCTCCACCTGTCGACTCTCGGCCAGCAAGCCCGCTGTCAGCAACAGGGCATAACCGGCCAGAATCGCGAGCTGAATCGTTAGGATGAGGACCGATGAGCGTGTCACGAGGAGCGAGCGCTCGGTCTCACGCAGGATCTCGATCAGGCCGGTCTCGACCCGCATGCCGTTGCCGGCATTGCGGCCCGCGTTGAGCCGCCCCTCGAGCGATTCAAGCTGCCGCCGCATAGGCGCGACCTCGGACACCGTCAAGTTGTCGTGGATGGGGTAGACGCGCCAGTTGATCTCTGCGCTAAAGGGCGTCATCGACTCGAAGAACGTCTCTTGCTGCACGTAGAACGGGCCGTAGGTGGTGAACGACGACCCAACTTCGACGCCGACCGTGTCCAGCTCATCGCCGTACCAGTATGGATCTTGCGTGTTGAGCACCTGGTAGATGCCGGCGACGCGCACCGTTTCGACGATGTCCTGGTCGCGCCGGTTGGTCAGCTCAAGCTCATCGCCGACACCGTAGCCGAGCGTCACCGCGACGCTTTCGGGAATCGCGACCTCCGGCGGCGACGCGCCCGTCGCGGGCCAGGCCCCGTCAGTCAACGCGGTCCGCGACTCGAAATCGTCGAAGAAGCGAAAGACGGTGAGGTCGGTGACGTCGGGGCCGGGCTGGTCGGGCAAGGCATAGGAGTCCGATGTCCCGCGCCGGTAGATCTCGCCGCCCGTGAGCGCGAAGGCGCCGGCAACCTCGCTGTTTACGCGGCTGTTCGCGGCGGCGTAGTCGGCCGGCATCGCGCGGGTGGTGATTACTGCATTGGCGTCGGGAACCTCAGCGTCCGCCAGCGTGCGGCGAACGGCGCTGAGAGAGACCGCGTCGGCATAGATCGGGCCAGCGGCCACGAGCATTGCGGCCAGGAGTATCGTCACGAGCGCAGCGAAGAGAATCACGCGGTCGGCAACGGCTCGCCGGACAACGACACGCCATGAGGTAGCAAGCACCGACCACATTCGAGCGCGATTCCCCCTCGATCTCCCCACTGCCACAGGTTCGCGGCATGCTATCAGAACCTACGAGCCCGCGGTGTATATTGGTCCTCTGTTGGCGACCCCGATGCGTGAATTCTCCCGTGATAGAAACGCAGCTGAACCCGGATTGTGACCGGGGATGCGACAGGAGTAGCTAATGGCCTGGCACCCTGGAGATCAGATCGTCCTGCGGTATCGCGGTGATTGGGGCGGCGATGACCTTACCTGGGCCATGCCTGTCACCGTCGTCCACGACTCACCAGAGTTCATTGCGCTCTTCCTGGCGGCAGGCACAACAATCAAGAGCCCCGCACGCGCTGACGGGTCGACAATACCGCGAGACCTCCCCTTCGAAGAGCGCTACACCGCCGTAGCCGGCATCCGTGACGGACTCTGGCACAGCAACCACCGTCTCATGCTGGCCCGCCCGGACGCGGCCCATCTCGTGTCGCTCTTCTGGCGTGAGGAGGATTGGGGCTTCCTCGACTGGTACGTCGATCTGCAAGCGCCACTGCAACGGACTCCAATTGGCTTTGACTCCCAGGATCACGTGCTGGACATCGTTGTCGGTCCGGACTTGCGCTGGAGATGGAAGGACGAAGATGAATTCGCCGACGCCCAGCGCATCGGCAGGTTCTCGCCGGGCGAAGCCGCGGCCGTGCGTGCCGAGGGTGAGCAGGTCGTGGACCTCATCGAGGCAATGGCATGGCCATTCAACGAGGGCTGGCCCGCCTGGAGGCCGGACCCTGCCTGGGACATTCCGAAGCTACCGGCAGACTGGGACTGTCGTTGACGCTGAACCCGCCGCGCACCTGGCGTTGACCGCAGGCGGATCTCTGACTAAAGTCAGGTAATCGAGTATTGTCGCGATCACGCAAAGGCCGTCGCATGGAACCAGCGTCGATTACCCAGGTCCGCAGCTTCAACCGTCTCGTCACCGAGCGGATCGGCGCATTGAACGACCACTTCCTCGGGCGGGATCGACCGCTCGGCGAGTGCCGCCTGCTCTGGGAGGTAGCTGATGAGGGCGCCGAAGTGCGCGCGCTACGCCAGCGTCTCGGGCTCGATTCCGCTTACGTCAGCCGCCTGCTCCGCTCCCTCGAACGTCAGGGGTTGATCGAGGTAGGCGAGAGCGATATTGACCGGCGCGTGCGGCTGGTGCGCCTCACAGCAGCGGGCCGGGCAGAGCGCAACGAACTCGACCGGCTCTCGGACGAGTTCGCCACGTCCGTCCTCGAACCACTCGCGCCCGGCCAACGCGACCGGCTGACGCAGGCGATGGCGGAGGTCGAACGGCTCCTGACCGCCACGCTTGTCGAGATCGACCTGACCGATCCCGCCGACGAAGGCGGGCGCTGGTGCATCGCCCAGTATGTCGCGGAGTTGAATGAACGCTTCGACGCCGGCTTCGACCCGGCCCAGAGCATCTCCGCCAGCGAGGGTGAGCTGCGTCAGCCGAACGGGGCGTTGCTTGTCGCCCGGTTGCGCGGCGCGCCGGTCGGTTGCGGAGCGCTCAAGTTCCATGCAGGCGAGCCGACCGAGTTGAAGCGTATGTGGGTCGATCGTAGCGTGCGCGGCATCGGCCTCGGGCGGCGCATGCTCCGCGAGCTCGAGGACTTCGCGCGCGCTCAAGGGACCTCCGTCGTGCGCCTTGAAACCAACGCGTCACTGACCGAAGCGCTCGCCCTCTACCGCGCGTCTGGCTACCGCGAGGTGCCGGCGTTCAATGACGAGCCCTACGCCCACCACTGGTTCGAAAAGCAGCTGGGCTAGAATCACTCCGCCACCCGGCATGTTTCGCGTCGCCTGATACGCTATCCTTAGATATTGATACCCGGTATCAATAATGGGATGCGAGAACCTGATCACATGCAGCTACTGACCGTCGAAGATCTCAGCGTGCGCTACAACCACATCCAGGCGCTCGATGCTGTCTCAGTTAGGTTTCAGAGCGGCTCGGTAACCGGGATCATCGGTCCAAATGGCGGCGGCAAGAGCACGTTGATCAAAGCCATCGCCGGCGAGGTGACCGACACGTCCGGGCGCATCCAGGTCGAAGGCAAGCGGCTCGACCGCACACGAACGCGCATCGCCTATGTGCCGCAAGCGCGCGAGGTCAACTGGGATTTCCCACTGAGCGCCCGCGATCTGGTGATGATGGGGCGCGCGCGTGACATCGGCTGGTTCCGCTGGCCGCGCGCCACCGATATCGCGGCCGTCGACGCCGCGCTGGACCGGCTCGGTCTAGCGGGCTGCGGCGAGCGCCACATCAGCCAATTCTCTGGCGGCCAACAGCAGCGGCTCTTCCTGGCCAGGGCCGTCGTCCAACATCCAGCTATCGTGCTCCTCGACGAGCCGATGACCGGGCTGGACGTGACGACCCGCGAGACGATTCACGGCCTCATCGCCGAGTTCGTCGCCAGCGGCGCAGCCGTGATCATGGCCACGCACGATCTCGACGAGGTACAAGCCATCTGCGACCATCTCATCTGCCTCGACCGCCGGGGCATCGCCGCCGGCCCGACCCCGACAACATTCAACGCCGACAACCTCCGGGCTACCTTTGGCGGGCGCATCGCCGTCTTCGATGCGGCATGATCGAGTTCCTGACCGAGCCCTGGAGCTACGCGTTCATGCAACGCGCCTTCATCGAGATCGTCATCATCGGGCTGGCGACGGGGCTGATCGGCTGCTTCGTCGTGCTGCGCGGCCTGGCATTCATCGGCGACGCGCTGATCCACGCGGTCTTTCCAGGCGTCGTCCTGGCAACGATCCTCGGCTACGACATCATGCTCGGCGCGTTCATCTTCGGCGGCGCAACCGCACTGGCAATCGGCCTGGCCTCGCGCAACCGGCGCGTGAGCCACGACGCCGCCATCGGCGTCGTCTTCGCGGCCTTCTTCGCGCTGGGCATCGTCATGGTCAGCGCTCGCAGGAGCTATACCGGCGAAATCTCATCGCTCCTCTTCGGCAACATCCTGGCGATCAGTGAACGCAGCATCGTCATCACGGCAATCCTGGCGATCATCGTTTGCGCCATCGCGCTGATCTGCAAGCGCGTCTTTATCCTGATCGCTTTCGACCGCACGC
>JAUIIK010000116.1 GCA_030431755.1 Chloroflexia bacterium
TGGATACGCCCTGCTCAATGAGCCGTACAGCCTCGCGAACAGGTTCGCCCTCGCCGTATACCTTGCTCAAGTGACGCACCGATAAGATCACGTCACGTTGATTTTCCATACCTCGTTGTCCCTTCCCGTTCCCAATTCCTCAGTTCATCCCCCATTTACACAGAAGAGCCCGGCCGTGACCGGGCTCCTCTGCACGTTGCTTCTCACACCGGTCTGGTGCCTACCGCCAGTGGCGGTGTTATGGAATCGATTCTTCCGCTAGCGCGGCCTGGACGCTCTCGGCAACGTCATCAGGAACCCAGCTAGTCCAGAGATCTTCGTGCTCCTGCAGGAACCAGATCGCGGCCACTTCGTGGTCCTCGATGTCGTTCTCGTTCATGTAGAGCAGGAACTCGTTGTTCTGCTCCATCGTCGTCTCATAGGCATCGAAGAAGTCGAGCATCGCCTGCGGAGCTTCCGCTTCGAACTCAGAGTTCAGCGACTTGTGGACAGCGACGGACGGGTAGGCGCAACCGGCTTCACCAGTCGGATTGCCTTCTTCATCCTGGATCGCATCCCAGCACTCGTCGGTGTATTCCGGCTCCTCGATCATCGTCAGGTCGACAATGCCGAAGACCCAGGTCGGGGCCCAGTAGTAGCCCAACCACGGTTCGCCGGTCTCGAACGCGCTAACGAGCGAGGTCGCGAGCGCCGCGCCCGAGCCAGGCTGGAAGCGGTTGTAGGACTCGTCCAGGCCGTAGAACTCGAACTTACTCTCGTTCACCCGCTGGCATTCCCAGCCGGCGATGCAGTCGTAGAAGCGGCCCTTGTCCGGGTCTTCAGGATCTTCAAAGAGCTCGATGTATTCGGGGAGATCGTCAACGCTCTGAAGGTCTGGAGCCATCGGCTCGATGCCGCGCTCTTCGTCTCCCTCAATCACGTAGGTCGGAACCCACCAGCCCTGAATCGAGTTCGGGTAGTTGGGGCCGTAGTCGGCGATGGTGCCGGCTTCGACCTCAGGTTCGAACTGCGGCTGCTGGTCGACCCAGATCTCCATCGAGACATCGATGTCACGGTTGACGAGCCCCTGGAAGAGGGTGATTGTCTCACCGGAAACGGAGTCCGTCTCGACGCCCCAGCCATGTTCGAGGATGTACATCGCGACACGGTTGTGGACGATCGCGCTATCCCAGCCGTAGTCGCCAAAGGTCACGGTGCCTTCGAAAGACTCCATGTCGCCGGAATCACCAGAATCGCCCGAGTCGCCAGAATCTCCAGAATCACCACTATCGCTGGTAGCCGTGGCAGCGGGCGTATCGCTGCCGGTATCGCCGCTGTCGTCGTCATCGTCATCATCGCCACAGGCGACAATGGCGATCGACAACGCCATCAGCACGGATACAAATAACAGGAATCTGCGCCATGAAAACACGTCAGATATCCAAACCTCTCGTCTCTTGCATATGGAAAGCAAGCGAAATTCAGGAAGACGCCAAACGGCGGTACGCGGTGCTCAATAAACAGGACGCGGCGCTCGGGATTGCTAGATACGTGGAATCCCACTATGCCGGTCGCGAAATAGCGAGCACGTTAGAGCCTCGTGCCGAAGCTCGCATGTTCCTGAAAATGTCAACTATGCGGGGGTAACAGGACGGCGCTATAAGCGCACGCTGTGCTTGGGTGCAGTCAAATGGTTCGTCCCCCGACGCGTTATCTGTGCCGGTTGCAAGAGATACAACATCCCGCAACCGGAAGCTTCCGCCCATGTTCGACCGGCACCACCTCAACCCTAACACTTACTGGAAGCATCACCAAACGCCACTGGATGCCGAAACAGCGCATCAGGACGCGGAAAACGACAGAATACAGGCGCTGGGTTCAGCCCTGGAAGGCGGTCGCATGGTCGGCGGCGGGCGCTTCCGCATGACGAGCCGTCGCTGCGCTACTCGGATTCGGCGTGCACAACACCGGCCATCGCATAGAGGAATGCGTACATCATGACCCAGTGCAGCTTCATCGCGTCGAAGGGCATGGCCATGAACGCGATGCCGCCGAAGCGCTGGCGACCGGCCAGCTTCCCGACGGTGTAACAGCCCCAGCAGAGCTCCTCGGGATGCAAGCCCAGCGGCTCGTCGCCGAAGTCCTGGCTTACGCTCATATCAAGCACATCCGGATCGACCGCCAGCCAGACCTTCGCCGCGCCCTCGACGTTCGGCGCGATGACCGACTCGATCCAGTCTTCGTAGCCGGTCCGGCGCGCCCGATAGGTCTCCCAGAAGGTGCGGATGTTCTCGCGTTTCGCGCCTTTCTCGATGAAGCGCTCGAAGACACCCTTGTCGTTGCGCGGGCCGCGCAGCCCGATGTGCGTATAGCGCGCCGGGTCGATGTTCTCCAGATCAAGGATGCGCCGCGCCCAGGTGCCGCCCCAGCGCGGCAGGTACGGAGGATCGTCCTCGATCTCACCCTCGAGGTTGTCGTGATGGGCGTCGAAATTGACGACCGTGACCGGCCCGCCGGCTTCCAGCCCGACGCCCTTCAGCACACCGTAGGTGGAAGGCCCCGAGTTGCCGCCAATGGTGAAGGGCATTGCCCCGGCCCGGATGATCTCGCGCACCCGCTCGACAGTGTTGTCGAAGGTCGTCGCGTGGTCGTTGCTGATCTCGACATCGCCGCAATCGACGAGCTTCAGATGCTCGAAGACATCGACATCCATCTCAGGCAGGAAGCCGCCGTACTTGACCGAGTTCGTCCGAAAGGTCTGCGGTGTCAGGTTCGTCCCGAAATAGGACGCGCCGGCCGCGCCGATGCGGGAATCCGGCACCGGCGCTTGCCACGGCACGCCGAGAAAGGCGATATCAGCGCCCTCCAGGTCGCCGGGCTGCTCCGCCTGCGGCGCACCGAAGAGCGTCGGCACGCTGCCGTAGAACCGCGGCAGCTTCAACTCCAGCACGGGGTCGGACGGTTTGCGTGGCTGGCCGCTCATGAGCATTCCTCTTTCGCCTGTTCCGGCTTGTCAACATCAATGCGCGGGTGTCGTGGGGGCATCCTAGCAAACACATACGGACCTCTCAGGAGGTTCACAGGCTCATCAACTATAATGTGTACGTACACTCCGCTTCCGGGCGTCCACAACCGGGTTGAGAGGCCTGAGAACGGGGGAATTTGGGGATGGAAACCATGCTGACGCGTTGGCGTGTGCTCTACGGACTCTTCGCGGCGATTCTTCTCAGCGCAACCCTTCTGATACCAGCGGCGGCCGACACGAATCTCGTGGCCGGCGATTCAGCGCGGGTCGCCTATACCGGTGGCGACGGCATCGTCCTGCGCGCCGAGCCGGGCGGGGAAGCGCTGGCTTACTTGGCCGAAGGCTATCCACTCATCATCCAGGATGGCTACTGGGCCGGCGACGGCAGCTACTGGTACTCCGTCTCGGTCGATCTCGACTGGGGCTGGTCAACTGGCTGGGTGCTCTCCGATTACGTGGCAGGCGACGCAGGCGGCAGCACCTTCGTCTACGAGGGCGACGCGGCAGCCAGCGAAGTCCCGATCGTCGTCAACTCAGGCACGGGCGGGCTGAACATGCGCGCCAACCCCTGGTCGAGCGCGGCGGTCCTGGCGTCGATACCCGACGGCACGTGGATCGACGTGCTCGCGCCCACCGTCTGGGACGATGCCGGCATCGGCTGGTCCCAGGTGCGCTATGCCGGCATGGTCGGCTACGCGGCCTCGGACTACCTGGGCTACAAGATCTTCGGTGGCACGCCTGTTAGCAGCGAGCTCTGGATCGGCGCGCTCTCGGTCGTCAGCGGGACCGGCGGCGACGGCGTCTACCTCCGCAATGACGTCTATGGCGCGGTCGTCGCGCTGCTGCCGGAAGGCGCGGTTGGCGACGTGATCGACGGCCCGCTCTGGGATGTCGACGGCGCGGCCTGGTGGATGGTCTCGACAGACTACGGCAGTGGTTGGGTACACGGCGGTTACCTGGCCGCGACAACCTGGGCAGAGCTTACGGCGGGCGGCAGCGGCGCTGGGATGTCGCTGGTCAACGCGGCGACGGTCTACACCGGCACGCCCTACGTCTGGGCAGGAGTGACGCCAAACGGCTTCGACTGCTCGGGCTTCACCTACTACCTGATGACGTCGATTCTCGGCTACGACTTCCCGCGCGAGACGCTCTACCAGATGGAGAGCGGCTACTACGTGGCCTCCGACCAGCTCCAGCCCGGCGACCTGATCTTCTTCCAGAACACCTACACCTGGGGGCTGTCCCATGTCGGCATCTACGTCGGCAACGGCCAGATGATCAGCGCCAGCGGCGAGCACTACGGCGTCGGCATCAGCAACCTCAACGACCCCTACTGGCTCTCGCGCTACCTGACGGCCCGGCGCGTGCTGTAGGCTGCCGCGAGTTTCGTCAGCTCCCTGGACGACGATGCCTGCCAAACCGTAGGGGTGGGGCTCGTCCCCACCCGCGTACGTATGCGTGCCATGGGCAGGGTGGGGACGAGCCCCACCGCTACGCGATCGCGGGAGATTCCAGGCCCCGATTATGGTCTGAACTCGAACTCAATCCCGAGGCGGTCCGCGTAGTCCACCGCCTCCGTGCGCGTCCACGGTCCTTGCGGATGCGCCTCGAGTTCGGCCTGTGTTGCCTGGTCGGTGATGATGACGACATCGGCGGGGTCGTCGGAGAGTGGGAAGCGGTCAAGGCAGTGCCAGGTTCCGGCGTGCAGCACGTAGCCGGCGCGACCGTCCAGCAGGAAGGCGCGCACATCCTCCGGCGCTGGCGGGGCGTCCCCGACCGTTGGCTCAGCCACGGCGATGACGGACTGGACGCCGCCGAGCGGGACAAACGCCTGGGTGACGTGGTGATGGCGCTCAAGCATGTGGAAACGTAGTCCAGCCGCCTGGCTGCGGTAGAACATCACCTCAGGCGGGCTATCGCTGGCGAACTGCGAGCGCCAGCCGACGCTGTTGATGCCGGTGAAATCCGGCGCGCCGTTGCCGGCCGCCAGCAATTCGCCGAACGGCTCGAACCCTTCCGCCGTCAACGGCTCGACCTGGAGCCGCACGCTAGTCAGCCCTGTGTCACCCATCTCATCCCCCTACGCCAGAACATCGGTCTAACCTGCCGCTTGTTCTACAATGCCGGGCAACATGGCAGCTTGCTCCAAACGCAACGAGAGGATAACCCCGACATGTTCAGAGGATCACTCGTCCCACTGGTGACGCCATTCAGGAACGGCAAGATCGACGACGACGCCTTTCGCCGGTTGATCGAGTGGCACATCGAGAGCGGCTCGCACGGCATCACGATCACCGGCACGACCGGCGAGCCAGCAGCGCTGTCACAGGACGAGCGCAAGCACATCATCCAGCTTGCGGTCGAGACGAGCAACGGCCGCATCCCGGTCATGGCCGGCACCGGCTCGGTCCACCACGCCGACACGATGGAGCTGACGGCCTTCGCAGAACAGATCGGCGCGGATGCCGCCGTCGTCATCGTGCCCTACTACGTCAAACCGTCCCAGGAAGGGCTCTACCAGCACTTCAAGACAGTCGCCGAATCCACCAGCCTGCCGGTCATGCTCTACAACATCCCCGGCCGTGGCGGCGCGAACCTCGAACCGGAGACGACACTCCGCCTGGCGCAGGATTGCCCCAACATCATCGGCGTCAAAGAGTCGAACAAGGACTTCGAGCATGTCGCCCGCGTCTTCCACAAGACCCGCGATATCGGCCGCGACTTCGGCATCTATTCAGGCATCGAGCTGCTGACCTTCCCGATTCTGGCCCTCGGCGGGGCGGGCATGGTCAGCGCCACCGGCAACGTCATGCCGAAGGAGACAGCCGAACTCTTCGACCTCTGCGAGGCCGGCAAGTGGGCTGAAGCCCAGGAGCTGCACTACGAGCTGACGCCGATCAACGACGCGATGTTCTTCGAGACCAACCCGGTCCCGGCCAAGACCGCGCTCGGCCTGATGGGCATGATTGACCCCGAAGTGCGGCTGCCGCTTGCGCCGCTCTCCGACGCCAACCACCGCAAGCTCGTTGACTGTCTGGAATCGTATCGATTGCTGCCGGCGGCTGTAGCCGCGGATTAGGGGATAGGTGATAGGTTACAGGGGATAGCAGAACGTAAACTGCTCATTACGGCTGTTTCTCTGTTCCCTGTTACCTCTTCCCTGTTCCCTCGGCCCCAAAAGGAGGACACATGCGACACTGTCGATTTGCCACGAATGGACGTATCCACCGGGGCATCTCGGTCGAGAATGACGAGGTGCTGCTGGATGAAGCTGGTCGGCGGCACAACCCGGACGAGGTGATGTGGCTGCCGCCGTTCGAGCCAAACGAGATGATCGGGCTAGCGCTGAACTTCTCAGACCACGCCAGCGAGCTCGGGTTTACCGAGGTCGAGGACCCAATTCTCTTCCTCAAGAGCCATTCATCGCTCGTCGCCAACAAGTCCGACGTCATCGCGCCGCCGAACATCGACTATATGCACTATGAGGTCGAGCTTGGGGTCGTGATTGGCAAGGCCGGCCGCAACATCAAGCACGCCGACGCGATGGACCACGTCCTGGGCTACACCATCGCTAACGACGTCACGATCCGCGACTACGTCGTCAACATGTTCCGCCCGCCGGTCAAGGCCAAGGGCCACGACACCTTTACGCCGATGGGCCCCTACCTGGTCATCGACGAGGTCGAGGATCCACACAACCTGAACCTGCGAAGCTACGTCAACGGCGAGCTGCGGCAAGAGGGCAACACGTCAAATCTGCTGCGGGATATCCCGACGCTGATCGAGTACATCTCGGAGTTCATGACGCTGAACCCGTACGATGTCATCCTGACCGGGACGCCCGAGGGCATCAGCCACATCTACCCTGGCGATGAGCTGCGGCTGGAGATTGACGGTCTCGGCGCGCTGGAGAACACCGTCGTCGCCGAGGAGTAGCGGGTGAGCTACTAGTGAGGAATGTCAAATAGGTCGGCCACACGCACACTGAAACCTGGCAGTACAGTTCCGCCGTCGAGCAGTTCGTCGGACTGCAACTCTTTGGAATCGAGCGTCGCTGTATAAACAGAGACGCTTCGATCATCTGGCCAGATGACCCACACCATTGAAACATCGGCTCCGACATAATCTCGGATACGTCGGCGGATTTCGGCTGCCGAGTTACTAGGGGAAACGACTTCGATGACAAGACTGGGCACGACCTCAATGTAGCCCATCGGTGGCCAATCAGTTGGTACCGCGGACGCCGAGATGAAGGAAATGTCTGGGATGCGCAATATATCTGGATCTCTCTGGAACAGGTAGGTTAGATTGTCTGGGTATATCAAGCCGAGATCATGCGCTCGTATATGTGCCCGCAGGAGATCAAAGATGTGCAGAACCAGCGTTGCGTGATAGCCCCCTGCGCCCGGCAATTCGACCACCTCTCCATCAATGAGTTCAAGTCGAACGTCAGGCCGGTCTTCGAGAGCCCAGAATTCATCGGCTGATATGCGTTTGGTAGCAGTCGAAGCCATGATGAACTCCAGTCAAAAGAATGTAATCCCCGTTGCGGAAGATTCGTGAAGATCAGACTCAATACCGATTCTAATCTAGCGCCGCTGGTAGCGTCACAGTGACGGTTAGACTCCTCTCAGACTGCGGCTCGATTGACACCTCGCCACCGTGCGTCTCGGCAACCGAGCGCACGATCGTCAGCCCCAATCCCACGCCCCGGCGGTCACGGCCGTTGCGGCGCGTGAAGGGCTCGAAGTAGTACGCAAGATCTTCGTCACCAAGCTCCGGGCCGGAGTTGGCGACAGCGAGGACGGCGTCCGCGTCCCGCGTAGCGACCGTCACCGCGACCCATTGCCGTTCGTCCTCACGAGCTTCGTTGTGAACGATGGCGTTTGTCACCAGATTGGAAATCATGCGCTCCAGAAGCACGCGGTCGCCCACGACCTGCGCCTCATCGAGCGCAAGCTCGATCTCAACGGCATGTTGGTCGGCAAGCGGGATCAGCATACCGACGACGTCGCCGGCAAGCTCGGCCAGATCGACCGTCTCGGTCTCGTGTAGCGTGCTCTCGCTCCGGGCCAGCGCCAGCAGGCCGTCGATGAGCGCCGCGCTGCGGTCAACCTCAGCGCGGACCGCGGTCGCCAGCGCGCGCTCACGCGCGTTTGCGTCCTCGTCCGCTAGCGCGACATCGGCCTCGGCCCGGATGACTGCAATTGGCGTGCGCAGCTCGTGGGACGCCTGCGCGGCGAAACGACGCTGGCTCTCAAACGCCGTTTCCAGCCGCGCCAACATCCCATCAAATGTGTCGGCGAGATCCTTCAGCTCGTCGGGCGGCCCATCGAGCCCAACACGGGCGCGCAGATTGCGTTGCGACGCGCTCCGGGCCGTTGAAGTGATGCGGTGTACCGGCGCAAGCGCGTGGCCGGCGACAAGCCAGCCAAGCAGGACCGCGACTGCGCTGGTGACGAGCAGGGCGATGATCGACTGGGTGAGGATCTGATCGAGCGTCTCCTGCCGTAGATCTTCTTCGAAGTCGGCGAAGACATCCGGGACCGACCGGACCGCGCCATCTTCAAACAGCTCCATAGGAAACGGCGGGCGTTCACCACGCAGCTGCTGTTCCTCGATCAGAATGCGGATCTCTTCGATGAATGGCGAGCGGCGCGCTTCGACATCCTCCGGCAGGTTCTGCCGCACCAGCGTGTAATTGAGCAGTAGCAGGACGAGCCCGGCAAGCATGAAGAGCGAACCATAGAGGAGCGTCAGCCGGAGCCTGATCGTCGGACGAAACCGGCTCATGTCAGTCGATACCCTACGCCGGTGATCGTCTCGATGACCGGCGGCTCACCGAGCTTGCGGCGCAGCGTCATGATCGTGACCCGGATGGCGTTTGTGAATGGGTCCATGTGTTCATCCCAGACCTTCTCCAGCAGCTCTTCCGCGCTCACGACCCGGCCGGCGTCCGTCATCAGGACCTCCAGCAGCGCCAGCTCCTTTGGCGTTAGGCGCAGGTCGCGGCCGGCGCGCGTCGCCTCGTGCCGGGCTGGTTCGAGACGAATATCGCCGTGCGTCATGACCGGCGGGACCGGCCGCACGGCGCGCCGGTTGAGCGCATGTACCCGCGCGATGAGCTCGGGCATGGCAAAGGGTTTGGTTAGGTAGTCGTCAGCCCCGATCATCAACCCCGTGACGCGGTCGGCGACGGCGCCCGAGGCGGTCAACATCAACACGCGAGCTGCATCTGGCGACGCGACAACCTCGCGGCACACTTCGTCGCCATGCACGCCCGGCAGATCCCGGTCCAGCACAATGACGTCGTACTGGGTGTGCCAAACCTTTTCCAAAGCCGCATCGCCATCGTCCGCGACATCGACCGCGATTCCCGCCTGCCGCAGGCCACGCGCGACGACATCCTGCAACGCTCGTTCATCCTCGACAAGTAGGACCCGCATCGGCTCGTTCCTGCGATTGTCTATGCGAAGGTCGGTGGGCAACGCCTACGTCGGACACATCATCTCCGACTCGACTCGGCCCAACCGGACAATGCAGCACAGGCCACGACCGTCCCACGTCGTTGACGCCGAATGACGTGTCCCAACGCATGCCGCCAGCCAATGGGCATTGCGGGCGCTAATCGACCAGCGCACTTTGTGTAACTGGAGCGGCTAGTGGACCGCAGCCTTCAAGCCCACTACGAGCCCTCCAATGAGGACAAGCGTCAGTCCACTGACGAGACGACGGAGCGTGCCCTCGTGCAGTAACTGCCCAACGCGCCAGCCGAAGCCGAAGAGCAAGAGAAATGAGACGATTTGCGCCAGCGTGATCGCAGACTTTACCGACATCAACCCCAGGGCGGACAGGAGGAGCAAGACCGTTGGCGCCTGCGCGCCGGTGAGAACCGGGGCGACGTCACGGGCAATCTTCATGAGCTCTGCGCGGGTGATGTGACCGCGGCCCGCGATCATCTCCGCGATGGTGTCAGAATAGGCATCGGCGAGCGCAACCGCTAGCGTTGTCCCAAAGAGCGTCACGGCTCCGGCCCAGCCACTCGGAGGGTGCACGTCCATCACCTGCAAGACCGCCAATACGGTTATCAATCCGTATATGGCGCTGGATATCGGCCGGTGCTGTACGAGTCCATGAGCTACGCCGGGTTGCCCGGAAGTCTGTGGTTGACCTGCCATATCTCGCCTCCTGCTATTCGCTCTCAGACGACTTCGCAGAGTGCGCCACGCCGTCAGAAAGCGCAACCCCGTGATGAACGATCTCAACCCTGAAGTGGTCGAAGTCACCGAGTGTCGCAGCGGCTACTTCGAAGAGTTCCTCGGCCACACTGTCAGCGGTCTGCTGTAGATCGCGCCCGAGTTCCATAACATCGACAATGACGCGAGCTTCGTCTGCATCCCATAGGACACGCGGGTTCAGCAGATGCTCTCGAAAGCTCAACTCCTCTTGCAGGGCCGGCACATCCCGTCGTAGCGCCTCCGGGGGGCTACCGACCAACGCGAGCCGCATGCCGAAGAGCGCCAGATCGCCATCCTTGTGCATCTATGAGTTCCGACTCCACGATACAGGCGTCACGATCCTGCCCCCGCGCACCTCGCCAACCTTTACGACCATCTTATGCGGCAACCCCTAGGATGCAGGCATGTGCGAGACGCGGCCACACGTCACGCGTAGACGTTTCTAGAGAAAGGATCCCAGTTTGACACAGCGTATCCTGACCACGCTCGGTGCAGGTAGGCTCATTGCCCTTGCATTGGTAGCTGGCATCGCCGTTGGTGCCCTCGTTGCCGTCCCACTCTTCGCAGCGGCTTCTGGCGATGCCGACCCGCCGACCGGTGACGCCGCCAACAGATCTCCGGAACGTGGCGCTCTATTCGATGGACTCAGCGTTGGATCGCTCTTCACGGACACCACCGACTGGTCCGCTACGCCTCGCTTCGGGTTTGGCGGCCGCTCGGAGGCACAGCTGGACAGCTCGTACGAGGCGTCCGGCGAAGACGGCATCAGCTTCTCCTTCGAAGCCGTGTTTGGCGATGGCGAGCCGATCCGGCTGGGCGGCAACCTCATTGAAGAGATCGCCGAGCTAACCGGCACATCCGAAGATGATGTTGCAGCGGCCATCGCCGATGGACAGACGCTAGCTGAGTACGCGGCCGACCACGGCGTCAGCGCCGATGAGCTCGTGGACGCGCTCATCGGCGACACCGAAGAGCGGATCGCCGAAGCGGTTGAGCGCGGCGACCTCAGCCAGGAAACAGCCGACCGCATGCTGATCGAGGTACGCGAGCATCTTGGCGCGCTGGTCAACGGCGAAGGCTTTGCCGCTGGCGGAGGATTCCCGTTTGGTCTCCCCGGTGCGTTCGGCTTCTTCGATGAGTGGGCGGAGCCAGGCGGAGAACTTCTGCTCGAATTCGACCTCCTTGCGAACGTTGCTGAGCTCACGGACACTACAGAAGCTGACGTCATCGCCGCTGTGCGCGACGGCGCGACGCTCGCCGAGTTCGCGGCCGAGCATGGCGTGGCCGAGGACGAGCTCATCGACGCGCTGTTGGCCGGCGCTCGCGAACGGACCGCTGAAGCTGTAACCAGTGGCGACCTGACCCAGGCAGAAGCCGACGAGCTTCTGGCGCGTCTCGAAGAACATACGCGGTCGCTGGTGAACGGCGAGGGCTTCGGCTTCGGGCGACACTTCGGCCCCTTCGGTGAGGGCGGGTTCGGCTACCCGTTCGCGCCGGGCGGCTGCGACGACAGCGATGACGGAGAGGCGACATCGAACCAGATCTAAAGCCGGACCAAACACTGCTCCGCAAGACACCCGCTCGGATGTTCCGGGCGGGTGTTGGTCGTGTACGCTACGATGCAGATACAAACCAGCCACAGGTGAGGAGCAACGATTCATGCCGGCACGAACTGGGAGTGAGTTCATCGCAGGGCTGAGGTCCGAACCACGCGAGGTGTATATCGGCGGCGAACGGGTCAGCGATGTCACAGCACATCCAGCCTTCTCGGGCATCATCGAAACGCTTGCCCACCTCTACGACATGCAGCACGACCCCGAATATCGCGACGAGCTGACTTACGTCTCGCCCGACACCGGCGACCGCGTCGGCACGTCGTTTCTCCAGCCACGCACGCGTGACGACCTGGAACAGCGTTCGGTGGCGATGCGGCGCTGGGCGCTCTACTCGAACGGTATGCTCGGCCGGACGCCCGATTACCTGAGCTCGTCGCTGATGGCCTTCTCGGCAGCCGGCGACTACTTCGCCCAGGATGATCCGCGCTTCAAGCAGCACGTCGAGGACTACTACCGCAAGGCACGCGAAGAAGACCTCTGCCTGACTCACACACTGATCAACCCGCAGATCAACCGCGCCAAAGCGACCCACGAGCAGGCCGATCCTTTCCTGGCAGCGCGTGTCAAGGAAGAACGTGACGATGGCATCGTCATCAAGGGCGCGCGGATGCTGGCGACACTCGGACCGGTGTCGGACGAGATCGAGGTCTTCCCCTCGACCGTCCTCAAGGCCGACCCCAAGGACGCGCCCTACACCTTCGGCTTCGTCATCCCCTGCAGCACGCCGGGCCTCAAGTTCGTCTGCCGCGAGAGCTATGACCTCGGCCGCCCGAAGCACGATCACCCGCTCGGCTCGCGCTTCGAGGAGATGGATTCAGTCGTTGTCTTCGACGATGTCTTCGTGCCCTGGGAGCGAGTCTTCCTCTATGGCGATCCTGAGGTCGCGAACGGCGCATTCGGAGCATCCAACGCCGTCCTCCACATGGCTCACCAGGTGATCGAGAAGAACATCGTCAAGACCGAGTACATCCTGGGTCTGGCAAGCCTGATCATCGACACGATCGGGATTGAGCCCTTCCAGCACATCCACGAGAAAGTGACGGAGATCATCATCGGCCTGGAGTCGATGCGCGGGTTGCGGCTGGCGGCACTGCACGGCGCGGAGCTAGACCAGTGGGGCATCATGACCCCGGCCCGTGGCCCACTGGACGCCGCCCGCAACCTCTATCCGAAGCTCTATCCGCGCTTTGTTGAGATCATCCAGCAGATCAGCGCCAGCGGGCTGATGGCAGCGCCGGGCATCGCCGATCTCGAAGCGCCCTGGGGTGCAGAGTTCGAGAAATTCTTCAGTGCCGCCCGGGCAACACCACGCGAGCGCATCGCCCTCTTCAGGTTGGCCTGGGACACGTCCGTCAGCAGCTTCGGCTCGCGGCAGGCGCTCTACGAACGCTTCTTCTTCGGCGACCCGGTGCGTATGGCCGGCGCGCTTTTCCACACCTACGACCGCGAGCCCTACATGGAACGGGTGCGCGCCTTTGTCGAACAGGGTGTTGAGGAAAGCCTGGAGGAAATCTCCGGCAGCGGGGCGGACTCATCCGGGTCATGAACGCGTCGCCGGCCGTCGACCAGCGTGATCTGCGACGGGCTCTCGGGCATTTCGCGACCGGCGTGACGGTAATTACCGTTCAGCGTGAGGATGTCATGCACGGCATGACCGCCAACGCCTTCAGCGCGCTCTCGCTCGATCCGCCGCTGGTGCTCTTCTGCGTCGGCAAGCAGGCCCGCATGGCAGGTTTCCTCGACGGCGCGGACGGCTTCGTAATCAACATCCTGAGCACCGACCAGGAGCAAATCTCGAGCCAGTTCGCCGGTCAATCCCCCGAGAAGGACGACGTCACCCGGCTGACACCCGGCCCGGTCGCGCCGCTGATTCCCGGCGCGCTCGTCTCGCTCTCCTGCGCGCTCGAAACGCTGCACGAAGGCGGCGACCACTGGATCGTCGTCGGCCGGGTGCTGGAGATCCACGAACCCGATGGCGGTAACAGGCGGCCGCCGCTGGTCTTCCACAGGTCGCGCTATGGCTCGCTGGTTCCGCGTGGTCCCGCAACGGACGACAGCATTTCCTGGTCGAATGACGCGATTCGTATCTATCACGACGAATGGTCGGTTAACGCCGAAGAGAGGACGGAGGAGGAGTATGTCCGCGCCCAGCTCTGGTAGCGCAGTCCATCAGGGGATGCCGGCGCCGCAGTCCGGCGCACGGATCATCCGTGGCGGCCACGGCGAGTACCGCGTGACCGATCTCGAGGCAGCGCGCCACTTCTACGTCGACCTGCTCGGCTTTATCGAGACGGAACGCACAGCCGACGCGCTCTACTTGCGCGGCTACGAGGACCGCGATCACCACAACATCATTCTCCGCACGGCAGAGTCAGCCGGCGCGGGCCCGCTCTCCTTCAGGGTGCAGGACGACGACGATCTCGACCGCCTGGAGCGCTATTTCATCCAGGAAGGCCTGCCGGTCCGCAGCATCGACGCGGGACAGGAGCCGGGTCAGGGACGGGCGATCCGTACCCAGTCGCCGGCCGGCCTGCCGCTCGAGTTCTTCGCCTCGATGGAGCGCGTCGAGCGGATGCTCCAGCAGTTCGACCAATACCGCGGGGCGCAGGTGATGCGCTTCGACCATTTCAACTGCCAGGTGCCGCATGTCACAGCGGAGTACCGCTTCTTCGCCGAGGGCCTCGGATTCGGCTGCTCGGAGTACACCGCGACCGACGGCGGGCCCGAAGGGCAACCCGAGCAGCTCTGGGCTGCCTGGCTGCATCGCAAACAAAACGTCCACGATATCGCCTTGATGAACGGCATCGGTCCGCGCGTCCACCACCTCGGCTTCTGGCTCGCCGACACGCTCGCGGTGTTGCGTGCCTGCGACATCCTGGCAGGCGCGGGCATGGTCGAGAGCATCGAACGGGGCCCGGGACGCCACGGCATCTCGAACGCCTTTTTCCTCTATCTACGCGACCCGGACGGCAACCGCGTCGAGTTCTACGCCAACGACTACCTGATCGCCGATCCCGACTGGGAGCCGATCCGCTGGAGCCTCGACGACCCGCGCCGGGCGACCTTCTGGGGCCATGCCGCGCCGGCCTCCTGGTTCGACGAGGCGGCGCACTGCGAGTCGATCACGACCGGCGAGCTGCTGCCGACCAGCGCGCCGCAGCTCGTTGACCGGCCGCAGCATGTGACCTGATTCCTGGACGCCTTTTTCCGAAGCGAGGGAAGCCGATGAGCGAAACAGCATCCAGCCAAGCGTCTACTCGCCACTTCGACGTTGTCATCGTCGGAGCGGGCGTCGCCGGACTCTATCTCATCTACCGGCTGAGGCAGCTCGGTCTGTCCCTCAGAGTGCTGGAAGCCGGCGACGGCGTCGGCGGGACCTGGTACTGGAATCGTTACCCCGGCGCGCGCTGCGATATCGAGAGTCTCGACTACTCGTACTCCTTCTCCGACGAGTTGCAGCAGGAGTGGACCTGGAGCGAGCGTTACGCGGGTCAGCCGGAGATCCTGCGCTACGTCAACCACGTTGCCGACCGCTTCGACCTGCGGCGCGACATTCAAT
>JAUIIK010000117.1 GCA_030431755.1 Chloroflexia bacterium
GATCATCATCGCCGTGACCGGCGCGCTGGAAGGCGCAATGGCCTACGCCCTTGATACATCGGTCGCCTGTGCGATGGCCAGCGCGATGATGGGCGAGGAGTTCACCGAGCTTGACGAGATCGTCCAGAGCGGCGTCGCCGAAGTTGGCAATGTCATCTCGGGCCGCGCCATGATGAGCCTGAGCGAGAAAGACATGGAGACGCAGATCGCGCCGCCAGTGTTGCTGCTGGGCACGGACACGCGTATCTCGACCCTGAATATCCCGCGCCTGCTTGTGCCGCTCGACCTGCCCTTTGGGACGATCGACATGCACATCGCGCTCAAGGCGACTTCGCACGCGTCCAACTCCGCCGCGGTGGCCTAGTAGACGACCGTCAAGGCGGTTGTCCGTTGCGCGTTGCACTACTGCATTAGTGACGGGACGATGCAGTGCGTCAGGACGGCAGCTGCCCTAGCGCTGCGCCGGCGCCTCGACGCTCCCATCCGGACGTCTGGCGCAACGGGCAGGCGGCACACAACAGTCGTCGTCCACGGAGGTCTCCGCGCTACGTGACGAGCGCGGACCTTTTGTTGACGGCTCGGCTACTCGCCATTACCCACGATTTCGTGGACGCGGATGGCGAACTTCTCGTCAACCACGACCACTTCACCGCGTGCGATCAGGCGCCCATTGAGCGTCACGTCGACCGACTCGCCGACCATGCGGTGCAACTCCACGACTGAACCGATCTGCAACCCGAGAATATCCCGAATACGCATCCGCGTTGTGCCGAGCGTCGCAATGACTTCGACCTCGACATTGTGGAGCCTGCGTATGCTCTCCTGGTCGACGGGGCTGGCCGGGGGCGCGTGCTGCTGCGGTGGTGGCTGGGCCGGCGGCGGTTGCACGGGGGGCGCTGATTGTGGCGGCTCGCTGCTGGTCGCCTCGACCTCGTACATGCTGTCATCGCTGGGGGGTGCCGGCGCAGGTGTCGCGTAGACCTCGAACAAGCCGGCGACGTCGTCGTCAAGCTCGTCGAAGGTAACCTCATCATCGTAGTCCGTCCCGCCAGCGCTCGCGGCATCCTCGGCGGCCGGTGGCTCTGGCTCGTGGGTTGGCGTGGGATCGGGAAAGGGCGACTCGAAGTCCGGGGCTTCCGGCGGAGCCTCCGGCGGCGTGAAGTCGTACGGCGCGGACGAGAAACCAGCGCTATCGCCTTCGAGCTCGTCCAGCGAGATCTCGTCATCGTAGCTGTCGTCGTCGGCCTGGTCGTTCGCTGGTAGGTTGTCGCGTGGCTCTTCGCTCATCTGGCCCCCCGGCTCCAGCGCCTGTTCCACTCATTGCGAGTCTACCGCCTGGGACGGTTCAGGCGGATTGACCATTCTGGAGATTGATACCGACGACCTGGGCGGCCATGCGCCCACCGATGCGGCCCGGCCGGACCTCGAAGAGCGTCTCGCCGGAGACCGCCATCTCGAGCGCCGCGTGGACATCCTGGTCGGTGACAATGACATCGCCCTCGCGTAGGTCAGCGACGTCGGCCATCGTCAGCGTCGCCCGTCCAAGATTGACCGAGACCGGCAGGCTGACGCGGCCCATGGGTTCAGCGATACCGCCCCACTCGGAGCCATTCCGGCTCTTGAGGTTCGGGCTGGTCGCGGAAAAGAGCATACTGGCGCTCAGGCGCGACATTACTGGTTCCAGCGACGAGCCGGGGAAGGCGATGCTGAGCTGACCAATCTGCTCGAAGATGCGAATCTCGTAGACGATGGCGAGCGAGACTTCACTACCGAGCACCTGGCGCACCTGGTGGGGCTCCATATGGAGCTCGCCGTCATGAGCATTCAACGTCACGATCTCGCGCCAGGCCTGGATGATGTCGCCGGTAATCCAGCGGCCGATGCCGGAGAGCAGTGCGCGCTCGATGTCCGTCACCTCGCCGCTCGCCGGAATGCGGGGCCGCATACCGGTGCCGCCCTGGAGCCGGTCGAGGATGTGCATTGCGATGGTCAGGCTAAGCTCGAAGACGTAGTGGCCCGGTAGCGGGTCGGCCGGCACCGCGAAGATGCAGGTCTGGCTGTCGAGCCCTTGCAGGTAGTCGGCGAAGGGCATCTGGTCAATCGACGAAAACTGGATAGCGACATGCGTGCGCGTTTGGGCGGCGATGGTGTTGCTGATGAGCCGCCCGAGCGTGTCGTGAATCGTCTGGACCGTGCGGATCTGGTCCCGGCTGAACTTGTCGGGATGCCGAAAATCATAAGGCCGGACGATCTCGGTCGGCACCGGTGGGCGTTGGACCGGCGCGCCACCGCTCTCCTCGTCTTCGTCACCCTCGCTGATCGAGGCCAGCAACATGTCGATTTCGCGCTGGGACAGGTTTGAACCGATTTCGGGACGGTCGCCACTCATGACCTGATCAATTCATACTCGCCGGATATGAACGTACATACGCTGTCTCTGGATTGTACGAAACCCGCGCCGATCTGTCGGGTAGCTCGCGCTGCCAGGGCCGAGGCGTCAGGGCGACGGCACTGGCTCCTCGTCGCGCAACTGCTGGAGCGACCGGCGGCGTTCCTCGATTTCATCAGTCTCATCGCTGGCAACGCCGATCTGTCGCATGAGCCGTGACTGGAGCTGGCTGGTGAAGTTTGGCGCCCGTGTCCGCACATCTTCGGGCAAATCGTCGAGCGTCATGCGGCTCAAGAGATTGAGCTGGTTGCCGGTCGCTCCAACGACGAGCACGCGGCCGGAGACGCGCACCAGGTAGATCGAACGGTTCTGACCGAGATTCAGGTGGTCGACGACCTCCAGGGCTTTGCCCTGCGCGCCGCCCAGACGGCCGCTGCGGGTGAAATAGTTCAACAGGCGCAACGAGCCGTAGGCCAGGCCAAGGACGATCAGCAGCCGCAACAACAGGCCGGGCACATCGCCCCACCAGTTCGTGCCGCCGGATGTCGAGTCGTCGCCTTCGAGCTCCGCATAACCTTCGGCCAGGAACTCCGAGTCCGCGCCAGACGGGCTGCTTGTCTCCGTGTCGGCGGCGGGCGCTTCGTTGCCGCCGGAGTCGGCGCTATCCATCGCAAGTGTGTAGGCCAGCAGAAGCACCGCCAGCATGGCCGTCAGGATCAACGCGGTGACAAGCGGCTTGCGGCGGGCGCCATCGATCATCTCGCGCGCGCGGTCACTCAGAGATTGATCATGCATCGGCTGGTTCATCGGGCACCTCCCCGTCCGCGTCCGGTTGCTGGACAAAGTCCTGGGAAACACGCCGGGATGAGCGGATGTTGTTGAGTCGGACGGCGTACTGATCATCGACGACGATAACCTCGCCGCCGGCGATCGGGACGTTGTTGACGCGAATTTCGACCGACTGCCCGGCCAGGCTATCGAGGTGGACGATCGTGCCGGGGCTCATGGAGAGGATGTCGCGGACCGTGAGCTTCGCCGCGCCGAGCACGGCGGCTACGCTCACTTCGACATTGGCCAGGACATCCGGGTCGTGTGGGGGCGTCTCCCGCGCGGTGTCGGAGAGTGTCGGGAACTCCACACGACGAACGGTGACCGCATCGGGTGAACGGTCACCATCATCGCCCGGTTGGGAGGGCGCGGGAGCGCGAGGTGTTGACATAGTGCGCCTTTTTCCGGCCTTGCGGCCGGGCCGGCGCGCGAAGCGCTACGACCAGCAGCCGCGGCTACTGAATGACGAACTGCGTGAAATACAGGTCGAGCAGTCGTTCCTCGCCAATGACTTCGCCCAACGCATCGAGCAGTTCCGCTTTGAGCGCCGACTTACCTTCCGGGGTCGAAACATCCTCAACAGACTTGCTGCTCAGTAATAGAGTTATCACGTCTTGTATCTGCGGTTCAAGTGGTTCCATCTCCATCTGGAGCTCGTCACGCGCCGTTGTCAGGCTCTCGCCGCGCAATTCGGCCGGGCGGATGTCCTCGACGATGACCTCGAGCACGATCTCGGTCTTGAGGTAGCGGAAGCCGCCGGCATCGGCAAGATTCACGATACGCTCGCCGACCGAGTAGGTGACGCCCTCGTCGGGAATCATGACGACAACCGTTTCGACCGGCGCGGCATCGGCGCTCCCGCCGTCGCTGAGCACCGACTTGCCGGTGATCATCGGCACAGCGAACAGTAAAGCGGCAATGGTGCCGGCGATCGTTGCGACCGGCACCCCCACCATTCCAAGTATCTTCAACATCCGATTTGCTCCTCGCGTTAAACCCGCGGCGCCACTATGACAAATGACACTCTGCGGTTCATCCTGCGCCCTTCAACCGTGTCTTCCTGACTACGGGGTCGGAACTCGCCGTAACCGGCCGCCGCCAACCGCTCGGGCGGCATGTGCGCGCCCGCTGTCAAGTAGCGGACGACATTGACGGCGCGGTCGGTCGAGAGCTCCCAATTGCTGGAATACTCCAGCGGGTCTGGCGTCGTGTCGTCGGTGTGGCCTTCGACGCGCACTTCGTTCGGTAACGGTCCCAATACATCCGCCACGCCATCCAGCACTCTGAGCGCCTCCGGGCGCAGCTCCGCGCTGCCGGGCGGAAAGAGGACACTGTCTTCCATGTGGATCACAATGCCCTCGTTGGTTAGCTCGACGGTGACGGACTCCGTCGAGGTTGAGTTGACGGCCTCCAGCGACTCGATCTGTGAGCGAATCGACAGAAACTCCTGGAAACGTGTCTCGCCGGCGCTGACATCGCCGATCGAACCCGGCTCGCCGCCCTGCAGGACGTCGACATTGAAGGCGCGCTGCAGGCTGAAGGTGATCTGCTGGTACTTGATCGCATCCGTCTTCGACACCGCAAAGAGGATGATGAAGAAGATCAGCAGCAGGTTCATCAGGTCGGCGTAGGTCGCCAGCCAACGTCCTTGATCGACATGCTCTTCTTGCTTGACCTTGCGTCGTGCCATAGCTATGCGGCCCTCGCCTCAAAGCCCTCGTCGACCAGCTTGCGGAAGGCCGAGGCCGGCATGAAGGAGCCGAGCTTCTCGCGGACGATCGAGGCGTTCTCGCCGGCTTGCACCGCCAGCAGCCCCTGGACGACCATGCGCTTCTCGGTCGCCTCCTGGGTGCTGAGCCCCTTGAGCTTGGACGCCATCGGCAGAAAGACGATGTTGGCCGCGCCGACGCCATAAAGCGAACCAAGGAACGCCACAGCGATACCGGGGCCGAGCGAATCCGGGTCGGACAGATTGCCGAGCACCAGGATCATGCCCATGAGCGTGCCGATAACACCGAAGACCGGGCAGTAGGCAGCGATTGACTCCAGCATGCCGGCGTTTGCCTTGTGGCGCTCCTCCATCAGCTCGATGTCGGTTTCCATGACGTTCTCGACGACGTCGGAGTCCGCCCCGTCGACAACGAGCATGACGCCGCGCTGAATGAACGGGTCCTCGATCTCGTTGGCTTCGCTTTCGAGGGCCAACAGGCCGTCGCGGCGGGCGGAGTCCGAGAGGCGCTGGAAGAGCTCAATGATCTCGGTTGCGCGGTCCGGGGGCTGCTTGAAGGTCTTCATCATGATGCCCGGCAGGCCGAGCACCTTGCTGAGCGGGTTGCTCACGAAGGTGGCCCCGATGATGCCGCCGAAGGTGCCGATGATCGACGTATAGTCGAACGCGGTCATCGGCGTGCCGCCGTTCAAAATGAACATGACGTTGATCGCGCCGAGCGCGACAACGAGGCCAATGATCGTTGCGATATTCATTGACTAGATTCCTTCTCCTGAACCCGGCATCCTGCCGGGCTGTGGGAACTCGAGTGGCGACGATTCGCCGTCGTTCTCCGCTTGCTCATCCTCCGGCATCAGCACCAGCCGCGGCCGGGCGCACGTTTGCCGGAAGGCGATGATGCGCTCAACAACGTCCTGGGCACTCTCCTGGACGATGAAGCGCTTCTCACTCGTGAGGGTGATGATCGTGTTCGGCCGCTCCTCGATCGTTTCGATAAGATCTGAATTGAGGGTCAGGCTGGAGCCATCCAGCCGTGTTAGCTGGATCATTGGGCGATATCCTTTCGCTCCGTATTCTTGGGGACATCCGATTTCCCCGCGTACGTACTAGACAATCTGTCACAATGCGAGTACCATCATGGAGACCGGAGGGTGTACGTACACTCCGGTGGCAGCGATGCCGCATACGGCTCATCCGTGGAGCCGGCGCGTCGCCGCCGACGCTTTCATGAGGGGTTGCCGTCGCATGGAGAACGCGACCGCACAGCTGCACAATCCAGGCTCCGCCGGTTCCAACCGGCGACGGCACATGGTCCTCCTGGCTGCCGCGGCGCTGGCGCTCGGGCTGCTCCTGAGCGCCTGTGGCGGCGAAGCGCAGATCGGCCAGACGCAGGTCACGGTCAGCTCCGGTGAAGAGGAGCCAGCGACCACAACGACGACGCCCGGCCAGCAGTTCAGCTCCGGCTTGGAGCTCGTGCTGCTGCTGACGATCATCACGCTGGTGCCAACGCTGCTGCTGATGATGACGTCGTTCACGCGCATCATCATCGTGCTCGGCTTCATCCGGACAGCCCTGGGCGTGCCGCAGCTGCCGCCCAACCAGGTGCTGCTCGGGCTGGCGCTCTTCATGACGATCTTCGTCATGGCGCCGGTCTGGACCGAGATCAACGAGGAAGCGATACAGCCGCTCCAGGCCGGCGAGATCACGCAGGGTGAAGCCGTCGACCGGGGCGCTGAGCCGCTCCGCGAGTTCATGTTCGAGCAGACGCGCGAACGCGATATCGCCTTGTTCATGCAGATGGGTCAACTCGACCGCCCCCAGTCCGAGGCCGATGTGCCGACCTGGGTGCTCATCCCGGCATACGTCATCAGCGAGCTGAAGACGGCCTTCCAGATGGGCTTTCTGATCTTCATACCGTTCCTCATCATTGATCTGATCGTCAGCTCCACGTTGATGTCGATGGGGATGATGATGCTGCCGCCGGTCATCGTGTCGCTGCCCTTCAAGATCCTCCTCTTTGTAATGGTCGACGGATGGGACCTGATAGTTAAGTCCCTGGTTACGAGCTTTGGCTGACTGAGCCGGGAAAAAGGTGCTAAATGAATGAGATAACACTCCTAGAGATCACCCGCGAGACGATCACAACCGTCCTGATCGTCTCCGCGCCGCTGCTCGGAGCGGCCCTGGTTGTCGGGCTGGTCATCAGCTTGATCCAGGCTGTTACCCAGATAAACGAGGCGACGCTGACCTTCGCGCCGAAGATCATCGCGATCTTCATCGCGGTGCTCGTCTTTGGGCCATGGATGGGCAACCGCTTGATGCTCTTCACCGTCGAGATTTTCGAGATGTTGCCGGAGATGGCGAGGTAGCTCGTTGCTCGTTTCGGCTGACGAAGCCTATTTCCTGGGGTTCGCCCTGGTTGCCGCGCGCGTCGGCAGCGCGATTATCGTCATGCCCTTCTTCGGCGCGAGCCAGGTCCCGGCCCAGGTCAAGATCGCGCTCGTCATTGTCCTGTCAGTCGTGATGACGCCCGCCAATGCCGGGGTGGAACTGCTGGCGAGCGGCGAGTGGTTTCCCTTGATGATGCTGCGCGAGATCATGGTCGGCCTGCTCTTGGGCTTCTCGGTCTCGCTGGTCTTCGCGACGCTGACCATCGCCGCAAACCTGATCACGGTCCAGATGGGGTTGAACCTGCAAGCGTTGCTGAATCCGCTGTCAGCCTTCCAATCGGCCCAGGACAACTCGCTGTCGATCTTCTACGGCATGCTGGCAACGGTCATCTTCCTGACGGTCAACGGCCACCACCAGCTGCTGCTCGGGCTTCAGGCGACCTTCGACCTCGTGCCGCTCAACAGCTTCGAGATCGAGCCGGGCCAGATGAACGTGCTCGTGGCATTGACGACGACGATGATCGTCAGCGCGTTCCAGATCGCTTTCCCGATCATGGCGGCATTGCTCATCGCCGATGTCGCCGCCGGCCTGCTGGCCCGCATGGTCCCGCAGATCAACGTCTTCTTCGTTAACCTGCCGGTCAAGATCTTCCTTGGCTTTCTGGTCATGCTCGCGGCGATGCCCTTTACCATCGGCTACTTCCGCGATCAGGGCGTACAGGACTCGGTCAACAATCTCGGCCGGGTGCTGGGCGGATAGGGGGAGGATTTGGCTGCTGAACGCACCGAACAAGCTACCCCCAGGAGGCGCGAAGAGGCGCGCAAACGCGGCGATATCCCGCGCTCGATGGAGGTCAACTCGGCCTTCTCGCTCCTGACCGCCTGGATCGTGCTCTTCATCTTCGGCGCGGTGATGGTCGAGCGCATGGTCAACATCATGCGCTGGCAGTTCCAGACGCTCGATCGGGAGGACATGACGATTACCGATCTGCGGGTGATGACCGACGAGCTTGGCATGGAGCTCTTCTCGATTCTCCTGCCGCTGGTCGGGCTGCTGATGCTGGTTGGCTTCGTTGTTGGCCTGGGGCAGTCCGGGCTGCATTTGAGCCTGGCGGGTTTGAAGCCGCAGCCACAGCGCCTGAACCCGGCCGCCGGGCTCAAGCGCATTTTCGGCTTGACCGGCCTCGGCAATCTCGCCAAGTCGCTGTTGAAGCTCGTCATCATCGGCAGCGCCACCTATATGGTGCTGCAGGACCGCATCGAGCAGTTCGGCACCTACGTCGGCAGCGATTACCGGCTGACGATGATGGCGCTAGTTGACACCACCTGGCAGCTTGGGCTGACGGTCGGCGGCATCTTCATGGTGCTGGCCATTGCCGATTACGCTCTGACGCGCTGGAACTATGCCCGGCGGCTGAAGATGACGCGCCAGGAAGTGCGCGAGGAGACGAAGCAGTCGGAAGGCAACCCGGAGATCCGCGCGGCGATCCGACGGCAGCAGCGGGCGATGTCGCGCAACCGCATGATCGCCGCCGTGCCGACCGCCGACGTGATCGTCACCAACCCGTTGGAGATCGCCGTCGCGATTCGCTACGACCCGGAGAACAACCGCGCCCCGGTCGTCGTCGCCAAAGGCCGGCGCTTGCTGGCCGACCGCATCCGTGACATCGCCCGGCAGCACAACGTCCCGATTGTCCCGAACCGGCCGCTGGCCCGCGCGCTCTACGAAAACGTCGAGGTCGGCTGGGAGGTTCCCGCCGATCTTTACGCGGCTGTGGCCGATGTGCTGGCTTACATCTACTCGCTGCGAACCGGGCATCCGGGCTGGCTGCGTGAACGGCTGGCCGCCGAATGATGCGACTGGCGCGCTATAGCGACATCTTCCTCGCCGTCGCCGTCGTCCTGATCATCGCGATGATGGTCATCCCGATCCCGCCGGTGATGCTCGACATGCTGCTGACGACGAACATCTCGCTGGCGCTGGTGATCCTGCTGGTGGCGATGTACATCCTGACGCCGCTCGATTTCTCATCGTTCCCCTCGTTGCTGCTGGTCGCGACGCTCTTTCGGTTGGCGCTGAATATCTCGTCAAGCCGCTTGATTCTGACGACCGGCGAGGGCGGTTCGGTCATCAACTCCTTCGGCACCTTCGTCATCGGCGGCAACTTCGTCGTCGGGCTGGTCGTCTTCGCGATTCTGGCGATCATCCAATTCGTCGTCATCACCAACGGCGCGGGACGTGTGGCAGAGGTCGCCGCGCGCTTCACGCTCGACGCCTTGCCCGGCAAGCAGATGGCGATTGACGCGGACCTGAACGCCGGCATCATCAACGAGGAGCAGGCGCGCACGCGGCGCGAGACGGTCGGCCAGGAGGCGAATTTCTACGGGGCGATGGACGGCGCGTCGAAATTCGTCCGTGGCGACGCCATCGCCGGCATCATCATCATCGTCATCAACCTCATCGGCGGCATCGCGATTGGCATGCTGCAGCTCGGACTTTCCTTTAATGAGGCACTCCAGACCTTCGCCCGCTTGACTGTTGGCGACGGCCTGGTGTCGCAGATCCCGGCCCTGCTGATTTCGACCGCGACCGGTGTGATCGTCACGCGTAGCGCCTCGGACACGAATCTCGGTACGAATATCACCACCCAGCTCCTGTCGAGCTACCGCGCGCTTGGCCTGGGTGGGGTCATCGTCATGGGCTTCGGCATTGCGCCGGGGCTGCCGGTCGTGCCCTTCATGGCGATTGGGCTCATCTTGCTCACGCTGGCGTTCATGCTCTGGCGTTCACAACGCGAGCCGGATGAACCGGACGAGCTGCTGGAGCCTGACACCCCGCCGCCCGCGCCCGATGAGGATCTGTCGCTGTTGCTCCAGGTCGATCCGATGGAGCTGGAGATCGGCTATAGCCTGATCCCGTTGGTCGATGAGAACAGCGCCAGTAACTTGCTGCGCCGCATCTCGTTGATTCGCCGGCAGATCGCGCTGGATCTAGGCATCATCGTGCCGTCGATCCGCATCCACGACAACCTGGAGCTGTCGCCGAACGAGTACCGCATCAAGATCCGTGACGTGCAGGTCGGTGAAGGCACGCTTTACCCCGACCGGGTCATGGCGATGGACCCCGGCCTGGTGACGGAGAAGGTCGACGGCATCGAGGGCATCGAGCCGGCCTTCGGCCTGCCGGCCGTCTGGATCTCGCCAAATGACCGCGAGACGGCCGAGCGGCGCGGCTACACGATCGTCGATCCCGGCTCCGTCATTGCGACCCATCTGACCGAGGTCATCCGCGCCTATTCAGCCGATCTCCTGAGCCGCCAGGATGTCCAGACGCTCATCGACGCGGTGCGCGCCGATCACCCGACGGTATTGGAGGAGCTGATCCCGAACCTCCTGTCGGTCGGCGAGATCCAGCAGGTGCTCCGGAACCTGTTGCGCGAGGGTGTGTCTATCCGAGATCTGATCACGATTCTCGAAACGCTCGGCAACGCCGCGCGCCATGGCCGCGATCTCAATATGCTGACCGAAGAGGTCCGGCGGGCGCTCGCGCCGTCGATCTCGCGGCGCTTGGCGTCGCAAGACGGGAACCTCTACGTTATGACGCTTGCGCCCGATCTCAACCAGTCGTTGATGGGTTCCGTCCAGCAGACCGAGGCCGGACCGTCGCTGCTGCTCGATCCGGAGACGTTGCAGACGACGCTGCAATCGATCGGCTCGCAGGCGGAGTCGATGGCAGGCCAGGGACACCGGCCGATCCTGCTCGCGCCCGGCAATATCCGGGCTGCATTGCGGCGGCTGATCGAACGCTCGTTGCCGAACGTGTCGGTGCTCTCGTATCAGGAGATCTCGCCGCAGGTCGACGTGCACTCCGTGGGAATGGTGGGGAGTAGCAGCTAATGGACGTCAAACACTATCGCGGCCATACCGTGCGCGAGGCTATCGAACAGGCCAAGCGTGAGCTTGGGCCGGACGCTCGTATCTTGCAGGTGCGCCGGATCGATCCCTTCACTCCTGGCGCCGACCCGCGTCTCGGCGACACCGAGATCGTGGCGGTCGACGAGACGGATCGCACCTATGTAGCGCATGGGACCGAGCCGCAGCTGCCGCGCATTCCGACCGAGGAAGTCCAGCCGCGCAGACGCCAGCCGTTGTTGCGCCAGCCGGTCATCCACGACGAGCGGCCCCAGACGCTGCCATCCGGCGGGCAGCCGGCCGAGCAGCATCAGCCGCCGTCTCCGCCGCCACCGCACGCGCTACGGGCGCACTTCCGGCGGATCGGCATGGACGAGAAGATCATCGACCAGATCGTCGCCTTCCCAGACCGGACGCCGTTGCCGATGCAGCGCGGCCATTTCAAGAAGGTCATCGACCGGATTGTGCCCACCGGCGCGACGATTCCGGAGACTGGCCGGGTCGTCGTCTCGCTGGTTGGCCCAACCGGGGTTGGCAAGACGACCTCGATAGCCAAGCTGGCGGCGCACTTCGCGGAGATCGGCCGTCCGGTTTCGCTGATCACGACCGACACCTTCCGGGTTGGCGCGGTCGAGCAGCTCGACACCTTTGCCCGGCTCATCGACGCGCCGTTGCGGATCGTCTACTCGCGCTCGGATTTCGTCGCGGCGCTGGACGCTTCCCACGACGCCGAGGTGGTCCTGATCGACACGCCGGGCGTCAGCCCCTACGACGCTGCGATGCTCCAGGAGCTGCGCTCGCTCGTGGGCTACCGCGACCGTGTGCTCTGCTACCTGACGCTGGCGGCGTCGTCGGATCCCTATGAGTCGATTGAGGCGGCGCGGCGCTTCGCGCTAATTAACCCGGTGGCGCTGATTATGACGAAGCTGGACGAGACGCGGCGCTATGGGACGATGATGAATGTCGTGAATGCCTGCAACTTGCCGCTCGGCTATCTGGCGACGGGGCCGAGCGTGCCCGACGACTTCCACCACGCCTCGCCGGAGGTGCTGCGCGACTTCATCATGCCGAACGAGTGGGTAATGAACATCGGGGGAATTGCCTAGGTGGCGACGAATGGCGATGATGCCAGGCCCGGAAATGGCGAGGAGGTAGACGACGCCGAGCAACGGTCAGCAGCCGGCAACTGGCTCGGTCGCTGGGTGATGATGCTGGCGATTACGGCCTTTCTGATCGTCTACGTCGCCCAGCTCTGGCGCGGGGCAGGCTTTACCTACACCGTGCTGGTGGCGAGTGGCGCGATGGGCATTGCCGGCATCGGCGGGATGATCGTCAGGCGCATGCTGTTGCAAACAGCGGCGCAGGATCGCGCCGAAGATATCCTCCAGCAGATGCGCGAATGGCAGGAGGAGCACGCCGATGAGCCGGATGACGAGGAGGAAGATTAGGACAGGTGTGGCAGGATTCTAAGTGGCAATACCCCAACATGTTCAACGTGGCGGCAGCCGGGAGCAGATAGATGGTCGACGAGCGTAGACAACGCAGATTCTTACGGCGACGCGAGCCTCAAGCGGCGAGCGAGGAAGGTCGAGGTGTCCGCCTCTGGGAGGAATATCACCTGCGGCCAACGACCGAGCTGCGGGAGGATATCGTCGTTCAGTATGCCCCGCTCGTGCGCTATGTCATCGGCCGGCTCTCGTTGCGGCTGCCGACGGGGATGGACCACGAGGATCTCCTGGGCTACGGCACGATTGGCCTGATCGAGGCCGTCGACCGCTTCGACCCGACGCGCGGCGTCAAGTTCGAGACCTACGCTATCCAGCGCATTCGTGGCTCGATCATCGACGAGCTGCGGCGGCTCGATCCGGTTACCCGCGGCATTCGCCAGAAGGCGATGCAGATCGAACGCGCCATGAGCGCCTTGAGCATGGAGCATGGCCGGATGCCGGAGGACGAGGAGGTCGCCGAGCACCTGGAGATGGATCTTGACGACTATCACCGGGTGTTGCGGGAGAGCAACGTCTATCTCGTGCCGCTCGAAGGCGGGCCGCGGGGCGACGACGATGTGCTGCTGATTGACACTATCGTCGACGAGGATAGCCCTGATCCGGTCGAGGTCTCGGTCGACCGTGAGATGGTGCGCCTGCTGGCCGACGCCATCGAGGATCTGCCGGAACGCGACCAGCTCATTCTGAAGCTGTACCACTTCGAACAACTCACCTTGAAGGAAATCGGGCAGGTGCTCGACGTCACGGAATCGCGTGTGAGCCAGCTCCATTCACGAGCAGTGCTCCAGCTACGCTCCGTGCTCAACCGACAGACCGAATCCAACGCCGAAGCGGCAGGAGTATCAACATGATGTGGCTCATTTTCGCTCTGGTCATGGCCTTCGCCGTGGCCGAGGCGATCCTGATCGAGCGGCTCTGGCGGGACCAGCGTCAGACGCGCCAGGAGTTCGACGAGCTCTACGACCAGGTGGATGCGCTGGCCGTCGCCGTTGACCGGCAGGTGCTGACCCAGGAGCAGATGCAGGATCAGATCAAGCCCGCCGTCGATGCGATCCGCGAGAGCAACCAGGTTGTCGTGGAGACGATGGACGCGCTCGTCGGGACGATCCGCGAGGCCAAGTCCGAGCGCCGCAAACTGCGGGACCTCATTGCCAATAACGCTCAGGATATTGCGACGGTCGAGGACGCCGATGAGCTGCCGGTGACCGCGCCTGCCCCAGCGGCGGCGCAGTCCAGCGAACCCGCGCCGATCTCCTGGCCCGACACAAATGGCCGGCTCGACGTCACCGCGGCAGCCCGGCAGTCGGGCCGCAGCCGCTCCGAGGTCGCCCTGGCACACCGGCTGGGCCGCACGATGCCGGCCAAGAAACGGGCAACTGGATGATCCACATCACATCGCGACGCGTGCAGGCGTTCATCAGCGCGCTGGCCATGCTGTCGCTGCTGTTGATACCGGCGATCGCCAAGGCGAACGGCACGCCGATCCGCGTCCGGATGGCCTATCAGCCGCCGCTTTCGAACGCCGGGCCGCAAGATGCGACCGGCGTCATCGAGATCGCCTTCGAGGACGGCGAGGTGCATGGCGATGTCGAGGGCCTGCCCGCCACCGAGGATATGCAGTACGAGGTCTGGCTCTATGACAGCAAGACCGAGGAGATCCTGTCACTGACGGCCTTTGAGGCCGACCCTTCCGGCATCACTCGCTTCGACGCTTTGTTCGACGAGGCGATTCCCGAGGAAGGCTGGGATGTCGTCGTGATCACGATCGAGGACAACCCGGACGCCTCGCCGGAGCCGGATAGCCGCTGGTCATTGGTCGGCACGCTGGCTGACGCGGAGATCGGATCGGAGCTGGTGCCTGAAGAACTGCCGAACACCGGCAGCCGGCCCGCGCCATCTGAGAATGCCGCGATGTATGCCGGTCTGGCGCTTGGCGGGGCGCTGGCCGCCGGTTTGGCGCTGGCCGTCTTCTTACCGGGCGCAGGCAGGGAGGAAAAGCGATGATTCGAGGATGGTACACCGCCGCGTCGGGCATGATCGCCCAAATGACACGCCAGCTGAGCAACGCCGCAAACCTCGCCAACGTCGAGACGCCCGGCTACAAGCAGGTCAACGTCCAGGTCGAAGAGTTCCAGAACATGCTGCTGACCCACTTCGAATCGCGCGGGGATTTCACGCTTGGCGATGTCTCGACGGCGGTCGCGCTGGCGCCGCTGGAGATCAACCCGGCCCAGGGGGCGCTGCGGGAGACGGGCCGCCCGCTGGACCTGGCCATCGCCGGCGACGGCTTCTTCGTGGTCGAAGGGGCGGATGGCCAGGAATACACTCGCAACGGCGTCTTCAACCTTGAGCCGGGCGGGCGCTTGGTGACGCTGGACGGCTATCAGGTCAATGGCGTTGGGGGAGGCCCGATCATCATCCCGACCGAGCAGTTTGACGAGGTCTGGATCACCAGCGACGGCACGGTTCAGGCGGGCGAGGCGGTCCTCGGGCAGTTGCAGGTCGTCACATTCGACGATCCGGGCCTGATCGAGTCGAACGGTTACAACCGCTATGTCACTGACCAGGACCCGGTCGCTACACCCGAGTCAGTCGTCCACCAGGG
>JAUIIK010000118.1 GCA_030431755.1 Chloroflexia bacterium
CAGAGGTGATGGGTGAGCAGGTTGCGCAGGTCGAGCGTTTCACGACCGGTCTCGCCCACTTCGTCTACGATGCCCGGCTGGTGGACGGTCGGCAGTTCGTCGTCCGGTTGACCCGCCCTATGCAGGCACCCGAGTTCGCCGGCGCGCTCTACTGGTACAAACACCTGAAGCCGCTCGGCATCCCGCTACCGGAGCTGCACTATCAGGATGTCCAGGGAACGCGCCACGGTTTCCCGGTCATGATCCTGGAGCGTTTGGCCGGGACCGACCTCTGGCACGTCTACGACCGGCTATCGGACGGCCAGAAGCGTGAGATCTCGGCCTGGGTCGTCGATCTCCAGCGCCGCGCTGCGACGCTTCCCCACGCCACCGGCTTCGGCTACGCCACCTCCTACGACGATCCTGCGCTGCTCCCGACCTGGCGCGACGTCCTGCGCGACGGCCTCGCCCGCAGCCGCCGTCGCATTGAATCGGCCGGTGTCGTGGACGTCGAGGTGGTCGATCGGGTCGCGACCCGACTCGATGACTTCGACGCCTACCTGCAACAGATCGAGCCTGCACCATTCCTCCACGACACGACGACCAAGAACGTTATCATCGACGCGGATGGCCATCCAACCGGCATCGTCGACGTCGACAGCCTCTGCTTCGGCGACCCGCTCTGGACCGTCGCGCTGACCCGCATGGCCCTCCTCGCCCACCGCTTCGACACCGCCTACATCGACCACTGGGAGCACCACCTTGCCCTGACCCCAACCCAGCGCCGCGCCTCCCTCCTCTACACCGCCCTCCACTGCGCCGCCTTCCTCTCCGAACTCGGCCAGGCTTTCAACAACGAGACAGCCCCGCCCGTTGACGCGGAGTATCAGGGGCATTTGCTAGCAGTGTTGGATGGGTTGTTCGATTCAGTTCAATAGAGGAAACAGAGTGGCGATCATATCGCCGTGGGGGTGAGGGCGATGCGACCGTTCGTACACGCGCAATCGAGGTCGAGGCGGTGCATGATATGATGGCTTCGGAGGTCACAATGGCTCAGAGAGTCGAACATCACGAAACCATTGAGCCGATCCTCTCGTCACGAGAGGCCTATGAGATCTTTGACGCTGAAGTCCAAAGGCTGATGGGCATGAGCGGCGAGGAATTCACCGAGCGCTGGGAATCCGGCGAGTACGCGAAGATCGCCGACAAACCCGACAACCGTCACCTCATGCGGTTGGCCCTCATGATGCCCTGTGACAGCAACCAACCCCGCTGAAGCCGTCGTCCGGTTCGTCGAACGACTCCGCAGCACTACAAGCTGTATCTCTCAAGTACCACTCGTTGCCCAACCAGCCGCATCCGACGTCTATCACATCATCTTCTACGGCGGCCGTCCGGTTGAGCTTCCAACCGCCTACGGCTTTCCCACACTGAAGTGTTCGCTCGTTCATCACTGTAGCCCGGCGCCGCATCCCGGAATTGCGGGAGTCTACACCGTGCGATCGACCTACTACGCATATGAGATCCTCGACGTCGAGGAAGCAGAGATCCTTACCTACCACTGGCATCCTGCCGGGGTAAGTAGCGTGACACGGCCACATCTTCATCTCTCGGCGAAGATCGGCGCTGTGCCTGCGGCAACACTGGGACAGGCGCCCGCCCAGGTGCGCTTGTCGGACATGCACATCCTGACGGGCCGAGTGCTTCTGGAAGATGTCGTTCGCCTGCTTATCACTGAGTTCAAGGTCAATTCGCTTCGGGACGACTGGAACGAAGTGCTGGCTGAGAATGCATCGGTCTACCCAAATGCATGATGAACAGATCGTCCCTCGGAAATCTCCGGATCGGCCGCTTGATCCGTGGATTGACTATGACGATAATGGGGATACGCTGATCATCTATTTCTTTAGACCACCGGAACCGGCCGTCAGCTACAAATTGCCGGACGACCGGCATCTCTACCTCCGGCTGAGCGACAACAAGCACGAGGTCATCGGTGTCCAGATTGAGGGCTTCACCCATGGCTTCCTGGCACAGCACCCGGAGTTCATGGATCTGGCTCGGGAAGCCGGGGTTTCGGAAGAGATTCTCAACAGAATCGAAGGCGAACTCGACGCATTTGAGGCTGGCAATCAACGTCGACGCAGCTATGCGCGCTTCCTCATGGCTGAGATCGAAGACCTGGATCTGACGCTCGCCGACTAGCGGCAACACATCGTACTAATCTACCGGCACGCCAATCGAGCGGGCGATGGAGTGGGCGGCTTCGTCGCCGTGGGGGGTGAGGGCGATGCGGCCGTCGCGGAGCTCGACGTGGTGCTCGCGCTGGGCGCGGGCGATGATGCGGTCGAGCCAGGCGTCGGTCCAGTCCAGCTCGGCGGCGAGGTGGTCCGGGGATTCGCTGGCGGTGCGGTGGTGGTGGAGGTGCATCACCAGCAGGTCGGCCGCGAAACGCTCGCGCTGGCGGCGGCGGCGGAGGACCTTGCTGACAATGCCCTGCGACGGTGAGAACAGTGCCGCCAGGGAGAAGAGGATGCCCAGCATCACGACCATCATGCCGCTGATCGAGACGTCGAAGGCGACCGCCCCATAGTAACCAAGCACAGCCGAGACCGCGCCGGCGATGACGCTTAGAGCGATCATCAGGCCCAGCCTGTCGGTCAGCAGGTAGGCCGTCGCGGCTGGGACGATCATCAAGGCGACGACGAGGATCGCGCCGACGGCCGAGAATGCGCCGACGGTCGTCATCGAGACGAGCGTCATCAGGCCGTAGTGGATCAAGGCCGGGGAGAAGCCCAGCGCGGCGGCCAGCCCGGCGTCAAAGGTCGCCAGCTTCAACTCCTTGTAGAACAACAGGATCGCCAGCAGGTTGACCACCGTCATCAGCATCAGGACGATCAGCGGGTAGGAGCCATAGTTGGTGTTGCCGATGATCAAGAGGTCGAATGGCGAGAAAGCGATCTCGCCGTAGAGGATTGCGTCGGCGTCGAGGTGGACGTCCGAGAAGTAGCGCGTCACCAGCACCGTGCCGATGGCGAACATGGCCGGGAAGACGATCCCGATCGCCGCGTCGGATTTCAACAGGCCGGTGCGCTGTAATGCCTCGACGGCGACGACCGTCGCGATGCCGGCCAGCGACGCGCCGAAGATGCCGACGAAGAGGTTCGGCCCGTTCGCCAGCACGAAGCTGAAGACCAGCCCCGGCAGGATCGCGTGGCTAATCGCGTCGGCCATCATCGCCATCCGGCGCAGCACCAGGAAACTGCCGACCAGGGCACAGGACGAGGCCGCGAAGATGCCGGTCAGCAGGATGACCTGCTCGCTCGTCAGGAAGGTCATGCCGGCTCTCCCCGCAGCTCGGTCCGCCGCCGCTCCAGATTGCGCTTGCGGGCGCGACGGAGACGGATCGCCTCCCAGACGATGCCGCGGGCGGGCGCGAAGAGGATCGAGATCAGAACGATGGCGGTCATGCAGAGGACGATCATCGGGCCGGTCGGAATCCGCGCCGCCTGGACGCTGATGACCGAGCCGGCCACCCCGGCCAGTGCCCCGAAGAAGGCCGAGAGAAAGATCATCACCCCGAGTTGGTTGGTCCATTGCCGGGCCGCCGCCGCCGGGCCGATCAGCATCGCCGCCATCAGGACGACGCCGACTGTCTGGAGGCCGATCACGACCGCGGCAACGATCAGTGAGGTCAGGGCGACATCGAGCCAGCGCACGGGAAAGCCGAGGCTGGCGGTGAACTCGGGGTCGAACGACAGCAGCTTGAACTCCTTGTAGAAGACGGCGACGATCAGCAGGGCAACCAGCCCAACTGCGCCCATCTGGAGCACCGTCCGCTCAACCAGCGTCGCCGCCTGGCCGAAGAGGAACTTGTCGAGCCCGGCCTGGTTCGCGCCGCGGTTGTGCTGGATGTAGGTCAACAGGACGATCCCGGCCCCGAAGAAGACGGTCAGGACGATGCCGAGGGCCGAGTCCTCGCTGATGCGGGTCTCGCGGACGAGGTTGATAATGATCAGCGTCCCGATCCAGCCGGCCACCGCCGCGCCGAGCATCAGCACTAGCGGGGCTTTCGAGTTGGTCAGCAGAAATGCGATGGCGATGCCCGGCAAGGCGGTGTGCGACAGGGCGTCACCGAGCAACCCCTGGCGGCGCAGGACGGCGAAGCTCCCGAGCACGCCGCCGACGATCCCGAGCAGGGCCGAACCCAGCGCGACGTTGCGCAGGGTGTAGTCGAAGATGAGATCGCTCAGGATTTCGGGAACCATTAGCCGTCGCCCATCAGGACAGTGCTCTCTGCCTCTGAACCATTCAGCGAGTTGAGCGCGGCGATGCGGCCGCCGTAGGTCTTGCGGATGTTCTCCAGCGTGAAGGCCTCATTGACCGGGCCGCTGGCGATGATCTGGACATTGAGCAGAACGACCCAGTCGAAGTATTCGAGCACCGTCTCCAGGTTGTGGTGGACGATGATCAGCGTCTTGCCGGCCTCGCGCAGATCACGCATGACGTTGACGATGGCCGCTTCGGTGGCGGCATCGACGCCGGCGAAGGGCTCATCCATAAAGTAGATCTCGGCGTCCTGGGCCAATGCCCGGGCCAGGAAGACGCGCTGCTGCTGGCCGCCCGAGAGCTGGCTGATCTGGCGGTCGGCGTAGTCCTCCATGCCGACCTTCTCCAGGCACTCGTAGGCGATCTGGCGTTCCTTCTTGCCGGGCCGCCGGATCCAGCCGAGCTTGCCGTAGAGTCCCATCTGGACGATATCGAGCGACGTCGTCGGGAAATCCCAGTCGACGCTGCCTCGCTGCGGCACATAGCCCACCAGCTCGCGGTTCTCCTTGTAGCTCTTGCCATAGACCGAGACCGTCCCGCTGGTACGCGCCACCAGATCGAGAATCGACTTGATTAACGTTGACTTCCCGGCCCCGTTCGGCCCGACGATCGCGACCAGCCGCCCCTCGGGAACCGTCAGATCGACATCCCAGAGCACCGGTTCCTCGCGGTAGGCCACGGTCAGATCGCGCACAGCGACGGGGGATTCATTGAGAGTGGTGGCGGTGCTCATGCGGCGGCCCTCACCTTCCGGCGAGGAGTTTGTAGTTTGCAGTACGTAGTACGTAGGAAATCCAGGGGCCGGAACGCTCGACGAGCTCCGCTTTGCTGTTCCCTGTTCTCTATTCCCTGTTCCCTCACTTAAGCGCCTCAACAATCACATCCACATTGTGCCGGTACATCCCGAGGTACGTGCCTTCTTCGGTGCCCTCGTCGCCCATGGCGTCGGAGTAGAGCTCGCCGCCGACGGTGACGTCGCCGCCCTGGGCATCGGCAGCTTCGATGACGGCGTCGACTGTTGATTGCGGGATGCTGGATTCGATGAAGACGGCCTTGATGTTGCGCTCGACGAGGAACTCGGCCAGGTCCTGGACATCGCCGGCGCCGGCTTCGGTTGCCGTGCTGATACCCTGGAGGCCGCGCACTTCGTAGCCCCAGCGCAGGCCGAAGTAGCCGAAGGCGTCGTGGGCCGTCACCAGCACGCGCTGGCCCTCGGGCACCGTCGCAAGCTGTTCCTCTGCGTAGGCTTCGAGCGCTTCGACTTCCTCAAGGTAGGCGTCGAGGTTTGCTTCATAGGTGTCAGCATTGTCCGGGTCGAGGTCGGCCAGACCGTCGGCGATCTGCTGGAGGGCGAACTTCCAGAGGGCCGGGTCGAACCAGACGTGCGGGTCGAACTTACCCTCGAATTCGGGCGGCTCGGCCAGCATATCCTCGGGGATCGCCGCGCCGACGGCGTAGGTCGGCTTCTCGGCCGCCATCGTCACCATCAGGTCGGCCAGCCGGCCTTCGAGGTTGAGCCCGTTGTAGAAGACGATGTCCGCGCCTTCGAGCTCGCTGACGTCGCCGGCGCTGGCCTTGTAGAGGTGCGGGTCGATGCCGGGGCCCATCATGCCGTAGACATCTACCCGATCACCGCCGATGACCCGCGCGGCATCGGCAATTTGCTGGGTCGTTGCGGCGACCTGGATCGTCCGGCCGCTGACGTCGTTGCCTTCGTTTCCGGAGCCGTCGGCGGCTTCGCCACAGGCCGCTAACAGGGGTAAGAGCAGGATCAGTAGCGTCCCGGTGACAAGCAACCGGCTGCGCCAATATCGTCGAGTGTCATTGTGGTTCATGTTGTCTGCCTCATTTTTGTCGACTAGCCTCACATCTGGCTCGCATCGAGCAGGCGAGGCTTAATTCTATTGCATTCTAGCGATGTTCTTAAATTTAGGCAAGACTAAACATCGGAGCAGCCCGTGAATGTCTCCGAAGACAGGCCGGTGGTTGTGGCTGACGTATGGATGGACGACAAGAGCGGCAACCGATATCGGTTGCCGCTCTTTGTAGATTGGGATGGTCACATCCCGATCTGAGGTATGCCTGACCTGTGTGGACTACTCGTCGGCGAAGGCTGCCTTGAGCTTTGCCTCTTCGTCCTCCGACAGATTCGTTGCGACCACTTCAATGCCCATGTCCTGGAACTCGGGCAGCACCCGGTCCTGGACCGCGCCGCTGGAGAGCAGGAAGAGGGCCGAGGTGCCGGGCGTTACCTGGTCCCGGGTCTCCTTGATGAAGTTATCGTCGATGCCGAGATCGACCATGTGGCCGGTCAGCGCGCCCATTCCCGCGCCGATCGCAGCGCCGAGCAGCGGGACGAAGAAGAGCAGGCCGAAGAGCATGCCCCAGAAGGCGCCGTTGAGCGCCCCGGCGCCGGCCAGGTTGTGGAGCTGCTGGGTGTTCGGCTTCTTCTTGTCGGCCGGCCAGGAGACAATCGCAGCGTCCTGGATCTGGATCAGGTTCTGCTTCTGTAGTCCCTGTAGCTTCGCCAGCGCAACGCCTGCGCCATCCGCAGCCGGGAACTTGAAGACGGACAGTGTCGCAGCCATGGTTCCTCCCTTAGATCAGTGACGAGTCCGCTCGCGCGCCGGAGCGTCCAGCGCACCGTAGAAATGTGACTACCAGCGGCAACATAGCATAATCACGGATGCAGTGGCTTACGGGCCATGCCGCGGCTGGTGGCCGGGCAATCCTGCCGCTTGCGCCTACTCGCCCCAGGTCGCCCGCAACACGCGCACCCAGTTCTTCCAGGCGATCTTCTCCAGCTGCTCGTCGTTGTAGCCGTGGTCGCGGAGGGCTTCGAGCAGCTTGTAGTTGCCGGCTGCGTCGGCGATCTCCTGCGGGACGATGGTGCCGTCGAAGTCGGAGCCGAGCGCAACGCGGTCGATGCCGACGGTATCGGCCAGATACTCGATATGGCGCACCATCGTCTCGAGCGGCGTGTCGGCGTCGCGGCCGCCATCCTCTCTAAGGAAGGAGACGGCGTAGTTCAGGCCGACGATGCCGTTGCTGTCGCGCACCGCGTCGAGCTGTTTGTCGGTCAGGTTGCGTGGGTGGGCGGAGAGGCTATGGACGTTGGAGTGGGTCGCGACGAGCGGGTCCTCGCTCAGCTCGGCGACATCCCAGAAGCCCTTCTCGTTGAGGTGTGAGAGATCCATCACGACGCCCAGCTCGTTGCACTGTTTGACCAGCTCTTTGCCGGCGTCGGTCAGGCCGGGGCCGGTGTCGGGCGAGTGGGGAAACGGCTGGTCGACGCCGTGGGCGAAGATGTTGGGGCGGCTGTGGGTGATGCCGACCGACCGCACGCCGGCGGCGTAGAGCACTTCCAGTGCCCGGCCATCGGCGTCCAGCGGCTCTGCGCCTTCGAGGTGGAGCTCCATCGCCAGGACACCCCCGGCCAGGCATTCTTCGATGCCGGCGGCTGTCGTGACGATGCGTACCTGGCCGTCGGACTCCTCGGCCGTCTTCATCAGCCCGCCGAGCGCCTTCAGGGCGAAGCTCTGGGCGTAGGCTGTCGACATCATGCCATCGGCGTCGGGGTCGTTCGGCACGTAGACGGCGAAGAAGCCGCCGCCGAAACCGCCTGCCTTGGCCCGCGGCAGGTCGAGGTGGCCGCCATCGCCGCCGGCGTGCTGATCGAGAGTGGGCGTGCCGCGCTCGAAGAAGGAGCGCCCCCGGTTCATCATGCTCAGAATCGTGTCGTTATGGCCGTCGAATACCGGCGGCAGGTTCCGCGCGCTCATCCTTACCCCTTCCGGATTTCCGGAGTCATCGTCGAGTTCTATCGCGGGCTCAGTCTAGCCCGGCTGCGGCAGGCTGTCATGACGCGGAGACGCCGCCTGCGCCCTCGGAATACCGGCGTAAGAACCTGTGTTTAATATGATGCTAGAGAGACGCAGCCGGCCGTCGCGCAACCGTCACTCCACCTCCCCCGCGCCACGCCGAGCCGCCGGTTGCATGTTTCCAGGAATGCTAGACAGGGTTGAGAACGATGACCGAATCGATGAAGAAAGCTACCGGCCCAAGCGCGACGACGATCCAAACGCACGCCGACCTGCGGGCTGTCGGGCTGAGCCCCCGCGAGATCTACCGGCTGCGGACGCTACGTGACTGCATTGGTTGCTACCCGCACATCGAGTTCTTTACGAACGATGAATGGCGCAATCTGCTCTTTATGAAGTGGCGCTATGACCAGGGCGAGTACGCCGACGACATGCCGCCAGACACAATCATCATTGACGCCAGAAGCGAGCGGGAATAGCAACTGGTCGCCTGAACCGGTCGGGTGGCAGACAGCCCAGCGCGAGCACCCCGCCGGCGACGATGACTGACAGAATGCTCAAGCGCAACCCCCAGCGCACCGACGCCGGCGCATAGCGCATCTCGACGACATGGCTGCCCGGCTCCAGGAGAACGCCGCGGAAGGTGATGTTCGTCCGCACGATCTCGACCGGCTCTCCGTCGACCGTTGCCTCCCAGCCCGGATAGTAGGCGTCGCTGATGACCAGCAGCGCCGGTTCGCTCGTCTGCGCCTCCAGGCGTACAAGCTCCGGCTCGTCGCGGGTGAGGACGACGGCTGCGTCGGCGCTTGCCGGGCCGACGCGCTCAGCAATAGCGCGACCGGTGTTGGTGTTCGGTACCAGCGCCTGCTCGTTGAGGAGGTCCGGGTTGGCGGCAAGCAGGCCAGCGGCGTCGGCGTCTGTGTCCACAAGCTGCACGTCATAGCGCAATGCCGCGCGCGGCACTGGCTGTAAGGGCTCCAGGATGGTCACGTCGCCGGCGGTGGCGGCAACGCGCATCTCGCCACTGGCGGTCAGCCGGTCGACGAGGTGTGGATTCGCCGTCACGACGGCATCAACGTCGAGCGCGACGATCTGCGGTCCCGCGCCTTCGAGCAGCACGCCGTTCGCCAGCCAGGGGATGCGGTCTCCCGAGGCGTCCAGATAGCGTTCGTACCAGACGGTCTTGAAGTCGAGTCCGCGCACGTCCGCGATGCCGTAGAGCATGTGGCTGTCGGGCAGCGTGTCCTGCTGGAGCACCGTTAGCCGGCCGTCACCGGCTGTCGCGGCGGCCTGTGCCAGGGCCGGCGGCGGCTCGGTGAGCGGCGCGTCGTCGACCGCCGGGTTGTAGCCCCAGCCGAGGAGCAGGAGCTCGGTCGCACTCAACACGAGCAGGGCGGGCGCAAGGTTGCGGTTGACGCGCTTGCTACGCGTTGACATCCACAAGAGCGCCAGGGCCAACAGGGCAACCGGCAGCGCGAGATACATATCCCAGTTGCCGGGCGCGAAGGCGGCTCCCAGCTCCTCGCCGCAGGCCGCCAGCCGTTCCCGGCAGACGAGGACGGTGCGTGGCGGGTTCGGCGAGCCCGCGAAGTGATCGAGGATTCTCGCGACGGCCCGCGTCTCCCAGTTGCTCATCCGGGTGAAGACGACGTTGAAAAGGAGCAGCACCGCGCCGGTTGCGAGCGCGATAACGCCCAGCGTGCCCATCAGCGTCCGGTATGCCGTGGCCGTTGCTGTGTGGCTGCGGATGCTATCGAGTCCGCGTCCGGCAAGCACCGCGACGGCGCAGAGCGCGATCAGGCGCAGGCGGCCCGGGTGGCCGAGCGCGAAACCGGGGAGCTGGTTGAGCCAGTCGAACAACGGCAGGCCCAGGGCCATGCCGAGCGTCACCCCGCCGGTAAGCGTCCACGCCTGCACGACTGGATCGCGCCGGATGGAGGTTAACGCTGCGACGCAGAGAGCAAGCGGGAGCGTGCCGGCGTAGAGCACCGACTCGTTGAAGCTGCCCCGGGGGTTGAAGGACCAGTAGGCCCCGTCCCAGGTCGGATTGCCATAGAGGTTCGGCATGACCGCCAGCGGGAGCGCCAGCAGCGTCTCCGGGTTGAAACGCCAGACATCGAAACCCGCGTTGCTGCGCGCCTGGTATTCGGCGCTCAACGGCAACCATTCGATGAAGGGCAGGAGCTGGACGGCAGCGATGCCCGTTCCCAGCGCGACGGCCAGCGTCGCGGCCAGCAGTTTCAGCCCGCGTTGCCGTATGGGACGTGCTGAGAGCTGCGCGATTCGGACGAGTGCGTAGAGGCCCGCCGCGAAGAGGATGTCGCGGGATGTCTCGATATGGCCGCCGAGGAGCTGGACACCGACAACGAGCGCCAGCGCCGCCCACCAGCGCAGCGCCATCCGGCGCGGCGTGCTCGTCAGGAGCCCTTCGACGGCCAGGACCAGCGCCGGCAACCAGACGGCGGCGTTCGTGTGCGGGTGGCCCAGCCAGCTGACAATGAACCCGCAGAGCATGAACGCGACGCCGCCGAGCAACCCGGCCGCCGGGCTCGACCCGTAGCGGCGCAGGAGCAGGTAGAGCGAGAAGCCGGCAATCCAGAGCCGGAGCAGCGCGCTGGCGACGAAGGTTGCCGCAAATGGCAGCGGGAGCGTCAGCAGGTTGAGCGGATAGAAGACTGCGGCTTGGAGCGTCGCGATGAAGGGTGTGCCCGTGCCGCTGAGTGGGTTCCAGAGCGGCATTTCGCCGTCCCGCAAACGTTCCCAGGCGTAGTGCCGCCAGGGCACGAACTGGTAGGCCTGATCGAAGAGATGCGGGTTGGCCGGTTCCGTATAGCCCGGCGGGCGCTCGGGCGCGTAGACTGGCGTCTCATAGTAGAGATCGACCGGCGCAAGCACCCGGCCCGGTTGCAACGCCGGCAGCAGCAGCGCGACGCAGAGGCCGAGCAGCAGCGCCGCATCGCGCGCGACCCTGCGCCAACTGGCGTCTCCCTGTGTAGATTCCCCGTCGCTGGAGCGGTTCCGTTCGCCAGCCATCGCGCCTCACTGCGTTGGATCGGACGCCGCAGTCTAGATCACGGATTCGGGGGACGGCGAGCGAACATCCCGCTACCTGTTACCCGAAAGCGGCCTACGCTATACTCAGGGACTTGAAACCGGTCCGCTGTGGCTGGTTGTCAGGGAGCTGTAGCCAAGTGGTAAGGCAGGAGTCTGCAAAACTCTGATCGGCGGTTCGAATCCGCCCAGCTCCTCCACTTGAGGCAAATCGAATGCGGGTGGTGTCGATAACATCGCTACGCTCTTCTGATAACGCTGTTCCCCGGAAACTACTCGCCAGAAATAGAGTCATTGGGTTAGTTGGTACCAGGCAGCGCATTTCTGGTGGTCTCGGTCCTCGGAGCGCTCAGTGTTGCTAGGCCAATGCTTCGATGATATCGCTGTCATTGGATGCGTGATACCCGTTCGATTGGTGCCAAAGAATGAACCCTGAGCTTTATACGTCTAAGTCACCAGGGGCGCTGATGCAAAGCATGCACCAGCAGCGCCCATTCTACGCTTTTAATCCTGATCCATTGCCCCCAACCGTGGACCTTGACGCCGGTCTCTTGCTTGATCTCGAGGAATCATCCAGAAGGCTTGGAGAGTTGTCGGGCGTAAGTAGCCTGAGACACGTAAATCCAGTGCTTCTCGTGAACTTATTTGTAAGGCGCGAGGCAGTTCTCTCGTCGAAGATTGAAGGCACGATTGCCACTGTTTCTGATCTCTACGCATTTGAAGCTCGACAGATGGAACTGTTCCCCGACGCCGATTCAAATCAGAGGGATGACTCTGCCGTGCGTGAGGTCTGGAACTATGTCCAGGCGCTCAATTACGGCATCGCCCAAGTAGTTGCTCAAGGACGCCCTATTAGTCTTCAGTTGATCCGGGAGATGCATCAGTTACTTGTATTGGGTACCCGCGGACAAAGAAAACGTCCCGGCGAGTTTCGCGATGAGCCGGTATGTATTGGCCCGGAAAACAGTACGGTTCACAACGCTCGCTACGTGCCTCCGTTGCCCACTGTCATGCGGCCAGCCATGAAGGAGCTAGAAGACTATATTCGATCAGGTGGTAAGTATCCCAAACTCATCGAACTAGCGCTGATCCACTATCAGTTTGAGGCGATACACCCATTTCTTGATGGCAACGGTCGAATCGGACGCTTGTTGATCGCTCTTATCCTTGCTCGCTGGGGTCTGCTTGCAGAGCCTCTCCTCTATATCAGTGGATACTTTGAGCAACGTCGTCCTGAATACTATGAACGGCTGCAAGCGGTATCTGAACGAGGTGAATGGAGCGAGTGGATCAAGTTCTTCCTGGAAGGTGTAGCTAGCGAAGCGCGGGATACAAGGGAACGCATTGATAGACTCGTCAGGCTTCAAGAAGATACCAAGCAAGCTCTCCAGACGACAACTAGATCCAACGTCGGACTCATAGCCGTTGACTTGGCCTTCGAATCACCATTTCTGAACAGCAGCATTCTGGTTCGCTATGCGTCAGTTCGCGAGATTAAGTTCACCGACCAAACGGCTCGCAATCACCTGCGAGCACTCGAAGAGGTTGGTTTCCTTGACCCCATCACACCGCCGTTCCCCTCTCGACTTAATTGGTTCATCGCTCGTCCCGTACTTGAAACAATAGGGTAGCGGCATCTTAGCAAAAAAACAGGGGTGCTTTCTTGGCTCAAACGAAGACTCCCAATTTCGTTTTGCCACGATGTACGTACACTCAGTCTAGTTAGGATTGCCGCTATTCTTCCTATCGCTCTCAAGACGCATGAACACAGCGTCATAGAGCGTAACTTGGAATCATCGCAGGTTCATGGTTGTCATTTTCTGCAGTTGATCTCTATATCGCTGTGAGGTCTCATGTTGTCTTGTTGCTGCGAGATCAGAGCCAGTTGACCGATACCTCCCTTCAATCGCCTCCAACGTGTAGCCTATCCGTACATGCTCAGATCGGGACAATCGAGGACACCGAGGGGCCGGAAGAAGAGCAAAATGCGGCGGAGAGACCCGAGTATCTTTTGTTATTCGGGCGAAGAGATCGGGCTGGACGAGATGGGGATGCCCTCGCCCGGCGGGAGCAGGCGTCGATGGGGCGACCGCTGGATCTGACCTCACACACTGGGCGTGTCGCACTCTAAGCTCGACAGACCTTCCTGACCCGCCTCCGCATCAACCACTGGGGCGATCTGACCTCGCGTTGCGGGATGGCTTGACGTTCGTCCATACCGGTGACGGCGATTTTCATGTGTATTAGTCACCTCGGTACTGCGTCGGGTCCGACGGACCGTGATCGTGCTAGCGTAGCCCTTGAGGACCGCGCCGCAACAAAGGAGTAGGAACGTGAACGCGCAAGAGGCGTATATCTCGCAGATTCGGATGATGACCAACGAGATCAACGCGATGTTCGACGATGTGCCGGAGGAGCTGCTGCACAAACGGCCCGGACCGGGGCTGAACCCGATTGGCTGGAATTTCTGGCATCTGCTGCGGATCTGGGACGGCTGGCTCAACGTCCGCATCGGCGGCAAGGATGGCAGCGAGGATACCTGGCACCGGGGCGGCTACGCTGAGAAAAGCGGCTACAACCCGGATGGTAAGGGCGCCAGCGGCCTCGGGACCGGCATGGGCTACAGCGATGCCGAGGTGGACGAGGTCCAGATTCCGCTGGCGATCATCCGGGAGTATCAGCAGCAGCTCCAGGACGAAACCGAGGCCTTTCTCCGCCAGGCGGACGACGCCGAGCTCCAGCGCACCATCGAATCCCACCTCGGGGAAACGCCGCTCCACATCGCCATCGAGCAATCCATCCGCAACGGCTGGATGCACTACGGCGAGATGCGCTACGCCAAGGGCATGCTCGGCCGGCCGGATCCCACCTATAAGGCGGCGCAGGAACGCGGCTAACTCCAGGCGTCAACGGCGTCACCGACTGGCCCGGAACCGGATTTCTTCCATGACAGGCTCCCGTCAACGTGGCGGGAGCTTCTGGCTATCCGACCGAAACGCGGAGAACGGGCCCGGTGCATCGGTTCACGGCTCGCACCATGCTGTTTGCGGGTGTCATCGTCGGAGCGCAGCTTGCGGCGGCGCTGCTGGCCAGATCCGATGCGCGTCTCTGGCTGACGGCTCTCCCCTGGTTGCTGAGCCTGGCCGCAGCCGCGCTGGGGCTCGCCGGACCGCGCTTCCGGCTGACGGTCCCGCGCATAGCTGTCCGGAGTCCGGATCTCTGGATGGTCGTTGGGCTCACCGTCCTGGCAGGCCTCCTACGGTTGCCACGGCTGGAGACGTTGCCGGCCGGGATCTACGGTGACGAGGGCGAGTTCGGGGCGATCGCGCTGTCGATCACGCAGGGGGACGGGCTGCCGCCCTTTGGCGTCGCCTTCCTCGGCGATCCGGCGCTGTATGTGCATATCCTGGCGCCGTTCGTCGATCTCATGGGTCCATCGATGGCGGCGATTCGCCTCCCATCCGCGCTGGTCGGTGTCGCGACCGTTCCGCTCCTCTATGGCTTCGCGCGCAACCTCTCTGGACGCCTGGCCGCAACGCTTGCCGCGTTCTTGCTGGCGACCTCAGCCGTCCACATCCACTTCAGCCGGCTGGCGCTGAACGTTATCTGGGTACCGTTCTTCACCTGTCTGGGGCTCTGGCTGCTCAAGCGTGGGCTTGACGACCGCCGGGACGTCTGGTTTCTGCTGGCCGGAATCGCCGGTGGCATCGGATTCTATTTCCACTTCGGCGCGCGCCTGATCGTGCCGATGATGGTCGCGATCCTGGTTACCCAGGCGGTCATCCGGCGCGCAGAGTGGCGGCGCTGGCTGGCCGCTGCCGGGTACCTTCTCGGGGGCGCTGCGCTCGCCCTTAGCCCGCTCCTTGCCAACCTCTCGAACAACCCCGAGCTGCTGAACGCGCACACCAACAAGCGTGGGATCTGGAACCACTGGCAGGCTCTGGCGGAGCGCTATGACACTGTCCCAGATGACAAGGCCGGCATTCTCCGGGAGCAGATCCAGACGACATTCTTCGCGTTCACCAGCGAGCCCGACTCGCGCTACGGCGCGGTCATGTACCGCTTCATGGACCAGCCGCTGCTACCGGGGCTCGTCGCGGCGCTGGCCATTGTGGGAGTCGTCGTGCTTTGTCTG
>JAUIIK010000119.1 GCA_030431755.1 Chloroflexia bacterium
TGGCAAATCGCGGCTGCTGCGCGTCTGCCTGCCGAACCACCACGACCGGGCGACGCTTGAAGGCGAGATCAGCTGGCTCCAGGCGCTCGCCGACGAGGGCGAGATCAACGCGCCAGTTCCGATAGCGGCCCGGGATGGGGAGATGATCGTGACCGCTGGTGCTGACGGCGTGCCGGAAGAGCGGCGCTGCCTGCTCTTCAACTGGCTCCCGGGCCGCAATCTCCAACATGATGTCACCGAGGATGGGCTGGCGTGTCTGGGGCAGCTGATGGCCAGGCTGCACGACCACACCGACCGTTGGCAGCCAACGGCATCGTTCCAGATCCGGCGGATGGACCGCATCTACATGCTGGTCAACCCGGACGGCCTGCTAGGCCCACTCCTCGCCGGACGTTTCGAGCCGGATACCCGGCGGCTGTTGCAGGCGATGGAAGAGCGCATCAATGCCGAGCTCAAGCGGCTCTTTGCGGGGCACCCGCCGCAGGTCATCCATGCCGACCTCCATTGGGGCAACGTCAAGAGCTACCGGGGCAGGTTGCAACCGCTGGATTTCGAAGATCTCTCCTGGGGCTACCCGGTCCAGGACATCGCGATCTCCTTCTTCTACAGCATGGGCAACCCACAGTTCCCGGCGCTGCGACAGGCATTCCAACGCGGCTACACCAGCGTACGTCCGTGGCCGGAGGAGTTTCCCGGTCAGATCGATCTGCTGATACTCATGCGCGCCCTCGATCTACTGAACTTCATGCTGACAACCGGCTTCCCCGGCGAGGAGCGCTGGTTCCCGGCCTTCGTCGCGAACATCCACGGGCGTTACCGGGAGATGGCAGGAGTGAGCGATTGATGCGCATCCGGGAATTCATGCAACCGCAGGGAATCGACAGAACCATTGCTCGTAGGGATGGGGCGCGTCCCCATCCGCTTGCGAGTGATCCAAACCAGGATGGGGACGCGCCCCATCCCTACGACATTCATCCAGTAGAGCGCCCCTGCCTGATCGCGTAGAATGGCCGTCGGAAATGAAGACGGGGAAGTGGGTGGCCCAGGCCACTCCTTGAGGGTGTCCGGCACTCTCATCCAATACAAGGAGGATGCACCGCGTGGCAGAAATGACCGGGGGACAGGCTATTGTTCAGTCCCTTAAAAGGCACGGCGTCGACACGATATTCGCGTTGCCCGGCGTCCAGCTCGACAATATCTTCAACGCACTCTATGACGAACAGGACAGCATTCGCGTCTATCACACGCGCCACGAGCAGGCGACGGCCTACATGGCCATGGGCTACGCCCAGTCGACCGGCAAGGTTGGCGTCTGTCTCGTCGTGCCGGGGCCGGGGCTACTAAACACGACCGCCGCCCTCTCGACAGCCTACGCCACCAACACGCCGGTGCTGGCGATCTCCGGCCAGATCAACTCCGACATGATCGACAAGGGCTTCGGGCAGCTCCACGAGATCCCGAACCAGCTTCAGATGATCGCCTCGGTCACCAAGTGGGCAGCCCGCATCGACAGTCCCGGCGAGGCGCCGGCGCTCGTCGCCGAAGCATTCAAGCAGATGGCGACCGGCCGGCCGCGTCCGGTCGAGATCGAGATGGCGCCGGACATCATGGGCCTCGTCGCCGATGTTGACCTGCTTGACGCCGCCAACGGCTACGAGCGGCCGACCGGCGATCCGGACAAGCTCGAAGAAGCCGCCAAGATGCTGGCAGCCGCCAAGAAGCCGATGATCTTCGCCGGTACCGGCGTCCTCGATGCGGGTGAAGAGCTGCTGGCGCTGGCCGAGATGATCCAGGCGCCGATCATCGCCTCATCGGGCGGCAAGGGTGTCGTCAGCGACAAGCACTACCTCAGCCAGACCTCGACGGCCGCCTACGAGCTGTGGATGGAGACCGACTGCGCGCTGGCCGTCGGCACCCGCTTCAACACACCGATCTCTCGCTGGGGCATCGACGACGAATTGAAGACGATCCATATCGACATTGACGCCGAAGAGATCGGCCGGCTCCACGAGCCGAACATCGGCATTGTCGCCGACGCCAAGGCGGCTCTGGCCGACCTCGTTGAGCGCACCGGCAAGCACAATCCAGCGCGTGATTCGCGCGAGGAAGAGCTGGAAGCACTCGATGCGCGCGTGCGCGACCTGTTCTGGGAGGTCCAGCCGCAGGCCGGCTACACCGAAGCGATGCGCAACACCCTGCCCGACGACGGCGTCTTTGTGAGCGAGATGACCCAGGTCGGCTACTTCTCGCGCGATGGCTTCCCGGTCTACAACCCGCGCAGCTTCGTCCATTGCGGCTACCAGGGCACGCTCGGCTTTGGCTATGCAACGGCGCTCGGGGCGCAGGTCGGCAACCCGGACAAGAAGGTCATCTCGATCAACGGCGACGGCGGCTTCCTCTTCACCGCTCAGGAGCTCTCGACGGCCGTCCACCACAACATCCCGCTCGTCGCGATCGTCTTCGTCGACGACGCCTACGGCAACGTCAAGCGCATTCAGAAGAACCAGTACAACGGCCGGACAATCGCCTCCGACCTCCACAACCCGGACTTCGTCAAGTACGCCGAGTCCTTCGGGATGCCCGGCTACAAGGCCGAATCGCCCGAGCAGCTCAGCGAATCGATCGAAGACGCCTGGAAGCAGGGCGGCCCGGCCCTGATCGAGGTCCCGATCGGCGAGGTGCCGCAGATGCGCTCCGTCGCCTGGCAGCCGCAGAAGCGGCGGGGGGAGTAGCCCTCATCCCCCTAACCCCCTTCTCCCCGGGTGCCCTCTGGGCGTGGGAGAAGGGGGAAACCGATCCAGGCATCCTCGATGGAGCTTCGAGGTCTCCCTCCCCTCTCCCAGAATTGGGAGAGGGGCCGGGGGTGAGGGCTATCTTCTAAGCCCAACCCACCTTCCCCAGCACGTCCTCAGTCTCCTGAACCAACGTCCCCACCAGCTCGGCGGCGGGCATCTCCCGCGCTAGGCTCGCGGACTGGCCGGACCAGAGCGGCAGCACGTCGGCGATCTCGTCGTCGCTCGAATGCTGGGCGAGCGGACGGTAGATCGAGAGCTGGGCAGGGTAGGGTGCGACGAGGTCCTCAGCGTCGCGGTAGGTATCCATGTAGCGATTGACCAGCCCGCGCGCCGGCTTGCCGGAGAAGAGATTCGTCAGGCGTGTGCCGTTGTCGGTCGCGTTGGCGAGCGCATCGCGGTGACGCGGGTGGACCGTTGCTTCAGGGCAGCGCAGGAACGCCGTGCCGATCTGCACGGCGCTCGCACCGAGCACCAGGGCCGCGGCAATCGTGCGTCCGTCAGCGATGCCGCCGGCCGCAATGACTGGAACGTCGACGGCCGACACGACCTGCGGAATCAGCGCAAAAAGCCCCGGTTGCTCGGCGATATCGACGTCGAGGAATGATCCGCGGTGGCCGCCAGCCTCGATGCCTTGCGTGATAATCGCGTCGACGCCACGCTCCGCAAGCCAGCGCGCCTCGGCGACCGTCGTTGCCGACGAGAGGATCAGGCAACCGGTTTCGCGTACTGCCGCGAGCAATTCGTCAGCTGGCAGCCCGAAGTGAAAGCTGACGACCGCCGGGCGGTGCGTGCGAATTTGCTCGACGTGTTCCGGGCCAAAGGTGTCGTAGGGCGTCGACGGTAGCGGGACTTCGCCCAACCCGGCCTCGAAGTACCACCGCTGGAGCCGCGTGCGCATCTCCCGGCCAGTCATGTCGACATCGACCGGGTGCTCGTGGCAGAAGAAATTGGCATTGAGCGCCTGGCCACCGAGCTCGCCGAAGGCCCGCATCTGCTGCCCGGCGTCTTGCGCGGATACCGTCCCAAGCCCCAGCGACCCGAGTCCACCGGCGTTGCTGACGGCCGCCGCAAGCTCCGGTGTCGATGCCCCGGCCATCGGCGCTTGAATGATCGGCCGGTCCAGGCCGAGGCGTTCGGTCAATGCGTTTGACGGCCACATGCTGGCCTCCTACCCTGCTACTCGGTAACGCGCGACGTTTGATTGCTACCCGCTGACGATGGCCAACACACGCACCGGGCTGCCGCTGCCGTCGACGATCTTGAGCGGCGCGGCAAAGACCAACGCGCCGGTCGGAGGGAGCTGGTCGAGGTTCGCCAGGCTGGCGAGGCCGAACTTGCCCGCGCCGTGCATGATGTTGTGGCAGGGGAAGGGCGGGTCGAAGCCGCCGGCCTGCCCGGCGTCGGTGCCGACCGTCTCGACGCCGAAGCCGAGCACGTCACGTTCCTCGGCCAGCAGACGGACAGCGGCGGCGCTTGGACCGGGCGTGTGTGGCCCATCCTCGTCGGCATTGAAGAAGGCTCCCGGCGAGGTGTTCTTCGACCAGTCGGTGCGAAAGAGGACCCAGCTGCCTGCGGGAATCGCGCCGTGTGCAGCCTCCCAGGCCTCGATGTGCTCGGGTTCCAGCAGGAAGTCGGCATCAGCCTCCGACTCGGCGCTGAAGTCGAGAACGCAGGCCGGGGCAATCAGCTGCGATGGCGGGATCGTATCGGTCGCATTGTCGGGAAGGTCGCTACCAGTGACCCAATGCGCCGGCGCGTCGAAGTGGGTGCCGGTGTGCTCGCCAAGCGTCAGGGTATTCCAGTACCAGGCTGGCCCAGCGTCGTCGTAGCGCGATATCTGCTCAACCGATAGCGGCGGCGACTGGGCGAACATCTCCGGCAACGCGATCACCGGCGTCTCCGGACTCAGCGGCACCGTCAGATCAACGACCCGCGCATTCCCATTTGCGAGATCCTCGATCAGCCCCGCGAGATTAGTCGACATAACAGCTTCCTCCAACGTCGTTGTCCATGCGGCTCGGATTCCGGCCATTCTAGACGCACACGGAAGAACGACGTGCAAGCCGTTGAGAGGTGCTGCTTGGCACGCCTATGACTGTCCGTAGCACCAAGGGCGTGTTAGGACAGCCCCCTAGGAGACACCAATACACACAACCACGTCATCCTGAACGGAGGCTCCGCGCAGTTGAAGGATCTAGCCCGGGAGTTGGAGTCGGACGGGGCAGCGACGTGTACAGCACTGGTCTCTTAACCTCGATAGGCTCCGCCCCCAAGCGCAGATCCGTCGGCTACGCAGAGCCTCCGCTCAAGATGACATGCGGGGTGTCTGGTGTTCGGTGATGACCGCGGTAGCACGTCTTGGTCTCGCTATCGGCCTCTTCTATGGGCACCGAACAGCATCAATACCGAGACGCGCCACCGGAACGTCTTTACCTAAAGCTGATGATTACGATTGTTCGCGCAGGTTCTTCAGGTGCCTGGAAAACTGGAAGCGGTTCTCGATCAGGGCGAGGTCGGTGACGTAGCCGGCCGGGCCTTCTGTCGTGACCTTGGCAACGAGCGTCGTCAGCTCGTCGGCGGCGAGGGCTTCGTCGAAGGCAGTGACGAAGGCGTCGATACCCTCGACCGTGGCGGTGCGCGGGACACCAGCCTCGCGGGCGATGCCTTCGAGGTCGCTGCCGGTCGAGGTCGCCGTCGGAAAGCCGCCAACCGAGACGAGACTCTCGTTGTCAAAGACAATATGCGCGAGGTTTGGCGGCCGGTAGCGGGCCAGCGTCGTCAGGCCGCCGAGATTCATCAGCACTGAACCGTCACCGTCGAAGACGACGACCTGGAGTTCGGGCCGCGCCAGGGCGATGCCGAGACCCATCGACGATGCCAGACCCATCGCGTGCTGGAGGTAGAAGAAGTTCGGGCGATGACCGATGTCCTGCAATTCGGCCGAGACTGCGCCCATAATCGTGACGACGACGATGTTGTCGTCCTCCAGCCGCTCGTAGATCGCCTTCAGGGCTGCGTAGCGCTGCACGCTAGTCCTCCCACATCAGATCGCGGGTGAGCAGCAGCGCGACCGGCTTGAGCGCGGCGTTCGCCAGCGTCTGCGCCTTGGCGATGCGCTGGGCGACGTGCTCCGGCTCATCGAGGACGACCCAGGGGATCTGCAATGCGTCGAGCACGGGCAACGTGATTCCGCCCCCCTGCGTCTGCCAGGGGTCGGGCTCGCCGAATTCGCCACGGTAGCTGATGATCATCAGGAGCGGGATCTTGTAGAGGTGCGCCAGACCGACGATGCCGTTGATGCTGGCCAGGAAACCGTGGTTCTGCATTAGCATCGCGGATTTGACGCCGGCCAGGTGCGCGCCGGCCGAGATGCCGACGCCCTCTTCTTCCTTCGCCAGCCGGACGAGCTGGACGTCAGGATCGTCCTCAGCCATGCGGATGAGGTGGACCAGCCAGGTCTCGGGCAGCGCCGAGATGATCTCAACGCCACAGGCCTTCAGCGCGTCATAGATCACCTGCGAACTCGAAACGGATACCGGCAATTGCTGCTCCGCTCGCGGGACGGTCACTACATGCTCCGCACGCGGCATGCTAGCGACAGCAGCTCACGTCCGTCAACCTGGCTCGGAGAAGGATCGGTCCAACCGCTCCACAAGCAGTGTGAAACTAGCCACACATGTGTCCGCGCCCGCCAAACAGAGCGTTTGCGTTCGAGACGCCAGGCATTTCCAGTTCAGTCGCATTCCTGGTACAGTTCTCGGTCCGCTCACTCCTCGAGCGGGCGCTGACACTGACAAGGGGTTGCGATGATCCAGCTACAGGATCGACAAACCTAGCGCTTCGAGCTGGCCCGAGAGGCGCGGCATTGCGCCGCCGCCGAGCGGGTCATGCCGGTGTCGCCATTCCGCTTGCACCACGCCACAGCTGTACATCGACGACGGCAGAGCTGGCCCGTGCCATGCGCAGCCTGGCGTAGGGGAGATCGCGAGGAGTCCACGATGGAACTGATAAGTGAACAGAAGCTGCGCGTGCCACTCAAGAGCTGGCTACCGCGGCACGAAATTGAGCACGCCGCCATGGCCCAGTTGCGGCTGGCCGCCCGTCACCCGGCAGTCACTCCGCACATTGCCGTCATGCCTGACTGTCACCCAGGCGAGCGAGTCACGATCGGATGCGTTCTGCCTGCCAACGGCGGGGTAATTCCGGCGGCTGTCGGCAGTGATATTGGCTGCGGTATGGCCGCCGTCAACACGGGGCAGATCTACGATCCCAAGGATCTGGATCAGCACTTCTGGATGAGCTGGGAACAGGAGGTACGGGCACGCGTGCCAGTCGGATTCGCGGGCCACGAGGGGCGCTTGTCGCCCGACTGGGACGGGTTCGACGAAGAATCTACAGAGCTTGTCGTCGCGCAACGCATTCTGGAGCACGCCCCGCGAACGCTGGGAACCTTAGGTGGAGGCAACCACTTCATGGAGGCGTTGGTCGATACGAGCCAGCGGCTCTGGCTCATGGTCCATTCAGGCAGCCGGATAGCCGGGACGATCATCCACGATCACTACGACCGTCTCGCGCGTCACGCCAATCAGCGGCGCGGGACGTACGCTCCGGGCAGGCTCTGGTGGCTGCGGACCGATTGCGACGCCGGCCGCGCTTACATGCGCGACATGGAGTGGGCGACACGCTTCGCGCGGGAGAATCGGCGGCGAATGTTGCTCCATATGCTGGAGGCGCTCAGCCTGCGCCTCAAAGATGTCGGCGGGGCAGAGGCGCTTCAGGATTGCGAGCACAACTTTGCGCGTGTCGAGCGTCACTTCGGTCGCGAACTGGTTGTTCATCGCAAAGGCGCGACCTCGGCGGCGCGCGACGAGGTTGCGTTCATTCCGGGCAGCATGGGATCTGCCAGCTACGTGGTGTCCGGCTGCGGCCAGCCGGACAGTCTGCGCTCATGCTCGCACGGAGCCGGCCGCAGGCTCAGTCGGAGCGCCGCTCGATCTGAGGTTGATGTGGATGACCTTGAGATTGCTCTCTACCTCGCCGGCACGCACACCGCCGCAGGCGCCTCGCTGATCAGCGAAGCGCCCCAGGCGTACAAATCCATTGACGAAGTCATGGAGCGACAGCGTGATCTTGTTCACGTCCTCCATCGTCTCCAGCCCTTGATGACGATCAAGGCGTAGTGGAAACACGAAGTGCGTCGGCCGACCTGTACTGAGTCGGCCGGCGTTCTCGTATCCCGAAGCACTACTGGCGGCATCGGAGCGTATCCATTGCGCTGCGAATCTCGCGCATTGCTGCGTCAACGCGTCCCGACACAGGGCCCCGGTTGGCGCTAGGCGGCGCGCCCGATCTGGCGAACGATGGTCGGATCATTGATCTTGGTGTCCTCGGCCAGCATCAGGGCTTTGCTGAGGATGACGGCGAGGGTTTGGTCGCCCTCGAAGGGCAGAAAGAGACCGTCGCTACGCGGCGTATTGCTGGCGCTGCGCCCTGGGACGATGCAGAGGTATTCGTCATTCGGCTCCATCAGGATGTTGCCGCTGCCGAGGTGGATCTTGTAGCTGCGGAGATCGCCGCGGACACGCAGGAAACGCCCATCGAGTGTCCAACGATCTGTAAGCTTCGCCATACGCGGCAGGAGCCGGGCGAGGGTGTCCCGGCGGACCTCGGCGCGCGCGGTCAGATCGCCGAAGGAGACATCCCACCAGTAACCCTGGTAGCCCTCCAGGCGACCTGGTCCGCCATCGAGCCAATGGGGATCGGCCCCGACGCTGGCGACGCCGACGAAGAGATCGACATCGCGCATGACCTCGGAGAAGACACGCGGCGGCACCTCGTCGAGCGACACCGACGCGCCGCTCTGAGCATCGGCGAAGCGCACCTGATCGGTCGAGACATAGAGATAGATGTAGGCGTGGGATAGGCCGCTGTCGTCTTCGGCGTCGATCCCTTCGACCCAATACTCGGCGCGCAGCCCGACCTCGGACAGCTCTAGCGCCGGCACGTTGAAGCTGTCCCAGGCGCCCTGGAGCTGGTAGCTCCAGCCGCGCTCCTGGCAAAGAGCGTTGAGCTGGTGCTGCCGGAGAACATGCGCGGCGAAGCGATTGGAGTAGGTCGCCGTCTCGCGCTCGGCGTCGGTCAGGACGTAGATCTCGCGGTGCGCCTGCTTGAAAGGCTGGGTGCGCTGCTGGCGGTCCAGCCAGTCACGCCAGCCGAGCACTCCGGCAGCGTCCGACTCGATCGGATGCCAGAGGCGCACCTGCGTCTCGGGAACCAGCGGCCCGAGCGGTTCATCATCCGGTCCGACCAGCTCACCGTCGAGCCAGCAGCCAAGGCTGGTGCTATCGTCAGTCTCGAAGGCCCAGATCAAGCGCCGCGCGAACTGCGAGACGAGCGGGTGATCGAGGTAGCGCTCGCGCCAGGTCGCCAGCGGCCACGCGCGCTCGAAGAGCATCAGGCGCTCGAGCCGCATGCGCTGCACGGCCAACGCCTCCCGCAACTCCTTGCGCTCGCGGTTCAGCGCCTTGACCTCGCTGGCGTGTTCCCGCTTCACGGCTGCCGGGACCGACTTTTGCACGCCGCCATCGGGCTTGCGCCAGTGCAGATCAACGCTGTCAGAGCCGGTGACGGTGAGTTCGGCGGTGAAATCACCGAATGTCCGGGTCACGCGGCCGTCGACGAGCCCGTGTGACTGCACCGAGATCTCATCGAGATCGCCCGCGTCAAGTCCTAGTTCGTCCGCGGCGGTCGCCAGAGCCTGGTCAATCTGTTTACGCTGGGAGGCGAGCTTCACCCGCTGGGCCAGGCGCTGCAGCTGGGCGACCGCCGGCATCGAGGCCGACGCCGCGAGGGCATGGACGCAGGCGTTGCCGGCCTTGGTCGAGCGTGCGCCGATGTTCGGGATCTTCTTGTAGCAAGCCAGCGCTGCGTCGCCCAATGCAACCGGCAACCGCTCGTCAGAGATCGTCGAGCAGGCCCAGGCTAGCCCTTTGAGCAGGTCGGCGTTGCGGTCGGCGATGTAGCTGGAAGGGTAGTCATAGCCATCCGGGCGCTTGTACTCGCTATTGCGGCCCGGACCGTGCAACAACGCCAGCCAGTCGATGGCGTTTGCGACGAACACGTCACGGCCAAGCGCCTCAGTCAGCGCGGCGATATCCGCGAGCCATGTCTTCGTGGGACGAGCGCCGGGCAGCGCCCCGATCCGTGCCAGCGCTTCCGTCCAATCGGAGCGGGACGCCGCGGGTTGGGCGTCGAGCCACTGCTGGAGCGCGCCGCCGAAATCGTCACGCGCATCCCAGGCTTCTTCGGCAGCATGGCCGAGGAGCGTGTCGAGGAGCTCCACGGCCCGCACGGCCTCGCTGTCGAGGTGTCCGCGCCTGAGGTTATCGTGCAGCGTTGCCAGCGCGTCCGTCGCTTCGGCGGACAGTGCGTGGTCGCGCGACCAGCGCTCGATACTGCGGAGCACGCTACGGAGCGAGATCGGCGCCATGCTGAGAAGCTGCCAATCTTCGTTTACCTGAGCGAGACGCTGGGCAATCCAGACGACATCGGCCTCGCTGTACTGCAACTTGCGCCGCAAGAGTCGCTGGACCAGCTCGCCAACGGGCAATAGATCGTAGTAGCGGGAGTACCACTCCTGGCGGGACGACCGGTTGGGATAACAGAGGCCGATCCCGGCGCGGACGGCGGCCACCTGCAATTCCGGACCGCCATCGAGGAGCGCCTGGCCGTGCTCGGCCTCATCCGGCGTCGCCATCCGCTGCAGCATCGAATCGAACTGGAGATCCTGTACCGCCAGCCGTCGGGCGCGCAACTCCGCAATCTCATGCGAGTAGCGGTTGAGCATATAGAGCGCCTCGGTGCGTAGCGCGGCGTCCGGGTCGGGTTGCGGCCTGTCAACAACGTGCTTACTGGTCATTCGATCAACCCCCAACCAACGGCACCAGCCGGAGGAATGTGAGTTCGGTATCCGGACCTAGCTCAACCTCCTCGTCAAGTTTGAGCAGCTGCCGATTCCCAGCGAAGAGCAGAAAGCCGTTGCCCTCGAAGGCGCTCAGCGCCCGCTCGAACTGCCGTTCCCAGTCGACACGGCGGGGTTGCGAAGTCGTCTCCGCATTCAGCGCTCGCTCGCGCGGGGACAGGTCAATAAGCGTGCGGTGCCCGAGCGCTTTACGCGCATTGTGCTCGGTGACCTCCTGGTAGACGCGGCTGCGGATCAGCTCCCGGACCGTCACACTCTCGGTCAGGAACGCGAGCTTCGGGCCGCTTGCCCGCTCGCCGGCAGTCGTCTCGTCGATCACCGTCACAGTCGGCATGTTTCGCTCCGTCCACAAGCGTTGACAAGAAGTCGAACATATATTCTGTTCTGAAACGGCATTCGTCAAGCCGGTCATCAGTCCTGAATTTCCGGCATCCGCAGTAGACAGGGCCACAACACGGTTGCTACCGTGCCGGCATCAATCTCGGCAACGTGAATCGACCAGCGCGGATGACCAGACAAGTGAGATGGCCCCCAGCCGGGAGCGGCGTTGGAGCGCGGCATGGCAGATAACAGCCAGGCAGTGACAGCCGACGCGGGCGTCGCGTCTCCGCCGGCCGATGTCGAGTTCCAGATCAGCCGCTTTCTACCGCTCTGCCTGCCGCTCTTTCTCGCGGGACTCTGGGGCCAGGCCTTCGTGCCCTTCGTCGCAACGATCGCCTCAGACCTCGGCACGACCGTTGCGCTGGTCGGCCAGGTCTCAACGATGTCTCTGATCACGATGGGCATCGGCAGCATCTTCTCCGGCCCGCTAGCCGATCGCTACGGCTTCCGGCCCTGCATCGTCATCGGACTCGGGATCGGCTGCCTGGCGGCGCTACTCTTCGCGGGCGCCCAGAGCTACGCCATGCTGCTTGGCGCGGCGCTCGTTGGCGGCGTTGGCATCTCGATGATCCACGGCGTCGTCTTCGGGCTGGTCGCGACGACTTACACCGGCGAGAGCCGGCGGCGGGCCTTCAGCGTGACCCAGGCGACGAACACCTCGGCCGGCATCCTCGGCGCGCCGCTACTGACCGCCGTGGCGGCGCTGACCTACTGGCGCGGCTCCTTCGTCTTCGTCGCGCTCATGCTGGCGCTGGCGCTCGTCGTTGCCACGCGCCGCTTGCCGGACGCGCCCAGGGCTGCCGCGACAGTCACGCGGCCATCGTTGAAGGCGATCTACCAACCGATCTTCGCCAGCGCGCTGATGCGCCGCCTCTATCTCGCGGCGGTGCTGCGGGCTGTCGGGTTCGCCGGGCCGATGATCTACCTCGGAGCCTTCTACGAGAACGAGCATGGTCTGACGGTCCAACAGATCGGTTTCGCCTTGACCGCGTCGGGCATCGGGATATTCGCCGGCAACCTCGCGGCCGGCGGACGCTGGCTCGACCGCTGGCCGCTGGCGTCGGTCTATGTCCTGACAACCGGTGTGCTTGGCTTCTGCTGGTTCTTCATCTACACGCTCCAGGCGCCAACGCTGGCAGTCGTCGCGATCGTCGCTCTGACGACCTTCATCGGAGGCCTGAGCTTCACCAGCCACACATCGCTGCTCGCCAGCGCGACCACCGGCGGGGCGGCCACGACGATGACCTTCCTCACCTCGATCATCGGCTTCGGCATTGCCCTCGGCGTCGCCCTGAACGGCGCGATCCTCAGCCTCGGCGGTTACCCCGCCATCGGCCTGGCGATGCCGTTCTTCACACTCGGCGCAGCCTTCATCGTCTGGCGCGCGCCGTAACCGCCTGCTGTCCCGCCTGCGTAGCGCCGTCCTGGTCGTACAAGGTGACGAGTCCAGCCACCGCCTCTGCCTGCGACGCGAGGCATGGTCAGCAACGGCGCACTGAAGCGCTCAGTGACTGCTGAAACAACCCGGTACTGTCCACTCTGGCCAGTATCTCCTATACTCCGCGACACCCACATCAGACAAGATATTAATGCTGTTCATGCAATTCTCTAGCCACGCTGATGGGATGACGCCAGATTGCAGTATTCAGAAGAACGCGCCGCGCTCTTCCGGCCGAGTTGGAACTTCCTCGGGCTCGTCGGTGTGCTCGTCGTCAGCGGCTACATGCTCGCGACCTCGCCGCCTGACGGCGCGGCCCGGTTGCTCATCATCGTCTTCATTCTCAATGGCTGGCTCGTCCAGCTCTGCATCCACGAGTATGGCCATGCCCTTGCGGGCTATCTGGGCGGTGATCATGGCGTCGCGGAACGCAGGGCGCTCACGCTCGACCCGGCCGCCTATACCGACCCGGTGATGTCCTTCGGCCTGCCGTTGATCTTCCTGCTATTGGGTGGCCTCCCGCTCCCGGGTGGCTCTGTGCTGGTCAATCGTCACCGGCTGCGGTCGCGCCGCTGGGACCTCGCGGTCAGCGCTGCCGGGCCGCTCGGAACCTTGCTCATGCTCGCGCTTGTCAGCCTGCCCTTCCTCCTCATGCAAGACGACTGGGTCACCGCCAGCAACGTCGAATTCTGGACGGCGCTCTCGGGACTCGGCTACGTGCTGGTCATCGCGCTCGTGTTGAATCTGCTGCCGGTGCCACCACTCGACGGCTGGAACATCTTTTCGCACTGGATGTCGGACGAAACCCGCGCCTGGGCGGCCGGTCTCGGCTACACGCCGCTCTTCGTGCTCTTTGCGATGTTCTGGCTGCCAACGCCGCTCACCTTCGCCTTCTGGAATTTCGTCGACGGCCTGTCAATCCTGGTCGGCATCCCCGAGGGCTGGGGGCTCTACGGCCTCGATCAACTGACCCTCTTCTAAGGCCCGCCAGGCGCTTGCCCCCGGCCTGACCCGACGCTACGATGCCGCCCGGAGCATCTGCGAACACGGGACAGGGACGAGAATCCATGCGCTTTTTCACCGGTGGGATAAACCACGAGACGAACACCTTTTCGCCAATTCCGGCGAGTATCGAGCGCTTCCGCGAAACCAGCTACGCGCGCGGCGACGAACTGCTTGCGAAGACGCGCGGCACCCGCACCGTCATCGGTGGCTTCATCGACGCCGCCGATGAGCTTGGCATCGAACTGGTCCCGACAATCCACAGCTTCGCGATGCCCTCCGACGCCGTCACACGCGCTGCCTGGGACGAGCAGATCAACGACACGCTCGACGACCTTGAAGCAGCGCTGGCCGGCGGCCCCATCGACGGGCTGCTGCTCGGCCTGCACGGCGCGATGGTCATCGAGGGCATCGACGACGGCGAGGGTGAGTACCTGCGCCGGGTGCGCGAGCTGGTCGGCCCCGACATGCCGATCGTCATGGAGCTCGACCTGCACGCCAACATCTCGCCGGAGTCAGTCGAGATGGTCGACGTCATGGTCGGCTACGATACCTACCCACACGTCGATGTCTATGACAGAGCTGTCGAGCTGACCCATTTGCTGGCGCGCATCGTCAAGGGCGAGATCAAGCCGACCTCCGCATTCCGTCAGATTCCCGTCCTTGCCAACCTGACGGCCCAGTACTCCGGCACGCCGCAGATGACCGACTGGTTGGCACTCTGCCACGAGATCGAGTCGCGGCCCGGCGTCCTGACGGCGACGATCACCTGCGGCTTCCCTTACGCCGACATCCCGCAAACCGGCATGGCCGCCTACGTCGCGACCGACGACGACCCGGAGCTGGCCGAAGCCTGCGTCCGCGAGCTGGCTCAGTTTGCATGGGACCGGCGGCACGACTTCCAGGCGACGCCGATGGCGATTGCCGAGGCCGTCGAATACGCCATGAATGCCGAGGGGCCGATCCTGCTAGCCGACGTCGCCGACAACCCGGGCGCAGGCACATCCTGCGACGGCACCGAGATTCTGAGGGAGCTGATTGCCCGCAACGCCCGCTCGACGGCGCTGGCGCTAATGTTCGATCCCGAGACGGCTGCCCAGGCGTCTGCGACCGGCGTCGGCGCGACGATAGAGGCGCGCATCGGCGGCAAGGTCGACGACCTGCACGGCGCGCCAATCGAGACGAGCGCCTACGTCCGCGCCCTCACCGACGGTTACTACGTCAACGACGGCCCGCTCGGCACCGGCTCATCAACTGATATCGGGTTAACCGCCGTGCTGGAGATCGGCGGCCGGGGCGGCATCGAGGTCGTCTGCAACACATTCCGGCACGCCGCGAACGACGCCAACAGCCTGCGCTCGGTCGGGATCGAGCCGACGAAGCGGCAGATCGTCGTCATCAAGTCGAGCGTCCACTACCGGGCCGACTTCACGCCGCTGGTCAAAGAGATCGTCGAGGTCGACGCGCCCGGCCTCTCGACGCCCAACTGGTCCCGCTTCGACTTCCAGCACCTCCGCCGCCCGATCTTCCCGCTCGACCCCGATATGACGTGGGAGGCGTAGGCGCTGTTGCGCAACAAGTGGTCGCGGCACGCGGGATATACCAGATTCGTAGGGGCGAACCTTGTGTTCGCCGGGTAACGAAATCGTTGTCGTTCGTGGGTGGAGACAAGCT
>JAUIIK010000248.1 GCA_030431755.1 Chloroflexia bacterium
ATCTCCTCGGGTTGGGCGGGATAGTAGACGTAGGACGCCCGGCTCAGCGGACGCGACGCAGACCGCAGGAAGAAGTCCTCCGGCAGGTCGAGACCCAGCGCGAAACCGCGCATCAGGTGATGGGCGACGTCGTGGGCGTGGCGGAAATAGGCCATGGCATGGCCTTCCATTTCCGGCAGGAAGCCCGGCCACCGGTTGGGACCGCGCAGCGGATGATCCTCCGGCGTTGCCCCGGAAGCGTCCTGATAGCCCCAGATGAAGCTTTCCTTCAGATCGGCCCGTGCGTCGTCCTGCATCTTCGCCCCGCCGCGGCCAAGCCAGCCGCGGTGCTTCGGCGAGACCGCGACCGTCGATTTGAGGTCGTCGGGACTGCGGAAGAAGGCGAAGGCCGATGCGCGCGCCGCGTCGATGACCTCGCCGGGAATGCCGTGGCCCTTGATATAGATGAATCCCAGTCCGCGGCTGGCCGCGTGGAGGGCCTCCGCGACCGACTTCGGGTCGGTTCCATCGCGCAGCGGCGTGATGTCGATGACGGGGATTACCTGTGCGTCGATATGTTTGGCTTGTGCGTATGCCACGGCGTGCTCCCGGAATTCGATTGTTGCTTATTATGCAATTTATTGCTTGTCAGGCAACATGTCATTTCTTGGCGTAGTACCCGACAGTGTCTCCCTGCGTGGTCACGCCGAGCCCGTTGAGGGTGCGGTTGACGTAGTTGAAGTAGCAGACGATCTGGTTGGCCTCGAGAATCTCCCCGTCGTCGAGGCCGGCGGCCTTGAGCGCCTCGACGTCGGCTTCGACCATCTCGCCGGGATGGAGCGTCAGCTTCTCCGCGTAGCGCAGCAGCGCCAGTTCCGCGCCGGAGAAGGCGGCTTCGGGATCGCGCGCCCTGAGCGCCCTTTCGATTTCGTCGGCGCGGGCGTCGTCGCCGATCAGATGCCGGGCATTGGCCCAGTGGTTGGCCAGCGAATAGGGGCAGTCGTTGAGGATCGAGACATAGCTGGAGATCGTTTCCTGCAGCCAGGTCGGCAGCGTGTTCGCCTCGTCGTGCAGGGCGGCCCGGTACAGCACCACGTGTCCGCGCATGGTGTTCGGCCGCAGCGAGTGCACCCGCATGACGTTGTCGACGGTGCCGTGCGGCGTGCGGGCGAGATCGAGCAGTTCGCGCAGGGGCGCGTCGGCTTCCTCGTCGCTGAGCATCTTGATCCAGGCAGACATGGCGGGCTCTTTCTACGTGCGTCTCAATTGCGTTCGTCCGCCTTGAGCCGCCGCTCCAGCCAGCGCACGCCGGCGGAAACGATCAGGATGAGGACGAGGTATTCCAGCACCAGGACGGTGTAGATCTCCAGCGGACGGTATTGCGACACGACCAGTTCGTTGGCCTTGCGGGTCAGTTCCTGCATGCCGATGACGGAGACCAGCGACGACATCTTCAGCATGTAGACGAGCTGGTTGCCGAGCGCGGGCAGGATCCGGCGGATCGCCTGCGGCAGGATGACGAAGCGCATGGTGTCGGTGTAGCTCAGCGAGATCGAATGGGCCGCCTCGTACTGGCCCTTGCCGATCGACTGGATCCCCGCCCGGAAGATCTCCGCCTCGAAGGCGCTGTCGGAGAGCGCCAGCGCGATCACGCCGGCCCAGAACACGCCGATCGATATGCCGGCGAGCTGGGGCAGGCCGTAATAGACCCACAGGATCATCACCAGGATCGGCACCGCCCGGATCAGCTCGACATAGGTGCGGTTGATGCTGCGCACCAGCGGCTTCTCGGACAGGCCGGGCAGGGCGATCACCAGGCCGACGAAGACGGATATCGCGATTGCCGTCAGCGACAGCGCCACGGTGTACTTGAGACCGCCGAGCAGGAACATCAGGTTGCTCGCGCCGGCGGGGATCGTCGGATTGACGACGTACCAGCCCCAGTTGCCCGAGCAGCCGGACAGGGCGAAGGCCACCGCGACGATGCCGAAGGCTCTCAAAGACAGCTGCAATGGTGTCCTGGATGCGCTCATGCCGGCCTAGTGGTGCAGTATCTTTTCGAGGAAGTCCCGGCAGCGCTGGCTTTCCGGGGCGGTGAAGAACTGCGACGGCTCGGCCATCTCGACGATCTCGCCGTGGTCCATGAACACCATCTTGTCGGCGACACGGCGGGCGAAGCCCATTTCGTGGGTGACGCAGATCATCGTCATGCCGCTGGCCGCCAGTTCGGCCATCACCTCGAGCACCTCGTTGATCATCTCCGGATCGAGCGCCGAGGTCGGTTCGTCGAACAGCATGATCTCCGGTTCCATGCACAGCGACCGGGCAATGGCGACGCGCTGCTGCTGTCCGCCGGAGAGCTGGCGCGGATACTTGTCGGCCTGCTCGGGGATGCGGACCCGTTCGAGATAGCGCATCGCCAGCTCGCGGGCCTTTACCGCGGGCATCCGGCGCGACCGGATCGGGCCGAGCGTCAGGTTGTCCATCACGGTGAGGTGCGGGAACAGATTGAACTGCTGGAACACCATGCCGACATTGGCGCGCACGGCGTTGAGGCTCCGGCGGCTGTCGTCGAGTTCGACGCCGGCCACCCGGATCGAGCCGGACTGGTGCTTCTCCAGCCGGTTTATGCAGCGGATCAGCGTCGACTTGCCGGAGCCGGACGGCCCGCAGACGACGACCTTCTCGCCGAGCGAGACGTCCAGCGAGACGTCCCGGAGCGCCTGGAAGTCGTCGAAGAACTTCGAGACGCCTTCGATGCGGATGACCGGCTCCGCCGGGGGCGTGGGGGACGGCGTCGGGGGAGGCGCCGTGGGAGTT
>JAUIIK010000120.1 GCA_030431755.1 Chloroflexia bacterium
GCCCACCCGCTGTCCGGTGTCGGGGTCGATCAGCCGGACTTCGGTGTTCGGCAACGGCAGGCCAATTGCGCCATTGCGCGCACGACCATCCAGCGGATTGACGTGCGTGACCGGCGACGCCTCCGACAGCCCGTAACCCTCGACGAGCCGGCCGCCCGAGATCTCCTCAAAGCGTTCGCGCACGCTCGGGGGCAACGGCGCGCCGCCGCTCACGCAGCAGCGGATTGACCGGAGAGATTGTTGGCGGGCCGGGTTGTTCTCGCTGGCCCGTACCAGTGCCGTGTAGAGCGTCGGCACGCCCGGAAGAATCGTCGGCTGGTATTGCTCGATGAGCTCCATGACGTCTTTCACGTCGAAGCGCGGGACGAGGACGATTCTGGCAGCTAGCTCGGCGGCGAGGTAAAGACAGAGGGTGCCGCCGTAGGCATGGAAGAAGGGCAGGATCGCCATGACGGTTTCTTCGGCCTCGCGCATCTCTGTCAGCCAGACACGCACCTGACGGGCGTTGGCGACCAGGTTGCCGTGGGTGAGAATCGCCGCTTTCGGCAATCCGCTGGTGCCTCCGGTGTACTGAAAGACCGCGCGATCTTCCGGGCTGATGGCAACATCCGGCGCGCGCGTCGAAGCGCCTGACAGGAGTTTGCGGTACTGGTAGCGGCCCCGGTCCGGATCGTGGGCAACATCGACCATTTCGTCGCGGTACTTGAGCGGATAGAGCCAGCGTTTGATGCGGGTCAGCCCGTCCTGGACACCGGTCACGATGGCGGATGAGACGACACCTTCGTCGAGAAGCGGCTCGACGACATCCCAGAATCTGTCGAGCGTCACGATGATGTCAGCGCCCGAGTCCTCGGCCAGCTGGCGGATCTCGTGCGCAGTCAGCAGCGGGTTGACAGCGGCGATGACGCCGCCGGCTTTCAGCGTGCCGTAGGCGGCGACCAGGAACTGCGGGACATTCGGCAGAATGAGCAGCACCGGTGTGCCGCGCGCCAGCCCAAGCGCGATCAGGCGGTGCGCGAAGCGATTGGCGCTCTCATCAATTTCTTCGTAGGAATAGTCGCGTCCATAGAAGCTGGCGAACGGCAGCTTGGGATGTCGCTTGCGCGTGGCCTCGAGCACCTCCGGCAGCGTGATGTCGGGCAGGTCGATGACTGGTTCGACCCCGGCCGGGTAGTGTGACAACCAGGGGCGCTCCGCCGCCAATTGCGTGTTCATCGTTGATGCCGCTGATGGCGAACCCGACATTGTGAGCCCCCGCTCGTAGACGCCCTGTCCGACTGAATGTCGCAATTGTAATGTGAGTGGACCATGTCCTGCTGTCCATGTGTTGACCAGCGCTGGCTGGCACTCTATAGTGACGATACCTGAATTGGTCTGACCAATGCTGCACGTTCTTGGGGGACGCGATGGCGGGGGATGTGCTGGTCCAACCTGCACGCAAAGAGCGCTTGTCGTTACGCATCGCGCTCGAGATTTGTCGCGAGATCCGCGACGGCAGCTTCCAGCCCGGCGATCAGCTTCCGCCTGAGCGCGAGCTAGCCGTCCAGCTGGACGTAAGCCGTACCAGTCTGCGCGAGGCGCTGCGCGGACTTGAGATCGCTGGGATCGTCGAGTCACGGCATGGCGGCGGGACGTTTGTGCGCCGCTTCTCCGCGCTCGGCGTCGAGTCGCCGTTAGCGATGATGTTCGAGGCGAGCCACGACAACCTGAGCGACCTCTGGGAGGTCCGCCGTATTGTCGAACCGGCGCTCGCCGAGCGTGCGGCGATCAGAGCCGACGCGACCGGCGTTGCCTGGCTCGGGGAGATGCTCGAACGCCATCGCCAGCCCTACCTCCGCGAAGGCGTCGAAAACTCTGCGCAGGTGTTTGACCGGGAGTTTCACGCCGGGGTCGCGCGCCTCACGGGCAATGTCGCGATGGAACAGGTGATCCAGCTTGTCAATACGCTGGTGCATCGCGGCTATCGTCCAGATCCCGGCCTTGCGGGCGGACGCCGGCGGCAAGCCTATGCGCGTCATCTCGCGGTCTACGAGGCGATTCGCCGGCGTGAGCCGCAAGCGGCCCGGCAGGCCATGGTCGACCACCTGCAGGAGGTTGAGGAGTACATCCTTACGGAGATCATTGAGCGTTGCCATGAAGACGTCTAGCATCAGCCGGACGTATGTATTTGTGACGGCATCGATACGCAGGCCAACGACAAGGAGGTAGCAGCTGGCGGCGCCTGGCCGCATTTGGCCGCAGCCGGACTGAGGGGGAAAGGTCTCGGCCGCGCACTTGCGAAACACGCACGTTCAACACTAGGAGGAACGATCGCTGTGGAAGAAGAACGAACCACCAAGAGACTCGCCGATATCGACTGGAGCGTCCTGAGCGGACCGCGAGTATCGCGCAGGACGATGATGCGACTAGCCGCCGCAACCGGTGCGATCCCACTCGCGAGCTGGCTTGCCGCATGTGGTGGCGATGATGACGACGACGATGATGATGACGATGATGGTGGCACGACCGACCCGACCGAAGCCGACAGCGGCGGATCGGACGACGCGACAGCCATCGACGAGCCCGAGGACGACGAGCCGACCGCGACATCGGGTCAGGAGATAAGCGGCACTGCCGCCGAAGCGACCCCGACGTCGGATACTGAAGCGAACCAGGGCGGCACGCTCACGATGGGCTTCGGTACAGTCACCCAAATCCTGACGCTTGATCCGGCTCAGGTCACGCAAGGAATCGTCGCCGGCGAGCTCATCGCCAACATCTTCTCGAGCCTCGTGCAGTTCGACGAGAATCTGGGCGTGGTCTCTGACCTGGCTGAGGATTGGACCGTCTCGGAAGATGGCCTGGAGTACACCTTCAACCTGCGCGACGGGCTGACCCACCACAACGGCGATACGCTCACGGCCGAGGACTTCGTCTACACCTACGAACGCACGACGAACGAGGAGTTCGCCTCTCCGCATGCCAACAAGCTCAACCTTGTTACGGACATCACGGCCGTTGATGACCTGACATTGAGCCTGACGCTCAGCGCGCCGTTCGCGCCATTCCTGGCAGTCGCATGTAGCCGCGGTCCGGGCCGCGCGCTCACGCCGATCTCGCGCCGGGCGATTGAGGAGATGGGCGACGAGGACTTCGGTCTGTCGCCGGTCGGCTGTGGTCCCTTCAAGGTCGTCGAAGGCAGCCGCGAAGTCGGCCAGGGCCTTGAGCTCGAGCCGTTCGAGGAATGGTACGGAGGACGCCCGCTGCTCGACCGCATCGTCATCCAGATTATCCCCGAGCCGTCCAGCCAGACGAGCGCGCTGGAGGCCGGTGACGTCGACATGCTCAACATCGTCGATGAGACTGGTGTCGAACTGATCCAGTCAAATGGCGACCTCGTGCTCGTCCAGGCGCCGGGCACGAGCTGGTCCGGGCTTACGATGAACTTCACCCGGCCGCCGTGGGACGACGTGCGGGCGCGCATGGCGGTCTCGAAGGCCATCGACCGCGAAGACTACGTCGAACGAACCTTCTTCGGGCTGGCAACGCCGGGCCACAGCGCGATTGCGCCAGCATTCGGCTGGGTCTATCACGCTGATGATCCCGAGAACCCACAGGCCTACGACCTGGACGAGGCGAAACGGCTTGCCGAGGAGGTCGGACTTGACGGGACGACCGCCGTCCTCATGGCGCTGTCGGACAACTCGCGCGCTCAGGAGGTCATCCGCAACGCCATGACGGAGATCGGGGTTGAGGTCGAGATTCAGCCGTTGCAGAGCGCGGCGCTCAACGAGCGTTGGCAAGCCGGCGATTTCGACTTCCACATCAACGGCTCGGTCGTTGACGCCGATCCCGATGACGGCCACGCGAACTTCTTCTATTCCGACGGCCCCTGGAACGTCTACGGGTACAACAACCCGGAGGCAGACGAGCTGATGAACAAGACGCGTGAGACGAACGATCTCGATGAACGACGCCAGGCCTGGCTCGACCTCGAAAAGGTGCTGCAAACGGACGTGGCCTACGCGTTCCTCTCGCACTCGATCGACTTCACGGCGTTCCACCAGGATGTGAAGGGCTATCGCAACATCCCGGAAATGCGTTATATGGAAACCGTCTGGCTCGACCGCTAGCGACGAGACTTCGGGGCGGAGCCGGCAGCGTGCCGGCTCCGCTCGATCCGGACGGGGTAGATCATGACGCGCTACATCATTCGCCGGTTGATCCACTCGATCTTCATCATCTGGGGCGTTGCAACCCTGGTCTTCTTCGGGTTGCGGGCGATTCCCGGTGACCCGGTCGTGCAGTTCCTTGGAGCTGAATACTCGCCGGAGGCGGCGGAGGCGCTGAACAAGAAGCTGGGCCTCGATGAGCCGGTCTATGTGCAGTATTTCAAGTGGCTCTCGAATACGATTCAGGGCGACCTCGGCGACTCCATCGCTACCGGTGAGACGGTCGATGAGGCGATCCGCACCGGCTTCCCGAAGACGATCAGCATCGCGTTCGTCGCGTTTGTGCTCGCGCTAGTGATAGCAATACCGACGGGGGTGATCGCTGCGCTCAAGCGCAATAGCTGGATCGACTACGTGGTCAGCGTCATCGCGTTTATCGGCGTCAGCATGCCGTCGTTCTGGTTCGGCATTATTCTCATCATTCTCTTTGCCGTGCGCTTGAACTGGCTGCCGGCAGTCGGCTATTCGTCGATTGAGGACGATGGGCTCTGGGAGTGGTTCAAGCATCTGGTCCTGCCCGCGCTTGCCGTCGGGGCCGGATTCTCAGCGATCCTGATGCGCTTCGTCCGGGCCGGGTTGCTTGAGGTGCTCGGGAGCGACTTCATCCGGACTGCCCGCGCAAAAGGGCTCTCGGAGCGTAGCGTGATCATCCGGCACGCGCTGCGCAACGCGCTGATCCCGGTCGTCACGATTGCCGGTATCCAGCTGGCGCTGCTCCTGAGCGGCACGGTCATTATCGAGATCGTCTTCTCGATTCGTGGGCTTGGCCGGATTCTTGTTGGCGCGATCCTCGACAAGGACTATCCAATTGTCCAGGGGGTCATCCTGCTCGTGTCGGTCATATTCGTGCTCGCGAACCTCGTCGTTGACATCATATACACCTTCCTCGACCCGCGGATTCGCTATGAATAACGAGAGGCAGGTGTGACATGGCAACCACGGCATCGCGCCCGCAAGATGTCCTCGACGCGCTTGCCGAGGAACGCCGCGCGCGGCAAGGCAACCGGGTCTGGCGCAGGCTGAAGGCCGAGCGCAAGGCGTTCATCGGGCTCTTCTTCGTTGGATTCCTCGCGCTCGTCGGACTCCTTTCGCCCATTGTCGCGCCCTATGACCCGGATGACGATGACTTCGGCCTGTTCCAGTCGCCGAGTATCGAACACCCGATGGGCACTGATTCATTTGGGCGCGATCTCTTCTCGCGCATCCTGATCGGCACCCGCGTGTCGCTCACGATCGGCATTCTCGCAGCGCTGACAGCTTTGGTCATTGGCGTTGCGCTGGGCCTGGTATCCGGTTACTACGGCGGCTGGATCGACAGCCTGATCATGCGGTTTATCGACTTGCTCTGGGCATTCCCGGTCATCATTCTTACGGTCGGCATGGTTGCGATCTTCGGGGCCGGCGCGCGCAATGTCGTCATTGCCATCGCGATTGCCTACATTGATGACTTCGCGCGCGTGGTGCGGGCTGAGGTGCTGCGCCTGCGCGAGGAGGAATTCATGGTCGCCGCGCAGTCTATCGGCGCGGCCGATGTGCGGATCATGGGCCGGCATCTCCTGCCGAACATCGTCGCGCCGATCATCGTCCAGGCAACCTTCGCGGTGGGGCTCGGGATTTTGGCCGAGTCAGGGCTGACCTTCCTGGGGCTCGGCGTCGATCCGACGACGCCCACCTGGGGGCTCGCGCTGAACGAGGGCCGCGACTTCGTGCGCCGCGCATGGTGGATCAGCGTCTTCCCTGGTGTCGCTATTGTCTTCACCGTGCTTGCGCTGAATCTCTTTGGCGATGGATTGCGCGATGCGCTGGACGTGCGTGGTGTTGGGGATGATGCGGACGAGGGCGCTTAGGCGCCAGCGACGTCGGCGATCGAGCCGGAGCGGCCCGGTGGGTCGTCGGCGTCGAGATAGAACGTCATCGACTGCATCAGGCTGATGGGATCAATCTCGCGCACCCAGACGCCCTCGGGCACGCGGAGCGTCACCGGCGCATAGTTGAGGATGGCTTCGATGCCGCCTTCGAGCAGGAGGTCGGTGACCTCCTGCGCTTGATCCGCCGGCACGGCCACGATGCCCATGCGGATCCCTGCGCGGCGGACGAGAGTTGCGATGTCACCTTCCGCCTGAACCTCGACGCCGTGCGCGCTGACCTGGCCGATACGGTTAGGGGAGCGGTCGAAGATCGCGGAAATGCGGAACGATGACGGCTCAAAGCCGCGGTAGTCGGCAATCGCCTGGCCAAGATGGCCGAAGCCAACCAGCGCGACGTCCCAGCGCCGGTCGATCTTGAGGATCTGTTGAACGGCGTCGACGAGCGTCGGGACGTCGTAGCCCTTCCCTTGTTTACCGAAGCGCCCGAAATAGGAGAGATCACGCCGGATCTGGGCTGCGGTGACGCCGATCTCGTCGGCGAGGTCGTTGGACGAGATCGTAAGGCGGCCCTCGTCGAGCAAATGTCGCAGGCCGCGCCGGTAAATAGGCAATCGTCGGATCACAATATCGGGAATCGCCTGATCCCGATCAGGAAGGTCACGCTCCATCGTTCCTCCGTTAGAAGGCTGCGCTTGTCAATCGAGGCTGGCGTGCCCTCGTGGTAGTCAACGCGGAGAGTACGGAGGGACAGAGCCGAGCGAAAACATCGTTCGTGAGATTCAGCACAATCGTATCACCGACGCCGACTCGCGGTAACTGCGCGGACCTGTTGTCGCTGAACATGCCCTCGATCTCCGCCGGTGACTTCGTCAGCGCATCCCGTAACTACGACGCGCCATGATCGGAGAGCGAAGGCAACGCGACCCCGAACTCGTTGGCGAGCATCGCGGTCTCGGCGATGATCTCCCGCTCCATTGTCTCTCGGCTGCTCGCGGGCAAAAATGCGCCCTGGACTGCGTTGCGCGTGAATTGCACAAGCTCGTCGAGGGTGTAGCCAAAGTGTTCGGCTAGCACCTCGAACTCGCGTGTGAGGGTGGTGCCGAACATCGGTGGATCATCGCTATTGACGGTGACGAGCACGCCTGCCTCTGCAAGCCGTTTGAAAGGGTGGTCTGCGTAGGATGGGTAGACACCAAGCCGAATGTTGCTCGTGGGCGAGATCTCCAGCAGCATCTTGCTCTCGGCAAGTTGAGTCACAAGCTCCGCGTCCTCGATAGCGCGGACGCCGTGGCCGATGCGCTCCGCTCCTGTCACAAGCGCGTCTCGGACACTCAACGGGCCATCGGTCTCTCCGGCATGGAGCGAGATGCGTGCGCCGGCTGCCGAGGCAAGCTCGAAGGCTTCGGCATAGCGGCTGGCCGGGTGGCCCAGCTCGAGGCCGCCAAGCCCGAAGCCGACGAGGCGGTCGCCGCCGTTCTCGGTCCACCAGCGCGCCGATGCCATGACCTCCTCGACCGTGCGGCCGCGCACGGGGTCAAAGATGAACTGCATTTCGACGCCATGGTCGCGGGCGGCAATCGCCGCGCCCGCCCGCAGGCCGGGCATGACGACATCCGGCAGGGCCGGAGTGCGTGGATTGAGCATCGACGTTGGCGCAAACGTGATCTCCATGTACCGGAGATTTTCAGCGGCGGCGCGTCTGGCCATCTCGACAGTGACGAACGCGTAGTCATCCTCGTCGCGCAGGCAGTTGCAGATCTCGAGATAGATCTCGATGAAGTGGGGGAAGTCGCGAAACACAAACCAATCAGCGGCCTCTGAAGCGTCGCCAATCGGAAGCTCCCGGCCATGCCGGGCGGCAAGCTGCAAGAGCGTCTCGGGATAGACGCTGCCTTCGAGATGCACGTGCAACTCGACCTTCGGCATCCGCCGGATGAATTCGCGTTCGTTGTCTGTGAGACTCTGCATGTCGACCACCACCTCTTCGCCCGTAATTCAATGAAGGACAGTCTACTTGCTATGCGAGACGGGCTTGCATGTTCTGGCTGATTGGACACAATTGGAACTCACTGAGGCTATGGATGCGCTGTCGTAGATAGAGAGTGAGTAGAGAGCCGATGGAGAGCTGGATGGAGATCATGGGCTGGTTTACCTCCAGTCCGTACCGGCCGTTGGTGCTGATCGTCCTGGCACAGAACAACGGCGACCCGCTGGACGAGATGAATCTCGCAAGCCGGGCCGGGCTCATGAACCAGCACATGACTGGCGAAGCAGTCGAGACGGCCATCATGATCAACCAGATCAATGAGCTCGAGAGCCAAAACTTCATCGAGCGCTCGGACGACGGTTTCCGCTGGGTCATGACCAACCTGGGCGTTCTAGTCAGCCGGCAGTGGGTGCCAGGCGACATCGAGCCGCGCGAGGAGGGGCCGCTCGAACAGTCCGCGGTGCGCAGTTGGCGCGATCGGGTGCTTGCGTTCATGGACCACGATGCGAAGCTTGCCGAGTCTGCCGGTATCGAGCAAGGCGAGTGGCTCATGACCCAGAGCCAGCGGCTGGTCGAGATGCATGTCCTGAATCGCGTGCTTGGCGAGGAGAAGATGCCTGAGTGGCTGGCCACGATGCGCGGTGGTCCCGTGCTTGCTGACGATCTGCCGGAGGAATAGGCGAGGACAACCTGCTGAGATGATCGACGGCGGTCTCTCGGTTAGAATGGTTCGGTGATACTTAATCATTTAGTTCTGGTATTGGTGATGGCATGGTAAAGGCGCATCTGGGGAATGCATTCAATCGCCGGCGCTTTCTGGGGCTGGCGTTGACGGGAACAGCTGGGCTCGCGCTGACGGCGGTGCTCGCGGCTTGCGGCAATGACGAGGAAGCGTCAGGCGGCGCGGAGCCTGCGCCGTCGAACACTTCGGCTGAGAGTGACCGGGCGGGCGGAGTGCTCAAGGTGGCGTTGACCGGGGACCCGCCAAACCTCGACATTCATCAGACGACGGACTCGATCGTTGTCCTGGTCTGTAGCCATGCCTATGAGACGCTCTTTACCTGGGACGCCGAGTATCGTCCGGTGCCGCTGCTGGCCGAGTCGCACGAGGTGCTAGACGACGGGCTTCGTCATCGCGTCGTTCTGCGCGAAGACGTCCAGTTCCATAACGGCGAGACGCTAACCGCCGCAGACGCCATCGCATCAATTGAGCGCTGGTCGGCCATCTCAGGGCTCGGCGAGGGGTTGATGGAAGTTGTCGAACAGCTCGAGGCGGTCGATGAGCGGACTATTGACTTCCACATGATCGAGCGCTACGGGGCATTCCGCACCGCGTTGAGCCGCCAGCTTCAGGGCTGCGCGATCTACCCGAAGTCGGTGCTCGATACATCATCCGGCACAGAGCTCTCGGAGTATGTCGGGACTGGTCCGTATCAAATCGTCGAGTGGCTGCCAGACCGCCATGTGCGTCTTGAACGCTTCGACAACTACCGGGTTGTGGACGAGCCCGCCAGCGGTTACGCCGGGGCAAAAGCTGCCTATCTCGACCGGATTGACTTCATCCCGGTGCGCAACGAGGCATCGCGCACGGCAGGCATGCAGGCCGGCGATTACCACTACGTCGAGACGGTTAGTTCGGATCAGACGCCGGTTCTGGAAGATGCGAGCGGCGTGGCCGTCGAGACGCTTCCGGCCGACGCCTGGGTCAACATCGTCTTGAACTTGCGGTCGCCGATCCTCGCCGATCACGATGTGCGCCGGGCGTTGCAGATGGCGCTCGATCACGAGGAGATCATGCTCGCGGCGGTGGGCGATGGCTTCTACGAGCTGACTCCTGAGCTCGTGCCCGGCGCTGGCGCCTGGTACTCCGAAGCGGGGATTGAGTTCTACAACCAGCATGACCCGGATGCGGCGCGCGAGCTCCTGGCGAGCACCAGCTACGACGGCGCGCCGCTACGGATGATGGTCACCCAGGAGGTCCAGCAGGAGTACAACGCGACGTTGACGATGAAGCAGCAGCTGGAAAACATCGGATTCACGATCGATCTCCAGGTCTATGATGGCGCGACGTTGAGCGACCGGCGTGACGATGATGCTGTCTGGGAGACCTACACGGCCTCGGCGAGCTTCCGGCCCGATCCGGTGATGCGGAATCTCACGAGCTCCGCCACCGGCTGGTGGGAGAATGACGAGAAGGATGCCCTCTTCGCCGAGCTTCAGACCGAGGCGGACTTCGACCGGCGCTTCGAAGTCTGGGAACAGATCCAGTACATGTTCTACGACGACGTGCCGCGGCTCAAGATCGGCAATGTTCGCCGGTTACTGGCGCGCGCAGCGGTCCTCGAAGACATCGGCCAGACCGAGATGCAACCGGAGTTCTCCAACGCCTGGCTGAGGGAATGACCGCCTATATCATCCGACGTCTTCTGCTTGCTGTGCCCGTGATGCTTATCGCGGGCACAATCGCGTTCTTCTTGCTGCATCTGACGCCCGGCGATCCAGCGGCCGTGATGCTGGGGCCGGACGCGACCCCCGAACAGGTCGAGCGCCTGCAGAACGACCTCGGGCTGAACGAACCGCTCATCGTTCAATACCCCCGCTGGCTGGCGAACGTCGCCCAGCTCGATCTCGGCCGCTCGATCTTTCTCAACCGCCCGGTCCTCGATGCGATCCTCGAGCGGGCCGTGCCAACGCTCCAGCTATCCCTCTATGCTCTAATCATCGCGATTGTCATCGGCGTCCCGGCTGGTGTCATGGCCGTCCTCTATCGCGGGACGATTTTCGACCGGCTGTTGCTCATCCTGGCTCTGACCGGCACGGCGATCGCGGACTTCTTCCTCGGGATGTTGCTGATTCTGCTCTTTGCCGTGGTCCTCAACTGGCTGCCGTCGGGCGGGTATGTGCCGTTCACTGTTGATCCCGTCGGTCATTTTCAGGCAATGCTGCTGCCGTCGCTGGCTCTCGGCATCTCAATAGCCGGGCTGCCGGCACGCTTGATCCGCACGTCGATGCTGGACGTCATCCAGGAGGACTACGTGAAGGTGGCGATCGCACGGGGGCTAAGCCCGTGGGCGGTCACGACGCGGCACGTGCTGCGGAATGCGCTCATCCCGGCCGTGACTGTTTTCGGCTATACGCTCGGCGATCTCCTCGGCGGCGCGGTTGTCGTCGAGACGGTCTTCAACCTGCCCGGCATGGGGCAGCTTGTCGTGAACAGCATCGGGCGGCGGGATTTCCCGGTCATCCAGGGCGTTGTCATGGTCATTGCGCTGCTCTACCTCGTTGCGAACCTGCTTGTCGACGTACTCTACGTGGCCATCGATCCGCGTATTCGGGTGGATCGTGTCGGCGGGTAGAGCGAGCCTTGCGGTGCGGGCGGAGGCGCGTGCGCGGCCGCGCGGCTGGCGTGCTGCCTACCAGCCGGACCGCCGGCGCGCGTGGTACGTCCACCTGCTGCGCTCGAACGTCGCATTGTTCAGCATCGCGGTCGTCTTCGTCATTACCGTGTCCGCCATCTGCGCGCCGTTGCTCGCGCCGTATGACCCCACGTTCATCGATCCGGCGCGGCGACTCCAGGGGCCGTCAAGCGCGCACTGGATGGGTACCGACGACCTCGGCCGCGACGTCTTCTCACGCCTGCTCTTCGGAGCCCGCGTGTCTTTGGTCGTAGGGCTCTGCGTGATGTTCGCGAGCGCGGCTACCGGCTGCTTGCTCGGCGTCATCGCCGGGTACTATCCCCGGCTCGATGGGCTGATCATGCGGACGCTCGATGGCGTCATGGCCTTTCCCGGCGTGTTGCTGGCGATCGCGGTGGTGATCTCGCTGGGCGCGAATCTGCGGAGCGTGATCATCGCGCTGAGTCTCGTCTATACGCCGGTCGTCGCGCGGCTGATGCGGGGCATGGCGCTCGTCATTCGTGAGCTGCCATATGTCGAGGCGGCGCAGGCGATTGGACTGCGCGACTACCAGATCCTGTGGCGTTACGTGTTGGCGAACGCGCTGTCGCCGCTAATCGTCCAGGCGGCCTTCGTCGCCGCCTACGCGATCCTTGCGGAAGCGTCCCTATCCTTCCTGGGCGCGAGTGTCAATCCTGAGACGCCGACCTGGGGCAACATGCTGCGTGATGGCCAGCGCTTGCTCAGCCGCGCCTGGTGGATGGCGCTTGCGCCTGGCGTAGCCCTCTTCGTTACCGTCCTTGCGCTGACACTGGTCGGCGATGCGTTGCGCGACGCGGTTGATCCGCGCTCCGGCGAACGGCGCAGGGACGCGCTGCCGAAGTAGTCAGGGACACAGCTGTGATATGCTCCCGCGATGTCGCTGCTACTCGTACAGGTATTGGACCGGACGCCGAGTTGCAATACATGGCAGACAAACAATGGTTCGCGGGTGACTCCCCGCCGACGCTAGAACTCCCGCTATCCGACGAAGCAGGCAATTCGGATAGCGGGAGGTAAATCGCCTGGCGATACCGCCTCCCGGTTTTCAATCGGGAGTTCCAAGCATGACAGTTCAATCTGAAGCTGCGTCATCGACGCGCCGCGAAACACTGCGGCGCAACCGTGACTTCATGAATCTCTGGATCTCGGAGTCGATCTCGCAGATCGGCTCGCATGTGTCGCTCGTAGCGCTGCCGCTCCTGGCGGTGCTGAGCCTTGACGCGAGCCCGGCACAGATGGGCTTCCTGTCGGCGGCCGGCACCGCGCCGGTCCTGTTGATCGGGTTGTTCGTCGGTGTCTGGGTTGACCGTGTGCGCCGGCGACCCTTGATGGTGGTCGCGGACCTCGCGCGCGGCCTGTTTCTGCTGACCGTGCCCGTCGCCTGGTGGTTTGGCGTCCTGCGAATCGAGATGCTCTACGCTGTGGCGCTGCTCACCGGCGCATTGACGGTCATCTTCGATGTCGCCTGGCAGACATACCTGCCATCGATTGTCCCGCGCAACCGGCTCGTCGACGCAAACAGCAAGCTGCACCTGAGCGCCTCGGTCGCGCAGGTGTCGGGGCCTGGCGCGGGCGGGCTCCTGGTTGGGCTTGCGGGCGCGCCAATAGCGATTCTTCTGGACGCACTGAGCTTCTTTGCCTCCGCCGGGTTTATCGCCCGGACATCGCCAGAGCGGGCTGACCAGACTGTCAACGCAAGTCGCAACGTGTTCCGCGAAATCGCAGACGGCTTGAGCTTCGTCTATCGCGAGAGCGTGCTGCGGGCGATTGTCTATTCCAAAGTCATCCAGGCCTTCTCCGGCGGGATGTTCTTCGCTGTCTATGTGCTCTTTCTAGCCGACGATCTTGCGCTCGGAGCTGCAGCTATCGGCGTTGTCCTGGCACTCGGCGGGATCGGCTCGCTCGGTGGCGCGTCGCTCGCGGGCTGGCTGGGCGGACGCGTGTCTGAGGGTCGTGCAGTCGTCGGTGGGCAGTTCTTCTTCGGCGTCTTTGGCGCGACGATCCCACTGGCGGTCCTGTTCCCATCCGTTGCCTTGGCAATGATCGTGTTGTCGGAGCTGCTGCAGTGGATGACCTATGTGGTCGCCCAGATCAACGAGGTGTCGATCCGCCAGTCAATTGCGCCGGATACTCACCTGGGAAGGGTGCACTCCGTCTTCCAGTTCTTCGGGCGCGGGATGACGCCGCTCGGCGCGATTGCCGGCGGCATCCTTGGTGAGTTTGTTGGCGTGCCGGCCACGCTCGTTGTCGCGAGTGTCGGGTTCTTTGCGGCATTCCTCTTCGTTGCCTTCTCGCCGGTCCGGGGCTACATATCGCCAGGTGATACTGTCTGACGGGGCGGTTCTGGCTCGAATCTGTCAGACCTTTGCGCGTGTAAATGGCTTGTCTTGTACAGGGGGTGGATGACCGGCCTACTGGTCACCGGAGGAGGCTGGCGGCGAGCATTCTGCAGAGTGTGGGAGGGGCTTGCGTATACTCGTAGCAGCGCACGTAGCAGAGGACAATATGAGCACGACAACTGCGACAGAATCGACTGACAGCACCCCGGCCACTGAGCACTGCCGGAAGTGCAAAGCCCCGCTTGCCGACGATCGGCAGTGGGCCCGCTATCGCGTTTGCTCGAACTGTGGTTTCCATGCCCGTATCGGGGCCTGGGAGCGAGTCGAGATGCTGCTCGATGAAGGCTCGTTCGACGAGATCCACGCCGATCTCGTGTCGGTTGACCCGCTCGAATTCAGCGACTCCAAGCCTTACCGTGAGCGGGTAATCCAGGCACGGGAGCGGACGAACCTGAAAGAGGCGGTGCTCACCGGACGCGGCGCAATTCGCGGTAACCAGGTGATTATCGCCGTCGTAGACTTCGGCTTCCTCGGCGGGAGCATGGGCTCGGTTGCCGGGGAGAAGATCGCGTTGGCCTTCGAGGAAGCTATCGACCGTGGCGTGCCAATCATTACGATTGTCGCGTCGGGTGGAGCGCGGATGCAGGAAGGCATGCTGAGCCTTGTACAGATGGCGAAGACCGCCGCTGCTGCGCGAAGAGCGCATGAGCGGCGCGTGCCGTACATCTCGATCCTGACTGACCCGACGACCGGCGGGATGTACGCTTCCTACGCTTCACAAGGCGACCTGATTCTGGCCGAACCGGGCGCGCTCATCGGGTTCGCCGGCCCGCGGGTGATTGCCGGGACATCCAAGGACCGCGATGAGAATGACCCCATCGAGACCCACACGCCGGAGTACCTGCTTGAACACGGATTCCTCGATGCGATTGTCCACCGTGTGCGTTTGCGGGACACCCTGTCGACCGTTCTGCGGGTCATCGCGCGCTCCAAGCGGCGCGTGCCGACCGTACGGGAGCCACGCGCTGATGGACGCCAGCAGCCGCCGGCGGATGCCTGGGATGTCGTGCAGCTTGCGCGGCGCGGTGACCGGCCGACGACACTCGACTACATTCGGCGGATCTCACCGCAGTTCGTTGAGCTGCATGGTGACCGCGCCTTCGGCGATGATCCCGCGATTGTTTGCGGCCTGGGCGAGATATCGGGGCGGGGCGTCGTCTTCGTTGGCATCGAACGGGGCCACGATGATGAGTCGCGGCGTGGCGGGCAGGCGTTGCCGGAGGGCTACCGCAAGGCCCTGCGCGCGCTGCGGTTGGCCGAGCGCTTTGGCTGCCCCGTCGT
>JAUIIK010000121.1 GCA_030431755.1 Chloroflexia bacterium
GATCTGCCCTGAGTTTCGAGAGATGGACATCCTGGTGGCGGACGCCCGGCGTGGCGCAGCGGCTGGCATGGACGGCAAGTTCGCGATCCATCCGGCGCAAGCGTCGGTCATCCGCGAGACGTTCCGTCCTGCTGCCGACGAGCTAGAGCGAGCCGGGAGGATCGTCGCGGCTTACGACATGGCTGTGGCGCGGGGCGAGGGCGCGGTCGCCGTCGATGGACAGATGATCGACCCGCCGGTTGCCGAGCGGTACCGGGCGGTACTGCGGCGCTGGGGGATTCCAGAGCTGGAAAGCGAGTAGCGGCGATGAAACGACCGCTCATGTTTGGTATCGCCGCCGCCATCCTCGTGGCCATCGTCGCGGCGGCGGTCGTGCCGCGTCTATTGGCAAGCGACGAGAGCTTCAATGGCACGGCGGTAGACCCCGATGGACCGCCGGAAGAGTTCACGTTGGTGAGCGCTGCCGGCGACGTCAATCTGAGCGACTACCGCGGCAGTGTCGTCGTCATGTACTTCGGCTACACCAATTGCCCGGACTTCTGTCCGGCGACACTCAGTAAGCTCTCGAAGGTCCGCGAGCAGCTTGGGGATGATGCCGATGACGTCCAGGTGTTGATGATCTCGGTCGACCCGGAGCGTGACAGCCCGGAGCGCCTGGCGCAATACATGGCGTCGTTCGACGAGAGTTTCGTTGGGCTTACCGGCAGCGATGAGACGTTGCGCGGTATTGCGGCACAGTTCGGCATCTTCTTCCAGAAAGCGGAGGGCGGCGACGCATCGGGCTACACGGTTGACCACTCGACGACCCTGGTCGTGCTCGACCAGCAGGGCCGCCAGCGGCTCTTTTTGCCTTACGAGCTGACCGTCGATCAGGTTAGCCACGACCTCGAAAATCTGCTCTAGCTACGGTAGGTATGCCCGGTAGTCGTATGTCCAACGCGATTGCGCTCCGATACACTCCCCGGCAGGATATGAACGATCGGTGCTAGGGAGCGCATAGTTGTCCAGAATATTCGGCAGATCGAACCTCAGAAGTTGTTGGCCAATCTTGCTTGTTGCCGTCGTGGCGCTCGTCATGCTCGCTGCGTGCGGGGATGACGACGGCGATGATTCGTCAGGCAGCGATGGTGACGCGGCCATTGTTGTCACAGATGCCTGGGCGCGGCCGGCGATTCTGCTGGATGACGATGCCGAGATGGAGGGCGAAGAAACCGCCGAAGAAGGCGAGATGGACCACGACGATATGGAGATGGGCATGGGCGGGGCCAATGGGGCGGTCTACATGACCATCGAGAACAATGCTGACGACGACGACCGGCTTGTCGCGGCCGAAACCGAGGTCGCCGGCGCCGTCGAGCTCCACAACGTCAACATGGTCGAGGGCGTGATGCAGATGCGCGAAGTCGAGGGTGGCATCGAGATTCCGGCCGGTGAATCCGCGACGGTCGTGCTCGAGCCGGGTGGTCTGCATGTCATGCTCATCGGTCTCAACCAGGCGCTTGAAGTCGGCGACACCTTCGACGTCGAGCTCGACTTCGAGCAGGCCGGAACGATCACCGTCGAAGTCGAAGTGCGCGAGCCGTAGCCGTGACCTTGCATCGTATGCTGTCACGACGCGAGCAACCGCGCTTGCTATTGCTGCTCATCGGGGTAGCCCTGGTGCTGATGCTCGCGTCCATGGCATGCACGCGCGGGGGCGAGGAGTCGGACGCCGCCGGTGACGTCACGATGGAGATCGAGATCACTCCCGATCCACCCGAAGTCGGCCCGGCGGTCGTCGAGGTCATCCTGATGGACGAGGACGGCGACCCAGTCGACGGCGCGGAGCTAGAGATCGAGGGCAACATGAGCCACGCCGGCATGGAGCCGGTCATCGTTGGCGCTATCGGCGAGCAGGCCGGGCACTATGTTAGCGACGGCTTTGCGTTCACTATGGGTGGCGACTGGATTATCACCGTCTCCGGCACGCTCGACGATGGCCGGGAGATCGAGCGGACCTTCGACCTCGCCGGGGTCTCGAGCTGACCGCAACAGCGGCACGGCCTAGACGCCGCCAACCGTTCGATCTGCTGCGCGTTCCCGCTCTCGGGCGCTTGCTGAATTGGAAGCATGCCCGCACCGTCATCCAGCTACCGCTGCTTGCCATCGCCGCGCTGATCGTCCTCGATGGGTTCATCGGGCCGTCGAATGCGCCGGATAACTTCGCCGGTGTGTTGCCCTGGGTGCACTGGCGCGGCTTCGTCGTCCTGGCGCTGCTTGTCTTCGGTAACCTGTTCTGCATGGGTTGCCCCTTCATGCTCGTTCGGCGTCCGGCGAAGCGCTGGTTGCCGGCGCGCTGGAATTGGCCTGCCTGGATTCCCGGCAAGTGGCTGGCGATTGCGCTGCTCATCGTCTTCTTCTGGTCCTACGAGGCGTTCGATCTCTGGGCTAGCCCGTGGTGGACGGCCTGGGTCGCGGTGGGCTACTTCGGCGCGGCGTTCGCCGTCGACGGGCTCTTCAAGGGCGCTGCCTTCTGCAAGCATCTCTGCCCGATTGGCCAGTTCCACTTCGTCAATTCGATGGCCTCGCCCTTCGAGGTCAAGGTACGTGAGTACACGACCTGTCAGTCCTGCACGACGAAGGATTGCATTGCCGGACGGCATGATCCGGCGACTGGGCGGCTCGTTCAGAGCGGCTGCGAGCTCTACCTCTTCCAGCAACGCAAGGCCGGGAACCTCGACTGTACCTTTTGTCTAGATTGCATTCAGGCCTGCCCGCACGACAACGTCGGTATCATCGCCCGCAACCCGCTTGACGAGTTCCGGCGCGACGCCAACCGCTCAGGCATCGGGAAGCTGAGCGAGCGGTTGGACTACGCGCTGCTGGCGCTGGTGCTCGTCTTCGGATCTCTCCTCAACGCCTTTGGCATGGTTGGCCCGGTCTTTCGCTTCGAGCGCTGGCTGGCCGGCGTGCTTGGGCTGGAATCCGAGCCGGCTGTCCTGGCGCTGGTCTTCATCGCTGGGCTTGTGGTCATGCCCGCCGGGCTGGTGGTCTGCGCTGGCTGGACGAGCCACCTGCTCACACGGTCAACGCGCCCGCTGCTGCCGCTCATTTCGCGCTTTAGTTTTGGGCTCGTGCCGCTCGGCTTCGCGATGTGGGTTGCCCATTACGGCTTCCACTTCTTCACGGGCGCGTTGACGGTTGTGCCGGTCACCCAGGCATTTCTACTGGACATCGGCATAGACCTCCTCGGCGAACCGCGACGGGAACTTGCCGCGCTGCTGTCGCAGTCAATGATCGACATGATCGAGCTCATCGTCCTCCAGCTTGGGCTGCTGGCGACACTGGCCGCAACCTATGTGATCAGCCGCGATACCTTCGGCAGGCCGCGCGCGCTACGCGGGGCGCTGCCGTGGGCCGTGCTAGCGCTGCTGATCTTTATCGCCGCCAACTGGCTGATGGCCCAGCCGATGGAGATGCGGGGAACCTTTCTGAGCTGAGTCGCGCCGACTGTTCCATGCGACAATGGCCCATCGCAGAGACGAAAACACTAGAAAGGTCAACTGCATGTCAGGAACAGCTACCCGGCTCCACACGCCGGAAGCTCACGGAAGCTGGTCGGAGCGCAGCCTGGCTGAGCTCGGGCTCGACGAGGCGAAGCTCAATGAAGCGATCAGCTGGGCGAGCAACAACGAAACCGATTTCGGCCCAGATATTCCCACCGAGCTGGCAAACGACCCAATCAACGATCACCCCGACAACGACATCGTCGGGCCAACCAAGGCGCGTGCTGGCGTCAACGGCGTTGTCGTGAAAGATGGCTACATCGCGGCACAGTGGGGCGACTACCAGCGCGTTGATATGACCTTCAGCGTCGCCAAGAGCTATCTCTCGACGATGGCCGGCCTAGCCTTCGACCGGGGCATGCTGCCGGACCTCGACGCGCCGGTTGTCGAGCTGGTGCCCGACGAAGTGTTCGAGTCTGAGCGCAATCGCAAGATCACCTGGCGCATGCTGCTCCAGCAAACGAGCGAGTGGGAAGGTGTGCTCTGGGGCAAGCGCGACCTGGCCGACCGGCGCAAGGGCCGCGACCGGCTGCTCCACGAGCCGGGGACTTTCTGGGAATACAACGATGTGCGGGTCAACCTGCTGGCGTACGCGCTGCTGAAGCTCTGGCGGGAGCCGTTGCCGCGAATCCTGCGCCGGGAGATCATGGACCCGATCGGCGCGTCACCGACCTGGGAATGGCACGGTTACAGCACTTCCTGGACGACGGTCGATGGCCTGCAGATGCAGTCGGTCAGCGGCGGCGGCCACTGGGGCGGTGGCGTCTGGGCGTCATCGCTCGACCATGCCCGCTTTGGCCAGCTCTTTACCGCCGGTGGCAGCTGGGATGGCAAGCAGATCATCTCGGAGGCGTGGCTCGACGCGATGATCGAACCGTGCGAGCACAACCAGAGCTACGGCTTCATGTGGTGGGTCAATCAGAACCAGGAGCTGTTCCCGAGCGCCCCGCCGACGAGCTACTTCGCCGTCGGCAAAGGTTCGAACATCGTCTGGATCGATCCGGACCTGGGCCTGACGTCAGTCGTGCGCTGGATCGACCGCGACGCCTACGACGGTTTCTGCGCCCGCTTGCTGGCGGCGCTGTAAGCCGACCAATGCTGGGACTCAGCCATTTGGCTCAACCTCCACCCTGTCCGGGCGAAGCTGGGCAGTCGCGGCGCCCGGGTGGGGGAACTTGCGCTGGATGACCGCGTTGAACGCTGCGACAACCGCCGGATCGAAATGATGGCCTGACTGCCGGTTGATCTCGCGTACGGCGGTGTCGAATGGCCAGGCGTGCTTGTAGGGACGCTCGCTGACGAGCGCGTCGAAGACATCGCAGACGGCGAAAACACGGGCCGCGAGCGGGATATCCTCGCCGGCAAGGCCATTCGGATAGCCGCCGCCCTCCCATTTTTCGTGGTGGTGGAGGACGAGGTCCATCGTGGCCGACGGCAGGAAGCCGAGCCGTGACGCAAACTCGTGACCGAGCTCGGCGTGCTTGCGCATGATCGCCCACTCATGGTCTTCGAGCTTGCCGGGCTTGTGCAGGATCTGATCGGGGATACCGATCTTGCCGATGTCGTGCAGGTAGCTGCCCCAGCGGATCGCCTGATGATCCTCGGGACTGACCTGCATCTCGTCGGCGATCTCGATTGCGAGCTCGACAACGCGGTCTGTGTGGCCTTTCGTCTCGCTGTCTCGCCGCTCGACGGCGAGTCCAAGCGCGTGCAAGGCATCTTCCCGTGCGGCGCGTGCCTCTTCCTCAGCGACGAAGCGCGCGGTAAGGGAAGCCAGCGTGCTGGAAACGACCTCGAATAGCTCGCACTCGGTCTCGTTCCAGCAGTGGGGGGCGAATGTGTGCATCAGGAATGCGCCGGCCAGCTTGCCGTCCTGGGTTTTGACCGGCGCGGCCGCCACACTGGCGACGCCGAGTTCTGGGAAGCCGGTTGTCGCGACGTCGGCGCGCGTGTCGTCATAGAAGAGCGGGATGTCACTGACGTCGATGGCGGCCAGCAGTGGAAGCTCGGCGGGCAGGCCGTGAGCCAGAATCGCGTCCATCGCGTCGCCGCTTGGCATCTCGCCGGATGCCGCCCGCGCGAAGTAGGCGACCCCGTTTGTCTGGAAATAGGCGCTGCCGACGGCGGCAGTCTTGTCGACAAGCGCGTTGAGGACGGGTGTGACCGCAGTCGGAATATCCTGGCTCTTGAGCGCGGTTCTCGTCAGCTCAACGATCAGATCTGCTGGATTGTCGGGTTCCTCGGACCGTTCGGGGCGGAAGACTTCACGCATACGGTCCTGGAAACTGAGCGAACGGGACATGTCGGGCCTTTCAGCAACGCGCAAGTATCCCGTTCATTGTCGCCCCCGCCTCCGCTATCGCTCTAGGGCCATTTGGACCAATACCGTTGATCCGTCAGGTTCCTTTGGCGCAGGTTCCACGGGCACTGGGAATGCAATGACGTCATTCTGCATGCATCAAGTTCAGGAGCCGGTGCGGTCTTGACGAGCATGACACCGCGTTTGCCTGTAGATACGTGCCGCTGGCGCGTCTCCGTCAGGAAACCAGCGCACATCCCTGGATTGCATCGTTCCAATAGCCGGGACGCGCCACCGGCACGTCTTTACGCTGGGCGGCTGGTTGGTTACCCCGTCACTCTTCCGCGCTCGTTCGTGGATGGCGTCTCGTGGCGCTGGCGGTCACCCTTGCCTAACTTGATGCGTAATGCGGTGTCATTGCGTCACCCACACACATCCTTGAAAACGCGCAGGAAGTTCAGGCCGAGGATGCCGCGGATGGCGTCTTCGCTGTAGCCACGCTCGACGAGGCCAGTAGTGACGTTCGGCATCGTCCGGATCGTCTCAAAGCCAGCCGGGTAGTCGATCCCGGTGGCAGAGGCGAAGGAGGCCGGATCGTCTCGCATGTAGTCGACGAAGTCCGGGCCCAGGCCGACGTGCTCCGCGCCAACGACGGAGACAACGTGGTCGAGGTGGTCGAGCATGCCTGCGAGGTCTGCCTTGCCCGGGTCGTCGTTGATGAATGCGGCGACGCCGTTGATGCCGATGAACCCGCCGCTGCCGGCCAGCGCCTTGAGCTGGTCGTCGTCCAGATTGCGCTTGTGAGAGCAGAGGGCGGTTGCATTGGAGTGGGAGGCAATCACCGGTCCGTCGTTGGCATCCATCAGATCCCAGAACGACTTCACCGTGAGGTGCGAGACATCGAGCAGAATGCCCGGCCAGTTGCATTCGGCGATGTACGCGCGACCGCGTTCGGTGATGCCACCTCCGGCGCGGTCCTCACCGACACCTTCCGCCAGCATGTTGCGCTGGTTCCAGGTGAGGCCGAGGATGCGCAGGCCGAGCTCGTAGAAGACGCGCAGGCTCCCGATCTCATCCTGAATCGGCTCCGCGCCTTCCATTGCCAGGATGAACGCGATGCTGCCGTCGGCGACGATCGATTCGACTTCGGCGCGTGTTTGACAGAGGAAGGCGTCAGGGGTCTCGTCGATGTCATTCAGGGCAGCCCCGAGCTGTTCCATTGCCCGCCGCGCGGCGCGGTCCGGTTTGAAGGTTGGTTCCGTGTAGAGCGTCGTGACAACCGCATTGACGCCGCCGGCCCGCCAGTCAGGGATGTGCCGCTCGCTCAGCCAGGCCGTCTTGCCCTGGGCGCGCCGGTTGGCGACATCGGCGAAGACATCTGAGTGTGCGTCGATAACGATGGCGTCTGCGTGGAGTGCTGCCGCGTCGAGCGTCATGGCTGCCTCGAACTTCCTTTTAGATTAGATGAGCTCGTTTCCAACTTCATTCAGGGCTGCCCAGAGGATCTCGACATCCGCATCCGACGTCGCCCAGTTGTCGAAGGCCGCACGAATCGCGCCCTTGCCGCCCCATGTCGTCGGGGTCACAAAGGCGCGCCCGTCGTGCTGGACGGCGGTTATCAGGCGGCGGTTGAGATCGTCGAGCTTGCCGTCGGACACGCCGCTTGGCGCATAGCGAAAGCAAACGATGTTGAGGTTCACCGGCGCGAGCAGCTCGAAATCATCGGATGCTTCGATCCACCGGCCAAGCAGTGCGGCATTGTCGACGCAGCGCTGAACGAGCGCCGCATAGCCCTCGCGGCCATAGGCCTTTAGCGCGCACCAGGCCGGCAAGCCCCGAAAGCGGCGCGACATCTCCGGCACCTGCGCGCCGGGATCGGGGTAGTCGCCCTCTGGGATGTAGGCGGCCGAGGATCTGAACGCGTTGGTAAGCGCCGCCTCGTCGGAGACGAAGGCGAAACCGCTGTCGTAGGGCACGTTGAGCCATTTGTGGGCGTCGACGGCTACCGAGTTGGCGCGCTCAATGCCATCGAGATTCGCCGCTTTGTCCGCCAGCAGCCGGGCAAAGAGCCCGAACGCGCCATCGACATGGAGCCATACGCCGCCCGGATGGGCGTCGCACAGGTCGGCGACCGCATCCAGCGGGTCGAACGCGCCGGTGTTCACCTCGCCGGCGTTGGCAATGACGATGCATGCGCCGTCGGTCGCGTCGAGCGCTGCCTGAAGCGCGTCGAGGTCGACGCTCCCGTCAGTCGCCGGAACCGTCGTCAGGCTTGACCGGCCGAGGCCAAGCGTCGAGAGGCTCTTGCGAGCGCTCATGTGGATCTCCGTGCTGGAGATGACCGGGATGGCCGGCTGGCCGCCGAGTCCATCGTCAGCTGGGTCGAATCCCCGCTGCTGACCGGTCCACTGCCGGGCGGCGGCGAGGCCGATCAGGTTGGCGTGCGTCGCGCTCGTCGCCATCGTCCCCGTCCAGGCTCGCGGGAGATCGAAGAGCTCTTTAAGCCAGCGCAGGACGACGAGCTCGGTGTGGACCGAGGCCGGGGTAGCGTCCCATAGCCCGGCGTCCTGGTCGATTGTGGCTGCAAGCCAATCGCCGGCCAGCGCCGCCGGGGTCGTGCCGCCAATGACATAACCGAAGAAGCGCGGGCCGGATGACGCAACGATGCCCCGCTCGGCGCGGTCGAACCACTCCTCGACTGCCGCGGCCGGGTCACAGCCGGATTCCGCTAGCGGCTCGTCGAGCGCCGCCTGCATCTCTTCTGGCGTAACCGGCTGCGCGACTGGTCGCTCCGGCAGCCCGGCAACGTATGCCGACGCCAGCTTCCAGGCGCGTTCGAGAGCCGGCAGACTGTCCTGATACGGGGTCTTGTCGGTCATGCCAGCTCATCCCAGCAGCGGCGCGCCAGCCGCTGGATGATGTTCGCGCCGGCGGTGTGCCCCGGCGTGCCATCTTCGAGTGTTTCCGGCAACTGGTCCGTGTAGACGGTGAGGATGAAGAGGGGGTTGTCGTCGGCGTCGAAGATGATCCCGGCGTCGTTGATGTTGCGCGCGCCGGTGCCGGTCTTGTGAGCGACCTTCGTGCCGCCCGGCAGCATGGCCGGTAGCCGGGCTTTCAGCTTCTGCCAGCTGAGGATGTCGAGCCCAACCTTGCAGAGTTCCGGCGTGCACCCGAGCTGCGCGGCGGCGTCTTTGTCCTCCGTGCCGCTGAGGATCAGCTCCAGGAGCAGGCCGACATCGTTCGGCGTCGTCGTGTTCGTCGCGTCGACCGGATGATCGCGTTCGAGGTTGCCGGGCGGGATGCCGTGGCGGTGGGCCGTGCCCTGCATGCCGATCGCTTGACACAGCTCGTTGACAGCGTCGAGGCCGACCATGTCGGCGACCGTGCCGGTGCAGGTGTTGTCGCTAACGATGATCATCATGACCAGCGCATCCTGGAAGGTGATCGTGAAGCCGGGCTTGAGGTGCTGGAACGTGCCCGAATTGTTGTTCTGGTACTTCGCTTGAATCTCGACCGGCTGGTCGAGGTCGAACTTGCCGTCGTTGACACCCTTCAGGGCCGTCATCATGATGGCGATCTTGCGGGTGCTGGCCGATGGAACAACGACGTCGCCGGCGCGGTCGGCGGTCTCCCCGGTCTTCAGGTTCTTGAGATGCCAGCTCGTCGCAAACGGCAGTTCGTCGCACATCGTGTGTAGATCGTCGACCAGTTTCTTCATGGGATGCCCTCCAGGCTTAGCGTTCTTTGCGCTCCAGCGCGTCGGCTATGCGGTCGAGCGCTTTCTCTATGTTCGGCAGTGAGTTGGCGTAGGAGACGCGCATGTAGCCCTTGCCCTGAGCGCCGAAGCCCGCGCCGTCGAGCAGGGCGACGCCCGCCTCCTGCAAGAGGTAGTCGGCTACGTCGTCACCGTAGGCGCTGACGTTCGGGAAGACATAGAATGCGCCCTCCGGCGTCAGGCAGCTGACCTCGGGGATCTCATTCAGCCCGGCGACGATGGCGTCCCGGCGGCGGCGGAACTCGCTAACCATCTCCCGCACCTGGTCCTGTGGCCCGGTCAGCGCCGCGACGCCGGCGAGCTGGGTGAATCCCGGCACGCAGGAGTTGCAGTTGATCGCCAGCCGGGTAACGGCCTCGGCGACCGCGACGGGCATGACGCCATAGCCAAGCCGCCAGCCGGTCATCGCGTAGGTCTTCGAGAAGCCGTCGAGGATAATCGTCCTTCCGGCCATGCCGGGGTAGTTGACGATACTCCGGACCGGCTCGTCCAGATAGACGATCTCCCGGTAGATCTCGTCGGAGAGGATGTAGAAGTCGTGCTGCTCCGCCAGCTCGGCCAGCAGGCTCAGTTCCTCGTCGCCGAGGAGGCCGCTCGTCGGATTGCCGGGGGAGTTGATGATGACGAGCTTTGTCTTGTCCGAGACCATCCCACGTAGCTCGTCGAGGTCGAACTTGAAATCGCGCTCCTCACGGAGCGGGAGCGGTTTGGGCGTCGCGCCGGAGAAGTTGACGACTGAGCCATAGATCGGGAAACCCGGATCGGGGTAGATCACCTCGTCGCCGGGCCCGGCCAGGGCGAGAATCGAGTAGAACATCACCGGCTTGCCGCCGGGCGTGACGACGACGTTTTCGGGCGCGTAATCGATCCTGCGGGTCGCCGAAACGTGGTTGGCGATCGCCTCCCGCAGGGCCGGGATGCCGGCTGCGGGTGTGTAGTGAGTTTCGCCGTCGCGCAGCGCTTTGATCCCGGCTTCGACGATGTGAGCAGGTGTGTCGAAGTCGGGTTCGCCAATCTCCAAATGAACGACGTCGCGGCCCTGTGCTTCGAGCGCCCTGGCGCGCACGAGCACATCGAAGGCGCTCTCGGTGCCGAGTCTGCTCATGCGTTCGGCGAATCCGGCGGTTGATATCGTGTCGATCATGTCCTTGCCCCTCATTGTCGTCGACGGCGCAGTATAGCCCGGCCAGTTGCGTTTCTCGGGCTATAATACGTACAGTGTCAGAAATCGACGGGACGTCCGAGCTTGAATCGCCCCGACATTGTTGACAACCAGAATGACACAACCGGCGATGACACCCTCCGCGAGATTGCGAGCGTGGCGGCTGAGCGTTTGGCGCTGCCCGGCGAAATGCGCGACGCAATCATCGCCCGCGCGGTTGCGGACCTGCCCAACGAATCCTGCGGTCTAATCGCCTTTGCCGGCGACCGGCCGGTGAAGCTCTTCCCCGGGACGAATGTGCTCGACAGCCCGACACGCTACCGCATGGCGGATTCCGAAGTCGTCCGGGCAATCGAGGAAATGGATCGCCGGAGCTGGCGGCTCGGCGCGATCTATCACTCGCATCCCTCCTCGCCGGCCCTGCCGTCGGACACCGACCTTGACGAGGCCAACTGGCCGGACGCAATGATGCTGATCGTGTCCCTGGCCGGCGACGAGCCGGATCTGCGGGCATTTCGGATTGACGCCGAACGCGCGCAGGTCGTTGAAGTCGAGATTGAGGTGGTCGACCCGGAGGTCGAGCTTGAACCAGCGGTCTCCGGTTCAGCGTTCGACGGTATCAAGAGTTTCTTGAGCCGCTTGCTCCCGGCGCGGGACCGATTGACGCTCAGCCCGGTGGCGTCCGGGGCGCAGGCGCTTGAGATCGACGAAGGCATATCGCAAGAACGCGCGATCGTCGGTATTCTCGGCGGGATGGGGCCGGCGGCGACTGCGGACCTCTACATGAAGATTATCGCGGAGACGCCGGCGACGGTGGACCAGGAGCATATCCCGGTCGTCGTCTATGCCGACCCGCGCGTTCCGGATCGCACCGAGGCCCTCTTGCATGACGGCGAAGATCCGGTTCCCTGGCTGGTGAAAGGCGCGCGCAACCTCGATCAGCTTGGCGCAAGCTTCATCGTCATTCCGTGCAACACCGCCCACGCATTTCTCAGCGACATCGAGGCGCAGGTCGATACCCCTATCCTCAGTATGCTGGAGACGGCGGCCGAGGCGATCTCAGGCGGCTACCCCGGTGTGCGGCGCGTTGGTCTACTGGCGACGACCGGCACGATTCGTTCCGGGATTTACCAGGAGGCCATGAAGCGGCGCGGTATCGAGGTGATCGCACCGGACGACGAACTGATGGAAAACTGCGTGATGCCGGCCATCCGAGCGGTCAAGGCCAACAACCTCCATAGCTCGGTCCGGGCGCATCTGGTCGAGGCTGCCGACAACCTGGAGCGCCGGGGAGCGCACGCGGTGCTGGCGGCTTGCACCGAGATCCCGGTCGTGCTCACCGACGACGACATCAGCCTGCCGCTCATCGACGCGACGCAGGAGTTGGCCAAGGCGGCGGTCCGCGAGGCGCTCGATCGCGACGCGCGTAGCGCCGTGCAACCGGCTGCCGTCTCCGGCGGCAGGAAGCGCCTCAGCGTATGACGACGATCGATATCCAGGACCGCGAAGAGCTGATTGACGCGCTTGAGCAGATGCCCGTCACCGTTGGCGAGATCGTCGCGGACCAGGATGAGGACGACCTCCATAAGGCGGGCCCCGGCGGTTCGCTTGGCGCGGTCGAGGTGCTCTCCTATCTGCGCGACTTCGAGGAGCTATTCCTCGACCGGCTGTCAGCCATGATCGACGATGACAACCCGCGGCTCGACTGGGTTGAAGATTCGCTCTGGCCCATCGAACGCGACTACGTCAACCGCGAGCCTTTGATGATGCTCCAGGAGTTCGTCGAGTTGCGTGCCAAGTCCGTCCATATCCTGGTCGACCTCCCGATCGGTGATTGGGAGCGCACCGGCCGGCACCCGTCGCTCGGACAAGTCACGATCCGGCGCTACGTCGAGCGTGTGGTCGCGCGCGACGATGAGTACCTCGATCAACTCCGCGCGGCGCTCGGGAAGCCTGCTTCCTGACAACAGCGCGCACAGTGAAGTACATCACGCTCGGTCGCCTCCCACGACGTTCACGATCATCTGAGTTACAGGCCGCGCAGCCGAATGGCGCGTGGCGCACGCCGTCGCTAACCTGTCCGGGACGGCTGGAATGGATATCCGTATGGAACTTGCAGGCAAGAACGCCGTCATCACCGGCGGCACCTCCGGGATCGGCGCGGCTATTGGCCGCCGCTTCGCTGCTGAGGGCGCGCAGGTGGTCCTCGTGGGCCGGAACGCCGAACGCGGCGCGGAGCTCGTCGCTGAGATCGAGGCTGACGGGGGCGAGGCGCGCTTTGTCACCGCGGATGTCCGCGACGCCGGCAGCGTCGAGCAGATGGCCTTCGAGGTCGCCGAGGAGTGCGGCCATGTCGATGTGCTCGTCAACAATGCCGGGATCATCGATTTCGGCAGCGTCGTCGAGATGAGCGTCGAAGCCTGGGACAATCTGATGAACACGAACGTGCGCGGCGTCTTTCTCTGCTCGAAGTTCATCTTGCCGCTCATGTTCAACGCTGGCGACGGGCGTGGCGGGAGCGTCATCAACATCTCATCGAACCTCGGCTCGGTCGGCTCAGCTGGCGTTCCGGCCTATTGCGCGTCGAAGGGGGCAGTCTCGCAGTTGACGCGCGCGATGGCGGTCGAGCATATCCACCAGGGTGTGCGGGTGAACGCCCTCTGTCCCGGCACGACCGATACGCCGTTGGTCCAGGCTCAGGGGGTCGACCGGACGCCGGAGGAGCAGGCCGCCGCCCGCGAGCGCTTCAACATGCGCTATCCGGTCGGGCGCATGGCCGCGGCTGAGGAGATTGCCGATGCCGCCGTCTACCTGGCCTCGGACCGTTCCGCGTTCGTTGTTGGAGCCGAGCTGATGATCGATGGGGGCTACACAGCGCAGTAGTCAGACCTGCGCGTCGGCAGCGTACGCCTCGCGCGCGGCCAGCACTGCCGCGACGATCGCGTCAGTGGTCGCTAACGTCAGCCAGCCGTCGGACGCGGCTGGCGGGATGACCGTCACGCCCCAGGACGCAAGCGTGTCCATTGACTCCTCGGTGCGCGGGTGGGCGTGCAGCGGCGGGTTGACCGACGGAGCGACGATGACCGGCGTGCCCCTTCCGATGGCCTCGGCGGTGATCGAGAGCGCCAGCGTGTCGGCGATGCCTGCCGCGAGTTTGTTGAGCGAGTTGAAGGTGCAGGGCGCGACCAGCACGACCCCGTGCGGCGGGTAGGGCAGGATCGCGGCGTCGAAGTAGCTGTCAACGACCTCGACGCCGCCGGCGAGCGCCAGTTCCCGCTGGCTGATGACCCTGCCCGCATTCTTCGTCGGCACGGCGATGATCCGGTCGAACGCTGACGCCAATGCTTCGATGATCTCTGGCACGCGCCGGGCGGTGCCAGCCCCGCTCACGATCACGTAGAGCACGCGCCGCGGGTCTGGCTGTTCGGCCGTGCTAGCGCGAGTCATAGGGCGGCTCGTCGCGCTCGGGGTCGCGTTTCGGGTCCATGATCATCAGGAAGCGGACGACGCTGCCCAGGCCGATGCCGAAGATGATGATCAGGATGCCGTTGATCGCCCGATTGTTGACGATATGGAAGGTCGCCGGAACGAACGCCGCTAGCATGAGGGCGTAGAAGAGCCAGTCACGGCGGTTCATCCGGTCGAGTATGTTTCGCACGCTCTATCTCGCTCCACTTCCGGCGCAAGTGTATGGGTACGCATGCGCCCCCGCAACCGGGGCCAAAGTCCGGTCTCAAGATCGGGCCATCACTGACGATCATTAGAACAGGACCATTTATGCGTCTTGGAAGGATCGTTCCGTGTCCCAGATAGAAGCAATGAGCGCGAGCAACGCATATACCAGGATCTTGTCAACCGATGCCGCGAAGACCTCTGCGCCGGCCCAGGTAACGGCGAAGGAGCAGTCTACGCCCACCGACGGCGTGTCCCTCTCGCCCGACGCGCAGCGCTTCTCGGAGCTCAAGAGCTATGTCCGGCAGCTGCTGCAAGACCAGGGCATTGAACTGCAGGGCGAGTTCTGGGATGAGATGTCCGTCGAGGACGCCCAGGCCGCCATCGCCGAGGGCGGCGAGTGGAGTGCTGAGGCCGTCGCCGACCGCATCGTTGACTTCGTGGGCGAGCTAAGCGGTGGCGACCCCGAGAAGAGTGAGATGTTCAAGGAAGCCGTCCGGCAGGGCTTCGAGGAAGCCCGGCAGGCCTTCGGGGGCTGGTTGCCGGAGGTGAGCGAGAAGACTTACGAACTCGTCATGGAGCGCTTCGACAACGCCTTCAAGGCCCCGGAGACAGCAGACTCCGTCGCCTGATCTCCGGTCACGCATACCCTATAGCGCGCAAAGGACTGCCGAATGTTCGGATTCGTCACCAGGGTTCCCCTTCGCTACAAAATCATCGGCCTCGGCG
>JAUIIK010000122.1 GCA_030431755.1 Chloroflexia bacterium
GATGTGCTGAGGTCGCCTTCGCGGATCAGCCGGGTGAGCTGCGCGCCGAGGGCTGTGGCAGGGTCGTCGGTCTCGACGATGACCGGTGGGCGCCCCGCGGGTCCTGCGCTCAACACATGATCGTCGTAGAAGTGGGCGATGTGGGCATGGATGCCGCGCGTGTTCCGCATGTTCTCGTACAGCTCGTAGACGAGCGCCGAGAAGGGGAACTCCTGGTCCTGATTGTAGATCGACTGCTGTTCGTCGTAGAAGATGTAGAAGATGCCCTCCTCGGGATCGCGCAGCAGCTCCAGCAGTGACAGCCACCAATCCTCCTGGAAGTCCTGGCCTTCGTCGACGACGATGGCGTCGAAGCGTTGCTCGGACTGCCCGATGGCGTCCATGAGCAGCGCCGGCAGGTGCGTGTCGAAGTAGCGCCCGAACTCCATCTCGTCGGGCTTCTCCGGGTCAAGTCCGGCGCCGGCGGCGTATTCATGGGCGAACTCGTGGAAGTGCTGGATGTGGAGCGTCTCCGGATAGGGGCTCAGCCGCTCTCGCAGCCAGGCTGCCAGCGCCTTGTTGAAGCATGTCAAGAGCGTCGGGATGCCGCGCTCGGCGAGCTGGCGCGCCTTCTCAGCTGCCAGGAAGGTCTTGCCCGATCCGGCGCAGCCGCTGATCAACATCCGCGGGTTGCGGTCCAGGCTCCGCAGCAGGCCGAACTGCGCCTCCGTCAGCGTTCGCATCTCGGCCGCCTCGCGCTTGATGTCGAGCACCAGCGGCGTCCGCAGCTCCCAGGAGCGCGCCATGAGATCGGTCGCGGCCTGGACGCCGGCAGCGCCCGGTGCTGGATCATTCGCGCCGGTCCAATGGCGGAACATCGCGTCTATGCGCTGGTCGAGCTTATCCAGATCGTCGCTGTCGATAATCAGCGCGCGCGGAAGTTCCGCCGGCAGCTCCACGCCGGTCGCGACGCCGTCGGTGAATGCCAGTCCATAGCCGCCGGGGTACTGAAAGCGCGACGACTTGTACTCGGCCTGTAGCTGGCCGCGCAGATCGTAGAACGCCGACCGGGCCTGCTGGACGGGATCCTTGATGACATGGCGGTGACCGCCCCGGCTGATGCTATACCACTCGCCCGAGCGAGCATCACGACCGACCTTGCCGCCCTTCACCTCGATCACCAACATGCCACGCTCGGGATCTAGGACGACGATATCGGCTTCGGCCGTCCGCGCCTGGCCGCGCTGATTCGTGTAGATCCAGTTGACGCCGGACAACACGGTCCGCCGGTCGCTGACGGTGTCGCGAAAGGCCGCGAAGAGATCGCGCTCGGCGTTGCTGGTGACGGTGTCGGGCAGGCGCTCGGGGTACATGCGGGCCAAGTGTGGACTCCTCTTCAGGCGGACGGTCTTCAATGCGCGTAAGATCGGGTCGTCGCGGTCGACAGAATTGAGTCTAGCAGGGTTTGTAGTAGCGCATGATTCCCCCAAGCGGCGAATTCGATACCGTAACCAGCGCCCCGCTGAACTATTCGCTGCTCGATGCCGAGACGGCTAGCGTGCTGTTAGAGAGCAAGTCATCCGCAGCCCAAGAGGCCTTGATCTCGCTCGATCTCGGACTGTCCACGACCCCTGTGGCCATCGAAGACACTGGCGTACGGCTGCCATATGGTCGGACAGTCGACTGGCCGGCTGTCGAGGAGATCGCGAAGGCGGGAGAGCGCTGCTTCGCGATCCTTGAGGACGGAACTGCCTGGCCGGTCGGCATCTTCTCGGAGACGACCGGCTGGTATCGCTCGCTGATCCGCACGGGCGGCACACCGACAACGCTCGTCGGCGGATTTACGATGCACCGCATCAAAGGCAGCGACCCGTTGGACGACACCCGGGAGAAGATCAAGGCGATCAAGCCGGTCAGCGGGCGCGTGCTCGACACGGCCACCGGCCTCGGTTACACCGCCATCGAAGCTGCCCGGACCGCCGACCATGTCCTGACCGTCGAGCTCGATCCAACGGCAATCGAGATCATCCGCTACAACCCGTGGTCGCACGAGCTGCTGACCCGCGAGAACATCTCGATCGCCATTGCCGACGTCTACGAACTGGTCCCGAGTCTCTCGGACGCATCGTTCGACCGCATCATCCACGACCCGCCGACGCTCAGCCTGGCCGGGGAGCTCTATTCGGAAGCCTTCTACCGCGAGCTGCACCGGCTGCTTGCGCGGCGCGGCCGGCTCTTCCACTACATCGGCGACCCCAGCAGCCGCAGCGGCCGCCGGACGACCGACGGCGTCATTCTCCGCCTCCAGGACGCCGGCTTCGAGCGCGTTCGCCGCGCCCCACAAGCCTTTGGCGTCGTGGCGTACCGATAGCGCTGCCCCGACCGTAGAGACGTGCCGATAACATCGAGAGGCGGACGTGTCGGCCACTCTACGAGCAGTGGTGCAACGGAGCCTACGGGCTGCCCATGAAGCCAATCGCCACCCATCTTGTCATTTCGACCGAAGTGGAGATATCTCAGGCGAACGCAAGCGTGTGGCTACCATGAGACCGCTTCATACTGATTCAGGAAATCGAAACCAGCGACAGTAGTAGGGGCGTGATTCATCACGCCCACTCCTGGAACCCGCGTACGTTCGCCGTCTGTGGATACCGGGCGTGATGAATCACGCCCCTACACGCGACCGGACTTCCTCACTGTGAAACGGTATCACTTCGGTCGAAATGACAGATTTGGTGCTGATGATTGACCCTGGAAGATGTTGGTTCCGCTTGCCGGCTACGTGCGATCCCGCTATGCGAAGTCGGCCCGCAGTTCCGGCAGGCGCTGGCCGACTTCGTGGAGGAGGTTCCACTGGGACTCGTCGGGGAGCTTGAAGTAGACCTCGCTGGCCCCGGCCTCGATGTAGCCGTTGAGGACGGCGAGGAAGTCATCGAGCGACGCCCAGGGTTCGCGGCCAACCCGGCGGGAGACGACGAAGGCGGAACGGCGGATCTCCGCTGGATTGCGGCCTATCTCAGCGCAGGCGGCTTCAAGCAACGCGCCGCTGGCCCGCATCTCGTCTGGGCCGTGATCGATCGACCAGATATCGGCGTAGCGGGCGACGAGCCCCATCATGCGGCGCTGCTGGCCGCCGATCATGATCGGCAGGCGTTCCTGAAACGGCTTCGGTTGGAAGGGAGCGTCGTCAAGCTGGTAGTGGTCGCCGTGGAAGGTCGTGCGGCGCTCGGAAAGCAGACTACGGATGACTTGCAACGCCTCGTCAAGCATATCGACTCGCACTCCCGCCGCCGGGAACTGCCAGCCGAACTTGCGGTGCTCGGCCTCATACCAACCGGCTCCAATGCCGAGCTCTACACGGCCGCCGGTGATGTGGTCGAGCGTCACCGCCTGCTTCGCTAGCAAGACCGGATGCCGGTAAGTGTTCCCCGACACCAGCACCGCGACCCGCATACGCTCCGACCGTGCAGCCAGCGCCGAGAGCAGCGACCAGGCCTCTGGAAACTGCCGGTCGAGCGCTTCGCCCTCGCCGGATGTCGGCATGAAATGGTCAGTGACCCCGGCGCAATCGAAGCCGAGTTCCTCCACCAGCTGCCAGGCGCGTAGCGAGGCTTCCCAGCTATCGGGAGGGAGGAAGATGCCGATGCGAAGTGGGAGTTCCCTCACCCCCTAACCCCCTCTCCCACTGCTTCGCGGGGCGAGAGGGGACCGGAATAGGCGGTTGGTGGCAGGGTGTAGGGAAACGCAGACATCACAACCTGGTCATCTGCTACTCCCTGTAACCTAATCCCTAGCACCTGATCTTCCTCCCCTCTCCCCAGCTGGAGCAAAGCGGAAGCGTGTGGGAGAGGGGCCGGGGGTGAGGGCAATTCCCCATCCGCTGTCCCCTGATACCTGTCACCTATCCCCTACCCAACCTCACGTCATCGGGACGTCGTTGATGAGCTTGCCGTCAATGCGGTTAAAGATCTCCGTCAACGAGTGGCCTGTGATGGTGACGCCGTGGTTCTTGAGGCCGATCACTGCACGCGAGGGATCGGGTTCCTCCCGCACAAGGTCTGCGACGGCGACGGCCAGCTCGCGGGTGCCGCAGGGATAGTTGATGTGTGTCGACTTGATCCCATCGAGCCAGGCGTGGACGTGAATGATCGCGCCAACCTCGGGATGCTCCTGGTAGATCATGAAATGCTCGATGGCATCGACGGAGACGCGGCGCGGCTCGACGTTCTCGGGGACGCTCAGGACCATCGCATACTCTTCGGCGTCGAATCCGGTTACCAACAGGACGTCCCTGCCGATCTCCTTGAGCTTGCCCTTGTTGACACCGCTGGCGCTCATCCAGAAGGTATCAGAATCCTTGCGCGCCGAGAGGTTGCCGTAGGACAGGCCGCCGATCTGGAATAGCCGCTTGACGTGGCGGCGTTCGCGCTCATCAAGCAGATCATCAATCGGCCAGGGGGCCGGTAGCAAGTTGAGCGCATCGAGCTTGCGTCCGGCTTCCATCAGCTCGGTGCTGATCTCGTCGCCGTCCCAGAGCTCCCGCGGGAGGTCCGGATTGAAGATGTTGTTGATGACATAACGCGCAGTAACCAGCGGTTCGATGCGATCGTGGACCTGCGCGAAAAAGGCTGGGTCGTCGCCTCCGGCCGGGTGGACGATGACGTAGTGCCCTTGCTCCATGGTCATGAAGTGCGCTTCCAGCCCGCTCTCCTCCTGCAACAGGACAATCGCGACCTGACACAACGAACGCACGAGCACCGGGTAACAGGCACGGATGAAATCATCGGGCCGCTCTTCGAGCTCCACGATAGCGATGCCGAACGTGCCTTGGGACTTGCGCCGGAAGCTCCGGGGGTTGGCGTAGTCGGTGACATTGAGGACGAGATTGGATTCGTCGGGCCGGCCATCGGCTAGCTCGAATCCGCGGCGCTGGAGCTCGGCGACGAGGCCGTCGCGAAACCAGGCCTGGAGATCACTGACTGAGTCGTTGAGCGGTGAGAAGGTGACTGGCGCGCCGCTCGGCCTCGAACTGCCGGTCGCGTTAGATGTTACTGATACCACGGATTCCCCCCGTCGCACCCACAGCCATATTGGCCACAGTGATTGGTGCTATGAATCAAAACGGATGATTGCGCCTGCGTGTCGCTACTATCCGACACGAGATAATCGGTCTATCGTACAGGATTCCCCCGGTTACTGCCCGATATCGCTCTCTTCGGGACCTGGTTCTGCGATGACCTTGAGAATCTGCGGCGCGATTTCGACCGACACCGGCGAGACGCCGGGCAGCTCGCCGTCCAGCTCAACCAGGAACGGCTCCGGCGTATCGATGCGCGCGCGCCTGGCGTGGAAATGGTGTACGCCGTCCTGCCCGATATGCCGGCCGATGTACACGCGCGGGAGCAGCGAGGTCAGCAACGCCCGGCGGCTAACCTCCTCCAGCACAACGACATCGAGCAGGCCATCGCGCAGCGACGAGAGCGGCGCGATCTTCATCCCGCCGGCGAAGAAGCCGCCGTTGCAGAAGACGACCATCTGGGCAGCGCCGTCGAAGACGGTCTCGCCGTCGATCTCCAACCGAATCTGTTTGCCTTTAAAGACACGGATCGTCTTGACGGCCTGGACGAGATAGGAGACCATCCCGCCGAAGGCTTTGCCCGAGGGCGAGGCCTCGATACGCCGGGCGACGTCCGCGCCGAGGCCCATGTCAGCGACATTGGCGAAGTAGCGGGATGCGGGCTCGCCGCTCTCGGCGTCGACGTAGTTCAACAACGCAAGGTCGATGGCCGACGTGTGGCCGGCATCGAGCGCGTCAAGCATCTGGCTGAATGTGCGCGTGCCGAGGCTGCGGACGAGATCCTTGCCGGTGCCCGCTGAGGCGATCGCCAGGCGTGTCGCGGGATTGAGCGGCCCATCCGGCGTCATCAAGCCGTTGATCGCCTCGTTGACCGTGCCATCGCCGCCCATCGCGACGACCGTCTCAGCGCCCCGCTCGGCATACTCCCGCGCGAAGCGTGTCGCGTCGCCGCGCTGCTCGGTGAAGCGCACCTCAAAGCTATAGCCGCGCAGCGACACGTCGGTCGCGAGGCTGTACCAGGCTTTGCCGGCGGCCCCGTTGCCGGAGGATGGGTTCACGATGATATGGAGCATCCGCTCGCGCGGCGCGCCAACGTCGACTGTGCTGGTCAATGACTGTGCCAATTCGGTTGGATAATCCACCCCTGCGGGCCAGTATAACGCGCCGTCTCATCCGGCAATGCCACGACCTCCCAGATCTCGAGCTCGCCATTCTCGAAAGCTAGCGCGAAGCGTTCCGGCGCGGACTGCATCCACTCCCGTTCGACGGGCCAACCGCCAAAGCTGACATCCTCGGTAACGAGCACGTAATCGACCCCGGCAGCGTCGATCCTGTCCCGCCAAGCCTGTTCGTTTGGCGCGCCGTAGAGCACGAAGCGGTCGAACCAGCCGTAGTCCGCCAGTTCACCGCTGTGCCAGAGTGTGACGACGCGGTTGTCAAGCTCGGGGCCATAGAGCGGGTAGATCTCATTGGTTCCGGAAACGGCGATAACCCGCTCCTCACTGCTGGTCGCCACTTCGAGCCACTCCCAGGCATCGGGCGACTGGCTGAAACCCTGGATCTGTGCGCGCCACTCCGCAATGCGGCGAGTGTCGTACTCGTCGCGGTAGAAGGGCCAGGCAACCATCGCCAGGAACATGACTACCAGCGCGCCGCCCTGCGCGACAAGCCGCAACCTGCGCGCCGGCAGTTTGCTAACGACGAGCAGCGCAAGCACGCTGCCGCCAACGACGATGACGGCGGCGAGCCAGTAGACTGCCCGGTTTCGGATCGAAGGATCGAGCGGGATGTTGACGAGATTCGTGACGACGACCGGCACAGCCAGCGCCGGATACCAGGCGCGCGCCCAGCCCTGGCCGGTCAACGTCGCCAGGCGGTCGAGCGCCCACATTCCGGCCACGCTGGCGATGACAATCGGCGCGAAGAGAAAACGGCTGAAGTGGTAAGGCACGACGTACCAGAAGATCGCCAAATTGACGCCAACCCAAAGCACCAACGCCAGCGCCAGTCCCTGGCCGCTGCCACGGCTGCGCCGCAAGAGACCTACGAGCGCAAGCAGTGCGGCGAGGACGACGCCGGGTAGCGCCCAGGTTGTGACCGTCCAGCCGAAGTCCCGCCGCGAGCCGATCAAGAACGCCTGCCAATCGAACGCGAAAAACACATGCGCCTGCCGCCACTCCCAGGTTGGGTAGTAGAGCCCTTCCAGGAGGTAGCCACCCGGCAGGTCATAGCCCGCGGGGTAGAGCGGATTGCCCATCATGATGGCGTTGCGGAGATAGGAGTAGCCGCCGAAGAGTAGGACAGCGGCTGCGCCAACACCGAGCATCTTCAGCACGGCCCCGGCGCCAGCCCGGCGGCGGCCGTGCACGACGAGCACGATCCAGACGAGCCCAAGCACCCCGCCAAAGCCGAGCGCGATGACCTTTATGCCGACTGCCAGCCCGATGGCCAGCGCAGCCAGCGCGGCGCGCCAGACGGTGAAGTCGAGACTCATGCGGAAGAGCCAGGCGGTTGCAATGACGAACAACGCCGCCAGGATCAGATCGTTCTCCGGCAGCGAGGCGCTACGGGCGATGGCCGGCACGCTGACGGCGAGCGCGCCGGCCATCGCTGCGACAGCCTGCGTCAGCTTCAGGTCGAGACAGAGACGGAAAACGGCCAGTCCCAGCGCCAGCAGAAAGGGCAGCTGCACGAAGCGCGCCAGGATCTCGCTCTCGAACGGTGCCAACAACCAGTAGGTCCAGGCAGCGGAATTGAGCGGGTAGAAGGGCGGCGAGGGGTCGCCGGCGGCCGGGATGGGCATATCCAGCGTGCCGCGCTGGAGCCATTCGACGGCAGCAGGCAGATGATAGGCAAGGGCATCGCCAACCGGCGGCCGGAATACGCGGCCAAGCACCGCCTGGACGACGGCAAACGCCCCCAAGCCCGCCGCCAGTGCCGTCAACCCGCTCGGCGTCACCCGTTGCCCATCGGCCCGCAGGCGCTCGAACCCGGTCCGCTGGTCGATCATCGCCCACATGGACGAGGCCATACCGGCGCTGACGACGAGCATCCACCAGCCGAGCAGCCCGATACTGCCGAGCGCCAGCACAATGAGCGCCATGCTGGCGAGCGCGATCAACAGGGCATCGAGGATCTTCACGTCAATGGGATCGCGGCCCGGCTGATCCGATATCGACCAGCTTGCCATCCCGATCACGAGCAGCGCGGCGAGCCAGGAAGCGAAGCGCGGTAGCGGGTGCGAGACGTCGAGGAAGAAACCGGCCATGCCCCCGGCCATGACCAGCATCGACAGCGGCATGAGCATGGCCGGTCGGCGCGTGGCGTGATGGGCGCGGTTAGCCGTCACCCGACGTGCGCTCGTCGGTATGCACGAGGAGCGCGCCGCCCTCCAGCCGTTCAACGGTCATGCGCTCGAGTGGGCGCTCGGCCGGCCCTCCGACAACGTCGCCCACGCGGTCGAAGCGACTGCCGTGACAAGGGCAGCGGAACTCGTCGGCATCCGCCTCCCAGCCAATCAGGCAGCTGCGGTGGGTGCAGCGGGCGTAAAGCGCCAGCGTTTCAGCGCCATCGTCGAAGAGGTAGAAGCGCCCCTCCTCACTATGGAAAGGCGCGCCCGAAGCCGGGGGGATCTCCCCCGGCTCCACACGCACCTCGTCAACTTCCGGCGCGGTGCTGTCCGTCTGGCAGGCCGCGCCAATGGCGAGCAGGGCCGCCCCGCCGGCTGCCAGCTTGAGCGTCGCCCGCCGCGTCAGGTCGGTCATTCGCCGTAGCGCCAGGCATGATAGTGCAACCCTACGTTGCCGGCTTCCACCTGCCAGCCCGCCGCGTTGCCGGGCGTGTAGGTCAGGCAGCGGCGCTCGAAGCACTGGAGCAGCACTTCCTGCGGCGTGCCGCCCACTTCGACCGTCGTCCAGTAGGCCTCGGTCACCGGGAAGCCGGTCGCGAAGTAGGCGTTCTCGAAGAGGTTCGCGTCGACCGCCACGCCGTCTTCGAGCACCGGCCCCTCGGAGGTCATGAAATCCCAGAAGACCGACGCGACTCGGTGGCCGGTCTCGACCGCAAGCGGCCCGGCGCGCACGCCAAGCTGGGCGAGATCGCCGTCCGTCGCGGTCGTGCCATCCGCTGCCAGGGTCGTCGTGATGAGCGTGCCCTCGGCCAGCGCTGGCGCGTCGCGGAGACCAGCGAGCGTCGCGTAGGTGACGCCCGCGTCATCGCCGGGGTCGCCGGCCACATTGATCTCGGCCGCCTCCGCCTGGACGAATGCGTCATCGCCGACCTGGAGCTCGCCGCTCATCAGCTCGACAACGAGCAGGCCGTTAGTGACGTACCAGACAGCATCGGAATCCGCCGATGGGTTGGTGATCTCCATGCGGCTCTTGTCGAAGTAGAGCACCACGCGCCAGCCATCCGGCCCCTCGGCGTAAGGCTCTAGCTGGGCAGCGAGGTTCGGCGCAGGTCCCCAGATCCAGGTGCGCGAGACAACCCCGTCCGCGACCAGCTCATCGGTGCGGCTCCAGACACCCGCGAAGGCATCGTCACCGAAGCTGTCGGCGCTGACCAGGAACGGCACGCCCTCCGATGGCTCGCTGTCAGTGTAGTTGCGGACGCTGATGGCGTAGACACTGGCCTCCGCCACAAGCTCGCCCGGCAGCTCGGCCACGAGTTCAGTGTCGCTGACATAGCTGGTCACAAGCTCTTGGACGTCAAGAAGAGCGACGGCGCTTTCAGCGAAGTTCTCGCCGTGGATCGTCACCTCGGCCGGCTCGCCAGCCAGCGCGCCGCCCGGCACAAGCTGAGTGACGACAGGCATCAACTGCTGGGTGAAAGTAAAGCGGAACAGACGGCCGCCGATCAGGTCTGTGCCGTAGAGCTCGCCGGACTCGTCCATGCCGATATCGGTCCAGTTGATGAACGAGTCATGGACCTGAGTCATCTGCCACTCGCCGGCGTCATCCTGATAGCCGGCCCAGACGCGCCCCTCGCACCAGTCGGCGAAGATGTATGCGCCGTCCATGAAGGGGTATGCCTCGCCGCGGTAGACCTCGCCACCGGTGACCGAGCAGCCTTCGCGCACGCCCGGCTCGCCTGCGTGGGAGTAGGCGAGAATCGGCGGCGTCAGCCCGGTCATGTCGCACTCTTCGACATCTTCCGGATAGCAGACAAAGGCCTCCATGATCGGCCAGCCGTAGTTGATGCCGCCGGGGCTGTCGGCCGGCTGGAAATCTATCTCTTCCCACATCGCCTGGCCGACGTCGCCGATGTACATATCGCCGGTCTCGCTATCGAAGCTGAAACGCCAGGGGTTCCGCAAGCCGACCGCCCAGATCTCATCGAGCACATCCGGGTCGTCGACGAAGGGGTTGTCCGATGGAATCGCGTAGGGTTCGCCGCCGTCAACGTCGAGCCGCAGCATCTTGCCGAAGAGCGATAGCGGGTTCTGGGCGTGCATGTTCGGATCGCCGCCGCCGCCCTCGTCGCCGGTGCCGATGTAGAGGTAGCCGTTGGGTCCGAAGGCGAGGTCGCCGCCGTTGTGATTGGCAATCGTATCGGGAATCGACAGCAGCTCCATCAGCGACCCCGCGTCGGCCTGGTTGGGGTCATCCGCCGAGACGGAGAAGCGGGCGAGCGTATTCGCGCCGGCCGGCTGCTTGGTGTAGACGGCGTAGAAGTAGCCGTTGGTCGTGTAATCCGGGTGGAACTCGATGGCGAAGAAGCCCTGTTCGCCATCCTCATCGCGCACGATCTCGGAGATATCGAGGAACGGGTCTGGCAGAACATGGCCATCCTCGACGATCCAGACGGTGCCTGCACGCGCCGAGACGAAGAGCCGCCCGGAGCCGTCACCGGCATTGGTGACGTGGATCGGCTGGTCGATGCCGCCAACGACCTCCTCGATCTCCATCTCAACGCCGACTGGGGAAAACAACAGCTGCCGCTCGCCGGCTGTCGCGCCGGGATCGATCGCCGTCGCGCCGGCCTGGAACGGAGTCAGGATCAATGCAAGTACCGCAAGCACAATCGCTTGGCGCCGCAGGATCAGGTTCATACACGCTCCTCATCAGCTATTCCGGCTGGCAATTGTAGCGACTTGCTCGACGGTCCGTTCAACTCGTCGGCGGTGGGTTAGGCTAGCCGGTAGTTGGCGCTGGCGATAGGACAGTGGAAAGGCGGCGCGATGAGTGAATTGAGCCTTGCGACAGTCGAGGCGGCCCGAACGCGGCTGCAGGGCGTCGCCCTGCGCACCCCGCTCCTGGAGCTCGGCGGTCAGCCAGAGCGCGGCATCTGGATCAAACCGGAAGTCTTTCAGCCGATTGGCTCATTCAAGCTGCGCGGCGCGTACAACGCGTTGGCCCAGATCATGGAGGCGGGGCCGGTCGACGCGGCCTTCACGATCAGCACCGGCAACATGTCCCAGGCGGTCGCATGGTCGGCCCGCCGTTTCGGCATCCCGGCACGGGCATTCATGCCGGAAGGCGCGCCGCAGACGAAGATCGACGCCACCCGCTCATTCGGCGCGACGGTCGAGTTCCTGCCACGCACCGAGCTCTTCACGGCGATGGAGGATGACCGCTTTCAGGATACGCCCGGCTTCGTGCATCCCTTCCGGGACAAGCGCGTTTCGTCCGGCAACGGCACCATCGGGCTGGAGATCCTTGAGAATCTGCCGGAGGTCGAGACGATCTTCGTGCCGCTCGGCGGCGGCGGGCTGGCAACCGGCGTTGCGGCCGCTGCCAAGGGCGTCCGGTCCGATGTCCGGGTCATCGGCGTCGAACCGGCGGGCTGCTGCGCGATCGCCCGGGCGCTCAACGACGGTATCCACGAGCCGATGGAGTGCGACACGATCGTCGACAGCGCCGGGTCGCCCTTCATCTTCGAGGAGACGCTGGCGGCGGTGCGGGAGCTGCTCGACAGCGTCGTCACCGTGCCCGATAGCGAGACGCGCGCGGCGATCCGCTTGCTCGCGACGAAGAACAAGATCGTCGCGGAACCGGCCGCGGCGCTCTCGGTAGCGGCGGCGCTGCGCACGCCCGTAGCGGAACGCGGCAGGACGGCCTGCGTCGTCAGCGGCGGAAGCATCGACCCGGCGCTCTTTGCCGAGATTCTGACCATCGGGTGATGACGCCCCGGAAGCTCGCATGGTACTGTATGCGGAAGTGTGCATACGTACGAAGAAAAACGGGAAAGGCGACGCTCGCATGCGCGCAGGTTTGAGAACACGGACAACCGTGATCTTCGCCTCCATCGCGGCCGCGCTGCTCATACTGAGTGGCTGTGTCTCGATGGAGATGGAGAGTGAGTTCAACGAGGATGGCGGCGCGACGCACTCGATGGCGTTGACGATTGACCAGGGCGACTTCGCCGAGCTCGGCGACCTGGGCGGCGAGGGCGAGCTCGATCCCTTCTCCGACTTCGACGAGATGGAAGAGCAAGCGGCCGCGGAAGGCTTCCGCGTCGAGCGCATCGAGGATGGCGACATCGTCGGCGTGCGCCTGATCTACGACGTCGATGACTCGTCCGACCTCGGCGAGCAGCTCAACCGCATGTTCAACACCGGCGCGGCAGAAGGCGAAGAAGTCTCGCCCTTCTCTGGAACCTTCGAGAAGGATGGCGACGACTACACGATCGACCTCGTCGTCGATGGCACGGCCCTGACCGATACCGCCGGCGATGACCTCGGCGACACGGAAGACCTCGGACTGAGCCTCGACACGATCTTCGACTTTAGCTACAGCGCCAGGCTCCCAGGCGAGATTGACGAGGAGGAGACCAATGGGCGCATCGCCAGCGACGGCACGATCACCTGGGACCTGCCGCTCGATGGGACCGAGACCCTGACCGCTGTGTCATCAACCGGCGGCGACGGCGTGAACGTCCTGTTGATTCTCATTGTCGTCGGCATCATCGTCCTGGGCCTGATCGCGCTGGCTGCGGTCGCCTTCTTCGTCCTGATGAACCGCCGCGGCTCAGACCCCGCCGTCGCGACGGCCGGCGCCCCCGCGCCGCCTCCGCCACCATCCGCATCAACCTACGGCGCGGACCAGCCGACGCAACCGTCGATGCCGACGGTCCAGGATCCACAGGACCCGCCGCAGCGGAATGACCCGCCGCCGCAGGCCTAGTCTCTCGACGCTATGACAAACCCCGCAGCCAGTGGTTGCGGGGCTTCTTTATGCCCTGATTCCTGCCCGAAGCGCGTTACCCGGTATCTCGTGCCATCCAGCGTGGCTGCCTAGCATCGATGCGGAAGGAAAGGGAGCTGACGCTATGTTGCTCATCGTATTGTTGATTGTCTTGATCCTGTTGTTCGGCGGCGGAGCCTTCGTGCTCGAGGGTGTGCTGCGGCTCATCCTCATCATTCTGCTTGTGATGCTTATCTTCGGCGCGATCTTCGGCCGCGGCCGCTTCCGGTAGTACCGGCGTACAGCAAAGAGCCACGCCTGCGATCGCAGGGGGATCGGGAATCGCCAGGCGTGGCTCTATTGACTCAGAGCAAAGTCGAATCAGTCAGTGAACATGCGGAACGAGCCGACCAGCGAGCCGTTGTAGGCGATCGGCGGCTCGTCGCACCGTTCGGCGATCTGCGCCTGGAAACGCTTGAACGCCGCAGTGTCTCCGAGCGGATTCCTCCCCTCTTCAGCGTCGATATCGGCGAAGTGCACGAAGGTGACGCCGTCATCCAGCCGCATCGTCGCGTAGCGCAACCCATCCGGCTTGTCGCGGGCCAGCTCTTCGTAAACAGCTTCAACGAGCTTCTGATTCTCGTCGGCATGCTCGGGCTTCGTCTTGTAGCGGACGACGACCCTGGGCATCAGTCAGCCTCCTGTCCGGTCGTGCCGCGAGTGGCGCGCATCACCCGCTGGCGCTCGATTCGGTGGATCCACTGCTAATAGTAACAAAAATGTTACCAATATGTTGGAGGTCAGAGAGTCTGCGTGAGCCGCATGGACTTCAAGCGCGGCAGGCGGCCTCGAAACAGGGGATCAACGCTGCCCAGCCAAGCTGGTTGCGGCGTCGCAGATCGGCGTCACGGCCGAGCTGATCCCAGCCGCTGTGGTGAATATCAATCCGCGTGCCCTCATCGACGTCGTGAAACTGGACATCGACAAGCGAAGCGTCGCTGGCGTCCGAGACGATGTACCAGTGGTAGGCAAAGCGGCGCGGCGGCTCCCAGGCGACGATCGCGCCCCACTCGTGCTCCGTGCCGCCGGGAGCGCGCTCGAGAATGCGCCCGCCGACGAACGGCTCGATCAAGACCGTCGCGCTGCGGTCGCCGGTGAGCGTGTGATCCTTCGGCCACCAGGCGTCGGTCTTGCGCGTCCAGGTATCGAAGGCATGCTGGCGGCTGCACTCGACGGTGAACGAGAACTCGAGCGGCGCGGTCATCGCTCGCCACCGCCCGGCTCGGTATTCTCAGCATAGATCCGGAAGCGCGTCGCGGCGTCGCCCCAGACCGATTCGAGGTAGGCCTGAACCGCCTGGATACCCTCGTCATGCAGCCGGTAGAGCCGCCGGGTGCCTTCGGATTCGTAGCTCACCAGCCCGGCGTCCTTCAGCAACCGCAGGTGGCGCGAGACGGCCGGCCGGCTGATCGGCAGCTCGTCGGCGATCTCCTGCACCGAGCGGTCGCCGCTCCGCAGCAGCTCGATAATCGCCCGGCGGTTGGGATCACCGAGCGCGTCAAATGGATCGCCAGGCAGAGAGTTCATGCTCATGCGCCTATCGTAACAGCATTGTTACGGAGACACCATAGTGAGGCCGGTATGCTGCGGACTGTCGTCTGCGCATACCGCGGCTGACCCCCACCGGGTCCCGGCTCCGCACGTGACTATAGGAGTGGAGTTCATCTCCACCTTTCATGCATCGAGTTGAGGCGTTCCCTTGACGAGTGTCCGCAATCGTTCGGCACGCGGCGCCACGCAGCAGCTTCAACAGCAACAACCGTGGCATCCCGACGCAGGAGAGATCTCGCAACGAGCGTGCCACCTGTCGGCGAGACGAGATGCTGGCAACAACGACGTAGCGCCAGGGCCCTCTACCTGCGGAGCGCTGGCGTTGCGTTCGAAGTTCCCTCGTGCCTCGGGATGCCAAGAGCGTTGCTAGATCGCATCGGGCGAGTACTGG
>JAUIIK010000123.1 GCA_030431755.1 Chloroflexia bacterium
GATGGTGCTCTACTCAACGCTGATCATCATGTGGAACGCCGATCTGATCGTCGGTTTCGTGGGGCTGCTCGGACGCTCCGTCTCAAGTTGGCTACCGGCCGTCAAGATGGCTGTCGCCTACCCACTATCGTCGAAGGGGCGGGCGGGGATGACGATCGCCATGTTCTCTATCGTCGTCTTCGCACTGGTGATGGTCGCAACGATCAGCACCAACTTCCGCGAGATGCTACTGACAGAAGACGCCGCCGCCGGTTGGGACATAGAAGTCACCTCCAATCCCTCGAATCCGATCGATGATCTCGGGCAGCGACTGACGGAGACCAACGTGGATACGACACAAATCCACGCCATCGGCCGTGTCAATGCGCTCAGCGAGGCCAATTCACAGGTGCGGAATGCCGGGGAAGACACCTATCTCCGCTATCCAATCAACGGACTCGACCGCAGTTATATCGACAACGCCGTGATCCCCCTCCAGGCGCGCGCAGATGGCTACGAGTCCGACGCAGCCGTCTGGCAAGCACTAAGCGCGGGTCAACCCGTTGCCGTCATCAACGTGCAGGCGTTCGAAACCGACGGCTTTGGCGGCAGTGCAGACGAAGGCTATCTCGGCCCCGCCAACGTGGACGCCAACCAGGATGTCTTCTCGGCATTCGAGGTCGAGTTGCGGAGCGTGCGTACCAGCCAGACGGAGACGGTCACCGTCGTCGGCGTGATCGACTCATCAGTCAGCACCCTCACGGGCCTCTACCTGCCCGAACCGGTTTTCACTAATCTCTATGGCGAACCGGACAGCAGCCGCTTCTACATCCAGCTTGACGGGGGCTCGAACGTCGCTACGGCGGAGTTCGCCGACCAGATACAAGGCGCGCTCCAGACCCGTGGCGTCACAGCCGAGTCAATCATGGCTCAGATCGCAGAAGGACAAGCCTTCTCGACGAGTTTCTTCAACCTGATGGAGGGCTTTATGGGGCTCGGGCTCTTTGTCGGGCTGGCGGCGCTCGGAGTGGTCTCATTCCGCGCTGTCGTAGAACGCCGACAACAGATCGGGATGCTCCGAGCAATCGGCTATCAACGCGGCATGGTCGCGGCGTCGTTCGTGCTCGAAGCGCTGATCATAGCCGCGCTCGGGGTCGTGACCGGCGCGATCCTGGCAATCGTACTCTCCTACAACCTGGTCATGGGCGGCAACCTCGGCAACGAGGACTTCAACAACTTCGCCATCCCTGGCCCGACGATTGCCCTCGTTATCGTCACGGCTCTGGTTGCAACGGCTGTGATGACCTGGATCCCGGCCCGCAAAGCGTCGACCGTTCCGATCAGCGAGGCATTGCGCTACGAGTAGGAAAACAGGCGCACGTAGCTAACAGTCTCCAGCATGGTCGCCCTCCCGGCCAAACCGCTGTGCGGGGAGGGCACCATCCGGTTGATCAATCGCTTGGACGCCGCCGAAATCAAGGCGCAGAAAGCTGGATGACAGCGAACTCTAGAGTTCTGCCAGCGTTCCTGCAAGCGCCTCGTACCCATCGGCAGCCCGGAGAAGCTGCTCGATCTCGACGGATTCGTCGATGGTGTGGGCCTGGGCTTCGTCGCCGGGGCCAAAGCCAATCGTCGGAATACCGCGCCGACCAGCCGACTGGCTGCCGTTGGTGCAGAAGGCATAGTGACTAAGAAGCGCCGGCAAGCCGACCGTGCCGAGCGCCGCGACCGCCGCCTGGACAATTGGCGCGTCGTCATCCATCCGCCAGGCGGGCGCGAAGTTCGGCGCGACGACCTCGGCGCCGGTCCAGCTGGTGAACCGATCAACAGCTATCGATTCCTGCGCCTGGAGCTGCGGGTAGTCCTGCTTGATCTGGTCCAACGCCTCCTCGATACCGGCCAGGATGCTGCCCTCATCCTCGCCGACGAGTAAGCGCCGGTCGAAGGTCGCGTCGCAACGCTCCGGAATAACCGAGAGACCGGGGTAGGGGTGGGACATGACATCGGTGACTTCGAGAATCGCCGGGCCGAGCAGGTCGTCCTCCGGCAGGATCAGCGCCGAGAGCCCGCTGATGACCGCCGCCATCGCCTTGACGGCGTTGACGCCGAGATGCGGCGTCGAGGAGTGAGCCGGAACACCACGCGTCTGGATCAGGATCTCGGCCCGACCGCGCTGAGCACGGGCGATCCTAAGCCCTGTCGATTCGCCGATCACGACGGCTTTGGCCGGATAACGGTCAAGCACCGCGCCGAGCGCGTGGCCTTCGACGAGCTCTTCGGCGATGCTGGCCGAGACGACGATGTTGCATGCTGGCTGCCGGTCCTTCAAGCGCGCAACGCCGACGATCATCGCGGCGACCGCGCCCTTCGTGTCGGCGGTGCCGCGACCATGCAGCCGGTCGCCGATCTTCGTCGCCTTGAAGGGGTCGGTCATCCAGGCATCCGCGTCGCCAACTCCGACGGTGTCGAGATGGCCGTCGAAGACGACATAATCATCGCCGTCACCGGGAATGACACCGGTGACGTTGCCTAACTCGTCTATCCGCACGTCCTCGTAGCCGGCCTCGCTCAGTGCCTCCCGCGCCACCAGCGCGACGGCTTTCTCACCGACTGCGGCATGGCTCGGGCTAGCGACGAGCTTGCGGGTAAGTTCGATGATGGCATCCTGGTCTGACACGTGTGCCCCCTCTCAGGGCGCGTATCATAGCGCGGCGCTGGATGGTCGGTGACGCAGTGAGAGGACATGGGATGCCGTTACGTGAGGACCTCGAAGCAATTGCGCTCCGCTGGATGGAGCTCGGCTGGCGCGAGGGCGACACCGACGGGGTGCTCGCGCTGTACGCGCCCGACTTCGTCGATTTCAGCAGCCCATTCGCCACCCCCGACGGACAGCCGGGCACCGGCGCACAGAACGTCGAAGGCATCCGTGCGCTCTACCGGGCATTCCCCGACTTCTACGCCGAGGTCGACGATCTACTTGTCGATGTCGAAGCCGGCAAGGTTGCCGTGCGCTGGACAGCCACCGGCACGCACCGCGGCGAATTCCTCGGCTTGCTGCCAACCGGCAGGCAGGTGACGTTCCACGGCATCGAGATGCTCACCATCACCGGTGGCCTGATTACGGAACGCGCCGGGGAGTGGGATGGCCTCGAAATCCTGCAGCAAATCAGCCGCCCGGACTAAACCGAGGGCCCGGGCGCGGCACGGTGTGGAACAGGCCACGCCCGGTGGTCATGGAAACCTCGACTGTGAACTAATGAGCCAGCGCTCGCGCTTCGAGCTTCTCGGCAACTCGCCGGCCGACAACATCGGCCCAGGCCGCGGCTCGCTGAATCTCGCCGGCCTTCAGCGGTCCCTCGCTGTCGGTGACGACGAAGCTCTCAGCCGGGACGACCATACGGTAACCGTGCTTTCGCAGGGCACGTCCGATGCCGCCACTCGCTGCGCCGACGAGCCAGCGGGGTTTGTCGATGCGGGTGTCGAAGGCGGTGGCCCAACGGCCCTTGACATGTGGAATCGTGTCGAGCCACTCACGGACACCCGGCCCGGTCGCCGCGCCGGGAATCGCTTCCGTCTCGGCCGTCGAGGCGCGCGTCGACGGCCGGCTCATGCCGTGGACGTGCGTCGGCCCGCCGACCACGAGCAGATCAGCGCCGTCGAGCGTCGAGGGTGTGGCGTCAAGCACCGACACCAGCTTCACCGGCCCATATTGTTCGAGCTGCCCGGCAACGGCCCGGGCAATAGCCGCGGTATGCCCCCACATGGATTCATAGATGATGACGGATTGCATGATGTTGCCTCCTCTGCCTGTCTGGAATTCACCATCCTGACAGTAACGCCACGGCGATTTCAGAGGCACAACAACTGGAGAGGCGGCGTTACAGGAGCGTTTCAAGCTCCCGCTACATGAACATGAACGGAGGCAACGCCGGCTAATCTATGTGGAATGGACTTGCTGGTTAACGGGCAAACCCCGACCCGCTGAGGCTGGGATGCCAGGGGCCGGGGTCTCCCAGAAGGAAGGGAAGGAAGGGGCGACGAGTTCGGCAGCATCGTCGGTCCCTATCCTTCTACGAACGAAATGCACTCGTGGATTGAGCGCGGCCCTAGCCCCAGGTCGCCGTATCCCCCAGCGCATCGTGGACGATCTCGCCGCCAACGAGCGTCAGGGCGCTGTTGATCCGGAAGAGATCCTCGTCCGGCACAGCGAAGAGATCGCGGTCGAGCACAGCGATGTCAGCCAGCTTGCCGGGCGTCAACGTGCCCTTGATGTCGTCCTCGAAGGTCACCCAGGCACTGGTCGCGGTATAGAGCCGCAAGGCCTCCTCGCGGCTGATGCACTCCTCCGGGCCAAGCTCCCGGCCAGTCACTGTCTTGCGGGTCGTCGCGCTGTAGATGCCGACGAAGGGGTTATAGGTCGTCACCGGCGAGTCGGAGCCGAGCGCCAGCGGCACGCCGGCTTCGAGATAGGTTCGCAGTGGCATCGTCCGCGCAGCCCGCTCCGCTCCGACGCTGGCGACATAGCTCTCGCCAAGATTGGTCACGAAGGGGATCGTCGCGAGGGCCGGGAAGCGGTGCTCGCGCATGATCTCAAGCGTCCGCTCCGTCGGGAAGTAGCCGTGGTGGATACGATGGCGGATGTGCGGGTTGGGGTTGGCTGTCTGCGCCTCGGCATAGGCGCGGACGACGATCTCCTGCATACGGTCGCCGCAGGTATGACTATCAATCGACCAGCCGCGGTCATGCACCCAGCGCACGCGTCGGAATAGCTCGTCCTCGGAGACGACGAACTGGCCGAAGTTATCGGGTTCATCGAGGTAGTGTTCAAACATCAGCGCCGTGCGGTCGCCCATCCCCCCGTCGGGCATGAACTTGATCGTGTCGAGCCGCAGCAGATCGTCACCAAAGCCGCTGAAAAGCCCAACATGCTCGAAGCGCTCTTCGAGGATCTCCTCATGCGGCTCCATACTCGCGCCCCAGCCGGCCAGGCAGAGCGACGTTCGGACGGTCAGATCTCCGGCAGTGCGGACGTTCTGAAAAGCCCGCAGCTGTTCGGGTATCAGGCCCGGCTCGGCGACCGATGTGATCCCGAGCGCGTTGTAGGCGTGGCAGGCGGTGCGGATGTGTTGCTCGTGTTCGGCCATCGTCCGGGCCGGGATGACATCCTTGATCATCTGCTTGGCGCGATCGCGGAATATCCCGGTCGGGTCGCCCAGATGATCGCGGACGATGCGTCCGGCATAGAGCTGCCCGGCGGGCGGATCGGGTGTGTGGCGTCCGATGTCGGCGGCGGCGAGGGCGGCGCTGTTGGCCAGCAGCATGTTCCAGACCCGCTCCAGCACAACCGGATTATTTGGCGCGACCTCGTCGATATCCTGCCGGTTGGGGAAGCGGCCATCACGGAGCAGGCTCTCGTCCCAGCCGCGCCCGAGGATCCAGGCGCCGGGCTCGGCAGCCTCGACCGCCTTCGCAACCGCTTCCTGGATATCGGCAATCGAGCGCGCGTGGTAGAGCGACACCTCGTTGAGGACTGCGCCGGTGCTCAACAGATGGTTGTGGGTGTCATTGATCCCCGGAATGACCCGGCGGCCACGCAGCGCGACAACCGGCGTCTGATCGCCGGCCAGCGCCTCGATCTCGGCCGCGCTGCCAACGGCGAGGATGTGCCGCCCTTTGATCGCCAGCGCCTCGGCCTCCGGCAGCTCCGCATCCATCGTCGTGATCTTGGCATCGGTCAGAATCAGATCCGGCGCGCGGTCTTGTATTTGGATCATTCGAAAGCAACTCCTGCAATTCTGATGGTTCTAGCGGGCAGAATAGGAAGCAATGAGAATGAAACAGAGATAGACACCATTACAGCAGACCTACCGTCAGAACGCATGACAGCTCATCGCTTTCTCGCTCATGTGGACTTCCAGCCGCAAAAGATATCGACATTCACGGTAGTGAGCCTGGCCGCCATTTATCTTCAGGCTACGCCTAACTCAAAATCCTCAACCCACAATTCAAGTGGAAATCGCTGCGCGAGCGTGTTTCGTAGCCGTCCATCGGCATGAATGAGTTGCGAACCCATCATGTCAGCCAGGGCAACATACAGTCCGTCATAGAGCGCACAATCGTATTGCAACGCGCTACTCCAGCCGCGGACGATCAACTGCGTACCGACAACCGTCGGAATTTCGAGTTCAAGAAACTCAAGCATTGCTTGCCGGGCACGAGCCTCCGCCAACCGGTGACGATGAACAGCCGTGCGTAAGGCATTCGAGACCTCATAGTGAATATGATGAGGGGATATCAGGGCAACCTGTCCGAGGCTGAAGGCGGTAAGCAGTGTGTCTGCCTCCTGTGCGAAGTCTTCATCAGGTAGGTACCACTTCATAGCAATCGAAGCGTCTACTACGTAGCTGGGGCGCGATCCTCGAGTCACACGTGCTCTTCTTCACGTCCCTCGTGCTTGAGTTCGCCAGTTGAAACGGGCAGTGGCCCGCTCTCACTTCGGATGGCCTCTCGCAGTTCCCGCGCACGTTTCACAAGATCCTGGCGCCTTCGTAGTTCCTCCGGCGATGGCTCCTCAAGCAACGGGAGCATGAGAGACGGAAGTCCAGAGATAACGTCATCAGGACGATAGACCGCCTTACCGCTCATGACCTACTCCTTCCCCAACGGGCTCCAGGCAAGTATACGGAGCTTCCTCCGATGAGGAAGTCAGGCTAAGAATCGCATCTTGAGCAGTACGCTGGCCACTGGGCTAAAGAGCTCGAGAACCGATCTCCTTCTTGACGACCAGTTCCTGGGGCTCCTCTGTCTTCTGGATGACCGAGACGTTGCCATTGCTTTCGAGGATGGCCGCCCGCAGATCGTCCCTGTCACCGTTGCCGCTCTGCCGGATGCTCTGCTCCAGCTGCTCGACCGACAGCCGCTCATCAAGCAAATTCGAGCGTAGGATCTGGCCGTCCCGCAGGAGCATACGCGCCGGACTGACCGCGACGCGTTCGACGGTCGTGCTTCGCGAGACACCCATACTGACGAGCCACTGCATGGCAACCAGTGCGAGGATACCGAGCATGCCGTGGACGATTGGCCGGCTCGTCGAGACGATCGTCGACGCCAGCACCGACCCGAGCGCGACCGTCACGATCAGATCGAAGCCCGCCGTCGTCATGGTGGTTCGTTTGCCGAACATCCGCAGCAACGTGACCGCGAAGATGTACATGATGATGGCACGTACTGCTACCTCCAGCAGCTCCTCGCCATCTCCGAAAATCTCCAGCTCCATCTGCCCCTCTCCTTCAGAATTCCCTCAGCGATTGCCTTTCATCCAACCGCATCAGAAGAGTCGGGGGAAGGTGACAGGGCCATGTACGCACGGACAGTCATGGATAGATCGAGGTACAGCCCAAAGCGAGACATCTGGAAGCGCGGCACTGTCTTCGAAGAGATGTTCGCGCGCTAGCTCCCAAGCAGCGGAGCCAGTGCGCGCAGGGTACGCTCCTTCTTCGCCTCGTCGCCGGCGATGCCGAGGACGGGCTCGTCGAGGCCGTCCGCGGTCCACTGTTCGAGCTTGGCGGCGATCTCGTCGGCGGTGCCAACCAGGGCGGTCTCGTCGACCATCTCGTCGGTGACGCCGGCAGCGGCAGAATCGTGGCCGTCTTCCCAGCCCGCGCGGACGTTGGCGACCTCTTCCGGCCAGCCCATGCGATCGAGATGCTCGGCGTAGAACCTACCCATGCGGCCGATGTAGAAGGCGATTGGCCGCCGGGCCGCGAGACGCATCTCATCGCGCTCGGACTCGTCCTCGACGAGCGCCGTCGTGATGTAGGGGGCGATGGCGCAGGAACCCGGTGCGCGCCCGGCCGCCACCGACGCTTCATCGAGCAATTCACGCAACCAGCGGTACTTGCTGCCGGGCCAGTAGATCGGCAGGATACCGTCGGCGATCTCACCCGATTGCTGGAGACTCTTCGGTGTAATCGAAGCGACATAAATCGGCACATGATCGCGGATCGGGTTCATCCGCAGCCGGAAACCCTGCTGCAAGTCGAAGATATCGCCGCTGTAGTTCAGGCGCTCGCCGCGCATCAGGATATTGATGATCTCCGTGTACTCGCGAATGCGTGTCAGCGGCTTCTCGAAAGGGACACCGTGCAGCCGTTCGATGACGATGTGACCGGAAGAGCCGAGGCCAAGCAGGATACGGCCGCCGGATTGCTCATCGAGCGTCGCCCCCGACATCGCGATCAGGGCGGCGGAGCGGGTGAAGACGTTGGCGATGCCCGCGCCGATCTTGATCTGTTCGGTGTTGTGGACGAGGTCGCCCATCGAGGTGAAGAGCTCGTGGCCCCAGGTCTCGCCGAGCCAAATCGCGTCGTAGCCAAGCTCGTCGGCCAACCTGGCCGTCCGGACCGCCTGACTCCAGTCACCGCCCGGCGCGACTCCGCCGGTAATCCCTAGTTTCATCGTTGCGTTTGCCTTCCTGAAAGAGCCGTGGATTTGCTTGCCTGATATGGATGGATCGTAGCACCGGGAGGTGGCCGAGATTGTGCTAACATTCACGATGTTCCGGCTGCAGGTGCAAGCACGATCATTGGCCGCTCGCGGGGATGCAGCCGTATTCACCGCCCGAACTGGCGTACAAGGGGGCCGGGGTGCTGAAGAGTCCAGCCGATTTCAACGCACATATCAACACAGCACGATCGCGGCTGGCTGAAGCCCGCGCAGGCAAGTGGGTCCTCACCGTCGCCGTCAGTGAAGACTCTATCGCCAAGGGTGTCCGCGATGTGCTCGCGACACTCGCACGCGAGCTGGAGCGCCTCAACGCCGACTATCTCTTGCGAACCGTCGGCAGCGGTGGCTGGTCCTGGGCGGACCCATCCGTGGAGATCGAAGGGCCCGACGGCCCAGCCGTCCTCTACGGCAATATCACGCCGGAACGCGCGGAAGCGCTGGCTGCCGCCGTTGCCGAGGGCCGCTACCACGGCGAGTGGGGCATCGGGACCCGCGCCGACGAGCCCTTCGAAGGCCACCAACCCCTGAGCGATCATCCCTTCTTCAGCCGTCAGCACCGGGTCCTCTTCCGGGACGCCGGGGTGGTCGACCCTGAAAACATCGACGAGTACATCGCCGCCGGGGGCTACAGCGCCTTCGTCAAAGCGATTACCGAGATGACGCCTGAGGAAGTCATCGAGGAGGTCTCGACGGCCAACGTGCGCGGTCGCGGCGGGGCTGGTTTCCCGGCCGGGTTCAAGTGGGGCGGCGGCCGCGAGTCCCAGGCTGAGACGAAGTACGTCGTCGTCAACTCCCACGAGGGTGAACCGAATGTCTACAAGGACCGCCGGCTGATCGAGAGCTGCCCACACCAGCTGCTCGAAGGCATCATGATCGCCTGCTACGCGATCGGCGCGAAGACTGGCTACAACTACATCGGCGGCGAGCATTTCCTGGCCGTCGACCGCTTCCATATCGCCGTCGAGCAGGCCTACGCACTGGGCTTGCTTGGTGACAATGTCCTCGGAACAGGCCAGAGTATCCACGTCCGCACCCGCCTCGGCAGTGGCGCATACATCGCCGGCGAGGAGATGGCGCTGCTGGAATCCCTCGAAGGGAAGCAGGCCAAGCCACGCACGAAGCCGCCCTACCCGACGGTCGTCGGATACCTCAACCGGCCGACGGTGCTGAACAACGCCGAGACGCTCTCGAACGTGCCGCATATCATCAACAACGGCGGCGCGTGGTTTGCCGGGCTCGGCACCGAGCGCAGCAAAGGCACGAAGCTGGTGACGATGCAGGGCCGCACCGAGCGTAGCGGCGTCGTCGAGGTCGAGATGGGCATGTCGCTCTACGACCTCATCTTCAATGTCTACGGCGGGATGCAAGAGGGCTATGAGTTCGCCGGTCTCCAGACCGGCGGGATCTCGGCCGGCCCGGTGACGCGCCCGATGTTGAAGGATCTGCTGGTCGACTTCGAATCATTGCGCGAGGTTGGCGGCATGCTCGGTTCCGGCGGCTTCGTCGTCTTCGACGATACCGTCGACGTCGTCGAGTTTGCCCTCTACCTGACCGAATTCAGCCGGTGGGAGAGCTGTGGCAAGTGCACGCCTTGCCGGCTGGGTTGCCCGGCGCTGGTCGAGATTCTCGGCCGCATCTTCAACGGCCAGGGCAGGCCGGGCGATATCGAGCTCATCGAGCGTCACAGCCAGGCGATGGTCGAGCTCTCGCTGTGCGGCCTCGGCGTCGCCGCGCCAGCGCCGGTGATGGGCTTCCTGCAGTACTACCGGGCTGAGTTCGAGAAACGCATCTATGAGCAGACTGACGAGAGCGTTGCGCCGCTCACACTGATCGCAGCGCCCAACGCGGCGACGGCGATTCCAGACCGGCACCGCTTGCCGCTCTACGGCCAATCGACACCACCCCTGGGAGTTTCCGGCGACGACTGAGTCTGACGACCGTCACTCCGCCTTTTCATCCGACGAACCACGCCGGGATCCCCCCGAGCGCCCGGGGGATCGCGTCATCCGGCGCAGAATCGATCCGCGCCAGGTCATTGAGCTCCCGCCGCCGCGGAACCCTGCCCGGCGCTCGACCGCGGAGTTTCAAGCGCGGCTCTTCGTCGCCATCTTCACATTGATGCTGCTGGCCGGGTCGCTGCTTCTGATGCTGCCCTGGGTCAGCCGCGACGGCCAGGCGACGACGCCAACGGACGCGCTATTCACGGCGGTCTCGGCGCTGTCGGTCACCGGCCTGGTAACGCTGGACACCGCCACGCACTGGAACTGGTTCGGTCAGCTCATCCTGCTGATCCTGATCCAGCTCGGCGGGCTCGGCTTCATGGTCGGCACCAGCCTGATTCTCAGCCTGCTCACCCGTGGCCGCGGACGGCTCAGCCATCAACTCCTCATCAGCGGCAACATCCCGACGCTCTCAATCCGCGACGCCGTCGAGATGGCCCGCCGGATAGCGCGCTTTACCTTTGCCGTCGAAGCAGCCGGCGCGGTCCTGCTGACCTTCTACTTCCTCGGCGAACGCGATCCCCCGACCGCCCTCTGGCACGGGATATTCCACTCGGTCTCGGCCTTCTGCAACGCCGGCTTCGACCTCCAGGGCAACTTCGACTCCTTCACCGCGTTTAGGGGCGCGCTCTTCCTCAACGCCGTCCTGATCGTGCTGATCCAGGCGGGTTCGCTCTCCTACCTCGCATTCCACGACATCGCCGAGCAACGGCGCTGGCGGCGGTTGAGCGGCAACACCAAGCTGGTACTGACCTTCAACGCAATCCTGATCGTGCTCGGCACGGTCGTCTTCCTGGCGGCCGAGTGGAACAGCGCCATGGCCGACACCCCGGCATCATCGAAACCGCTCCAGGCGCTCTTCCAGGCAGTCTCGGCGCGCACGGCAGGCTTTGCGACGGTCGACTTCTCGACGGCAACGACGGTGACGGACTACGCCTGGCTGGCGCTGATGTTCATCGGCGGGGCGTCCGGCTCGACCGCCGGCGGCCTCAAGCTGACGCCCCTCGCCGTCATCATGATCGCGGTGCTCTCAGAGGTGCGCGGCAAGACCCACCCGGAAGCCTTCAACCGGCGCATTCCGATTCCGGTGATTCTGCGCGCCATGACGGTGGCGACGCTCTTCATCCTGATCTACTTCACGATGTCGCTGACCCTGATGGCGGTCGAACAGAACTACGGCAACGGGCCGGCCTTCTCAGCTGTGCTCTTCGAGGTCATGAGCGCTCAGGCGACGGTGGGTGTCTCGACCGGCATTACCCCGGAGCTCTCGACGGCCGGCAAGTACATCATCATGCTGACTATGTTCGCCGGCCGCCTCGGCCCACTCACCGTCGCCTACGCCCTCGCCCAGCGCGAGCAGCAGGTCCGCTATCGCTTCCCGGAGATGCGGGTCCACATCGGCTAGCTGCTGCAACCAACTGAGCCGCCCTCGTCAACCTATACCCGTTGCGAGTATGGTGGAGTCTTGCAGTTAGCGATGACAGATCCCGGAAAAGGTCAGGCCCAGGATCAGCGGGGGAGAGCGGCCGAGACGATCAGCACGACGGCCCGGCGACCGGATTATCCGCCGCCGCATCCAGGCGACCCGCGTTATCGATATTCCCAAACCCGACCGCCAGCGCCGGCAGCCGACAGACGTCTATCACGCGCGCCTCTTTATCGGCATCTTTGCCGCTATCGCGCTCATCGGCATGGCGTTGCTGATGCTGCCCTGGGCAAGCCGGAGCGGCGAATCCACCTCGTTGCCGAACGCCCTCTTCACCTCGATGTCGGCACTGGCGGTCACCGGGCTGGTGACCGTCGACACCGCGACGCACTGGAGCTGGTTTGGGCAGGTCGTGATCCTGGTCTTGATTCAGATCGGCGGACTCGGCTTCATGGTCGGCGCAAGCATCGTCCTCAGCACGCTGCGCGGCGGTGTCAGCAGCCTGCGGCACCAGATGATGATCAGCGACAATCTGCCGACACTCTCATTGAGCGACTCGGTCGACATGGCCGGCCGAATCGCGCGCTTCACCCTGATCATCGAAGCGACGGGCGCGCTGCTGCTGACCTTGCTGTTCATGCGCGACCGCGACCCGCTGGACGCGCTCTGGCATGGCATCTTTCATTCGGTCTCGGCGTTCTGCAACGCCGGCTTCGATCTCCAGGGCGGCTTCCAGTCGCTGACCGCGTTCGAGGGCGCGGTCGCGCTGAACTTCGTCTTCATCGTGCTGATCCAGGCTGGGGCGCTCTCCTACCTGGCCTTCCACGATGTCTCCGAGAACCGCCGCTGGCGAGCGTTCTCGGTGAATACGCGTATTGTCCTGACCTTCAACCTGATCCTGACCGGACTTGGGATGACCTTCTTCCTCGCCGCCGAGTGGAACGGCGCGATGAGCCACAGCCCGGAATGGACCCGGCCTCTGCAGGCGCTCTTCGAGTCGGTCTCCGGCCGGACCGCCGGATTCACAACCACCGACTTCTCGGCTGTCAGCACCGTGACAACCTTCTCCTGGATCGGGCTGATGTTCATCGGCGGCGCATCAGGTTCGACCGCCGGCGGCATCAAGATGACCACCGTCGCCGTCGTCCTGATCGCCGTGCTGTCGGAGATACGAGGACGCGAGGAACCCGAGATCTTCAACCGCCGCATCCCGCTGGCGCTCGTCACGCGGGCGACGGCGCTGGTGATGCTCTTCATCGTCATCAATTTCGCGCTGACGCTCGCGCTCGCGTCAACCGAACACCTCTACGGGATCGATCCCCCGTTTGTGGCGATCCTCTTCGAGTCGGTCAGCGCCCAGGCGACGAACGGGCTATCGACCGGTCTGACGCCCGATCTGTCGACGCCCGGCAAGTTCCTCCTTGTCGCCACCATGTTCATCGGCCGGCTCGGCCCGCTGACGCTCGGCTACGCCCTCGCCCAACGCCGCCGCCGCTCCCGCTTCCGCTATCCGGAGACGACGGTGCATATTGGGTGAGGCGGGGAGTGAGTTTGTAGGTTGTAGTGCGTAGTTTGTAGGAAACAGCCGCCCTCACCCCCGGCCCCTCTCCCAGGATTGGGAGAGGGGTGCAAGAGTCGAGATTTGGGAGCGCAGCCATGACTTGTCCTGGATTTCCTCCCCTCTCCCAGAGTTGGGAGAGGGGCTGGGGGTGAGGGTTCCCAACTACAAACTACCTACTACAACCTACAAACTCACCCACAGCCTCTTCCCTAATTCCCCGCTTCCATGCGACGATAGGCGCTCATGGAATGATGAGTCTGGAGGGATAGAGGAGATATGGCAACGACATTCCTGGCGGCGCGTATTTTCGATGGCGATGAGACGACGATCGAAGATGGCTTCATCACCATCGACGACGGCAAGATCACGGCCATGGGCAAGAAGTCGGACCTCGGGAGCGGCGCAAGCAGCGCGACTGATCTCGGTGATGCGACGATACTGCCCGGCTTGATCAACATGCACACCCACATGACGTTCAGCGCCGACCACGATGTGCTCGACAACGCGCTGAACGATACCCACGAGATGAAGATGGTCCGGGCCATCGAGAATCTCCGCAAGGCTATCCGCTCCGGCGTCACGACCGTGCGTGACTGCGGCGCGCCGAACGAGGTGGCCTTCGCGCTGCGGACAGCCTCCGAGAACGGCGTCATCGAAGCGCCGCACGTCTGGGCGGCTGGCCAGGTGCTGACCTCGACCGGCGGCCACTGCTACTACATCGGCGTCGAGGTCGACTCGGTCGAGGACATCAAGAAGGCCGTCCGCAACCAGGTCAAGGCCGGCGCGGACTTCATCAAGGTCATGGCGACCGGCGGCGGCCTGACGCCCAATACCTTCCCGGAGAACGCCCAGTTCAGCGAGCAGGAGCTCGTCGCGCTGGCCGACGACTCACGGCGCTTGAACCGCAAGATCGCCGCGCATTGCCACGGCACGCCGGGCATCCGCAACGCCATCGCCGCCGAGGTCACGACCATCGAGCACTGTTCCTTTATGACCCCGAACGGCGTGGAGTACGAGGAAGATGTCGCGCACGGCGTCGCCGACAAGGGCATCTACGTCTGCCCGACGCTCAGCACCGGCGAGCGCGCCCGCCAGGCCGCGATGGAGGCCGGCATCGAGCTGCCTGCACGCTGGGCCAACATGCGCGAGCGCCGCACCGACAATCTGCGGCGTCTGTCCGACCTCGGCGTCCAGTTCGTCTCCGGTAACGACGCTGGCGTGACGCTGACTCGCTTCGACGACTTCCAGCTCGACCTCGAGATGTTGGTCGAGTACATCGGCTACTCGAACGAGAAGGCCATCGCGACAGCCACGAGCGTCGCCGCCAAGGCGATCGGCACCGAAGAGTACGGCACCCTGGCCGAAGGCAAGCGCGCCGACGTCCTCGCCGTCAACGGCAACGCTCTCCACGACATCGGCGCACTCCGTGACATCCAGTTCGTCATGAAGTCCGGCGACATCGTGGTGGACTACCGGTAGGCAGGTAGTTCGTAGTTCATAGGTTGTAGTTTGTAGGAAGAGCCCGGGCGGTCTCGCTTGCGCTCTTCCTACAAACTACGCACTACAACCTACAAACTCAGCTTTCCATCTCCCCCGCTAGCGCCGCAATCACGCCCATCCCATCACGAGAC